>CAZQUR010000027.1:5515-30763 GCA_964596535.1 uncultured Desulfobacteraceae bacterium
GGTCATGGGCATTCCGCAAAAACACGAACCCCTTTCCCTCATGCCCGTGGGGTATTCCGGCTGACCCGGGGGTACCTCATTCTTTCAGGATCACCGCCGTCGATTTTTTACCGTCCACCCGGATGGAAAGGGGTCTGACCGGCCGGACATGCCGGACAAAAGGGATTTCCGAAACGGCCGGCAACGACAACAGCCAGTCCCAGTCGATGAAATCCTCCCCGCCCTCGGCCACGGTCAGGTAGCTGATCCCCAGTGACGTAATGTTATGAAAAAAATGGGATCCGTAGGAGGGGTCCGCCCGGAGCCGGGAGGTCCGGTCCTCGATGAAGGATCCCACCATGGAGATGTCGTTCCACGCCACGGGGATCCCCAGCCAGCGGTCGGCCGAGCCCCAGCGGCCCGGACCGATGAGGAGATAGCGCCGCTGTTTCTGAATCATCTCCTTGTTCAAGGATCCGATCTCCCGGGCGATTTCCACGGTCCTGGCAGGATCAAAACCGTTCGGTTTCACAAAGAGGATATCCTGGATATCGCTCCGGGTTCCATGCCCCAGGGCCATGGAAGAGTAGCAGACAGCCCTTTGTATATCACCGGCGGTGATTTCGAAATCGAGGCGGTTTTGAAACATGGCCATGGGCCGAATCTGAAGGAGGGCGAATTCGGGTTTTTCGGCATCCGAATCCGGGAAATTCACCGCAAACTCGATTTCCACCGGGGAAGCCATCCCCTCTTTCCCCATCTCCAGGACATCGCTCAATATTTCGGGGAGGGGAAAGGCGCCGTATTTCAGGATCCCGGCGAAGGTCAACACGGGCGCACCGTCCCCGAAACCCGAATCGCGGATGCGGTGCTCCTGGGGAAGATACAGGCTCAAGAGGCGTTTCAGCGCCGTGTGGCGGGGGTCTTCGGCCGCTTCCGCGATCTCCAGGGAAACCAGGGACGGGTCTTCTCCTTTGAGCGCACTTTCGATGAACGCTTCGGGATCATCCTGCAATGCCAGGGCGTAAAAATACCGCTGGGCGTTTTTCAGAATGTCTTCCACCGTGGAAAACTGGGGAAGGAATTGGGGGTGCCTGGGAGAAAACCGCAGGGCCGTCAGGCCGTCCACCACGGTCTTTCCCAGGCCCAGGGCGATGTGGGCGATTCCTTCCTCGGCTTTCAGGCGCCCCACGGGGTAAAAATTAAAAGACTGGGCGACGCCGGACACTGCAGGATAAAAATGACCGCCATGGGCGCTCCCGGTGAGTTTCTGGATCACCACGGCCATCTTTTCTTCTTCGATCCGGTGGAGGGTGCTCCTTGAAAAGGACCAGGGGGCTTCATAGTAAGTGGAGGCATATACCAGCTTGATGGCCCGGCGCAGCTGCTTCAACCGCATTTCGAGGTCGGGGTCCCGGTTGGCCACCATGTACGTCCGGTACAGACCGGCAAAGGGCTGGAACATGGCGTCTTCCAGGAGGCTCGATGAACGCACGGCCAGAGGATAATCGACGCCGATAAGGAAACGGCGCAGGTGGCTCTCCAGCCAGTCGGGAAGCCGCCCTTTTAAAAAGAGGCGGGCGATGTCGGCGTCGGCCAGGTCGCTGTCGGCCAGGGCTTTGAGATCGTTTTCCCGGATGAAGGCCTCGAAGGCCTCGGTGGAGATCACCAGGGTCTTGGGAACGCCGATGGTCACGTGGGGATACTTCTCCAAGAATGCCGGATTTTCCTTGAAGCGGGTGGCCATGAACGCCAACCCACGGGCTTTTCCTCCCAGGGACCCTTTCCCGATTTTGGCGAATTCGGCGCCCGGGTCGAACCCTTCGGAAGTAAAGTCGGCGATGACCCCTTTCTGGCGTCCCACCCGCCGGTTGCGCAGGCAGGTGATCAGGTATTCTTTCATCTCCGGGATGCTCGAAAAGTCGCTCACCTTGATGGGTTTGAGCTTCATGGCCAGCTGGATTTCGGACCGGGCCATGAGCCACGTGGAAAAATGATCCCGCACCGCGTGATAATGGACGGATTCATCGGGGATGGTCGGGAGGAGCTTTTCCATGGCCAGCAGGTTGGCCGCCCGGGCCGCTTCCGTGCCGTCGGGCATCTGGAAGATGAATTCCCCGAACCCGAGATACTGCATGAAAAAGGCGCGGAGATCCGTGTGCAGGGTGGGGGAATTTTTGTTTAAAAACAGGGCGCCGGCCTCTTCGGCCTTCTCCCGGTTCTTTTCTTCCGAACTCATGATAAAAAGCGGCAGCTGGGGGCGCGCTTCCCGGACCATGGAGACCAAAGAAAATCCGGCTTCCGGGTCGAGCGCCCGGTCTTTCGGAAAACGCACGTCGGATAACACGCAGAGCATGTAGCGCTGAAAAGACCGGAAAAGGGTTTCCGCGTCCTCGTAGGTCAGCGCATGGAGGATTTTCGGGCGGGCCCGCATCCTCAGGATCCGGTGTTCTTCGTTCAGGGACTCTTCCATCACCGCCTGGGTCTGGGATACCACTTCCTTGTACAAAAAAGGAAGGAGGGAAGAATAGTAGACCGGGGAGTCCTCCACCAACAGAATCACCCGGACCCGCGCCCTTTCGGTATCCGAGACCACATTCATCCGGTCTTCCTCGTTTTTGATCATGGCCAGCAAAAGATCCGTATTTCCGGTCCAGATGTAGGTCTTGTCGATGGCATCCGGATCCGCCCCCGGGGCATCTATGGGCATCCCCGTGACGCCGTGCGTCAAGAGAAAGACCGGGATGTTCGGAAAGCGTTTTTTAATGGCCCTTCCCAGGTTCCGGGGTTCCATGTCGCCGAGCCGGGGCATGGTCAGGACCAGGTCGAATTTTTGGCGGGCAAGCTTGTTGAGGGCCTCCTGGGCGGTGGATACCCAGGTCAGGCGGGGCGGCCGGGTGAGGTTGAGGCCCCGATATTCATGGATGATCCGTTCGGCCAGGCGACCGTCTTCTTCCATGATGAAGGCATCGTACGGGCTGGACACCAGAAGGATCTCACTCACCCGTTTGGCCATCAGATCATAAAAGACCTTGAAGGACAAATCAAAGGTGTCGTCCTGATTCCGGGCGATATCCGGCGCGGTCACGTCTGGCATGTCAACGCCCCCTGTTTTGCATTTTTTGTGCTTTCATACGCTCCGGGGCTTTTCTCTTCACTTCCGGAGACGAAATCGGACAGCATTGCGATCCTCTAAGTCTTGCGTATTTTCCTCATGTTGACAAGACAAAAGGAATCGGTGTAGCGTTTCGAGTCGGGAAATGCGGCCGATCCCGTCATCTTCGGGTCCCGGCGCCCAGGAAAGGAATCGCGCATGAAAATCGGGCTGGCACAGATCAATCCCGTCATCGGAGACTATCCGTACAACGCGAAAAAGATCATCGCCTATGCACAGCAGGCGAAAGAGAAAGGGTGCTCCCTGGTGGTTTTTCCGGAATTGGCCCTTTGCGGGTATCCGCCCCGGGATTTACTTGAAAAAAAAGATTTCGTGGACGCGGGGCTGGCCTGCCTGGAGCGGATCATCCAATCCATTCACGGTATCGGTGTCATCTGCGGCTTCGTGGCAAAAAACCCCAATCCCAAGGGAAACCCCCTTTTCAATGCGGCCCTTTTATTTGAAGACGGGAAACGCCTTTTCCAGGTGAATAAATGTCTCCTCCCGGCCTATGACGTCTTTGACGAACAACGGCATTTCGAACCCGGCGCCGTGACGGAACCCGTTTCTTATAAAGGCTGCCGGATCGGGCTTTCCATCTGTGAAGACGCCTGGAACGACAAAGATTACTTCGCCCGGCAGATCTATCCCGCCGATCCGGTGGAACAACTGGTGGAAAAAGGGGTGGATCTACTTGTCAATATCTCGGCGTCTCCATTTTTCATGGGTAAATACGGTTTCCGCACCGGAATGCTGGCCAACATCGCCGGGAAATACGGGGTCCGGCTGGTGTGGGCGAATCAGGTAGGCGGAAACGACTCCGTCCTCTTTGACGGCGTCAGCGGTGCTTTTAATACGGACGGCAATTTCATTGCGCGGGCCAGGGATTTTTCGGAAGACCTGGTGGTGGTGGACACGGAGAGGCTGGCAGGCGACATGCACCCGGTGTCCAAAGACGATGTGGAAGCCGTCCGGCGCGCCTTGATCATGGGAACCGCCGACTATGTCACCAAGTGCGGTTTTTCCAAGGTTCTTTTGGGCCTTTCCGGCGGGATCGACTCGGCCCTGGTGGCGTGCATCGCCCAAAAGGCGTTGGGGAAAGAAAACGTCACCGCCGTATTCATGCCTTCCGGGTACACTTCCAAAGACAACTTTGAAGACACCCGGGCCCTGGCGGCAAACCTGGGAATCCCCTATGTGGTCCATCCCATTGATTCCATATTCGAAACGTTTCTTTCCCGTGTCTCTCCGAATTTCGATCCCGGCCACCCCGGAATCACGGAACAAAATATCCAGGCCCGGATCCGGGGAACCCTCTTGATGGCCCTTTCCAACCGGGATGGGGCCATCCTCCTTTCCACGGGAAACAAGTCCGAGCTGGCCATGGGCTACTGCACCCTTTACGGCGACATGAGCGGCGGCCTGGCGGTGATTTCGGACGTGCCCAAGACCCTGGTGTACCGGCTGGCGCGACGGGTCAACGCCGAACATGAGATCATCCCCCGGCGGATCCTGGAAAAAGCCCCGTCGGCGGAACTCGCCCCGGACCAAAAAGACCAGGACGACCTTCCTCCGTACGAAACCCTGGACCGGATCCTTATGGCGTATATTGAAGAACAAAAATCCATCCGGGAAATGATCGAAATGGGACTGGACCGCAAGACGGTGGAACAGGTGATCCGGCGGGTGGATCAAAACGAATACAAACGCCATCAGGCCCCCCCGGGCCTGAAAGTCACCTCCAAGGCCTTTGGATACGGCAGGCGCCTGCCCATCGCCCAGCGGTACCGGCTCACCGGCGCGTCCCTCTGCTAAGAAGCCTTTTCCCGGATACTTTTTCCCGAAGCATTGACGACATTCCCATCCGCTCTTGACTTACCGTTGTCATTGCCCTAAATACCAGGCTTTCGTATGAAAACCCTTTTCCTTCTGCCAAATGCTGAGCATACGGATTTTTTGTGCAAAAGACGATGAACACATTGCGTTTTTCCATCAGACGAATCTTATTTCTCCTCGTCGCCGCGACAGCGTGGAGCGGTCTTTCAGGAACATCGCCGGCCGCGGATCCGGCGCCGGTCAACCTGTATTTCATGGACGCCACCCGCACGCATCTGAAGGCCGAACCGCGACTTGTCCCGGAAGCAAAAAGCCCCACGGCATTCGCCCGGGCCGTACTGGAATCGCTTTTGGAAGGCCCCCGGGAAGGGCTTGCCCGGGCGATCCCCAAGGGGTTGACCTTACGGACAGCCTTTGTGACCGGAGAAAAAACCGCCTATGCGGATTTTGCAAAAAATCCGGAAACCTTTGCGGAAACAAGCGTTTTATTTGAGTGGCTCGCCGTTTATTCCATCGTCAATTCGTTGGTTCTCAATGTTCCGGAAGTGGAATCGGTCAAGATTCTCATGGAGGGTCGTGAGGCCCAAACCTTTTCCGGGCATGTCGACCTGACCGGTTCCTTCAAGGCGAACATGTTGCTCGTCAGATGAAAAAAACAAGCAAAATCAGTCAGGTTCGAAACATCGGGATCATCGCCCATATCGATGCGGGAAAAACCACCGTCACCGAACGGATCCTTTTTTATACGGGGCGATCCCATAAAATGGGGGAGGTCCACGACGGCGAGGCCGTCATGGACTGGATGCCCGATGAACAGGAACGGGGGATCACCATCACCTCGGCGGTAACCACGTGCCAGTGGAAAAACACCGACATCCATATCATCGACACCCCGGGGCATGTGGATTTCACCATAGAGGTGGAGCGCGCGCTGCGGGTTTTGGACGGCGCCGTGGGCGTCTTTTGCGGCGTGGGCGGCGTGGAACCCCAATCCGAGACGGTCTGGCGCCAGGCCGACAAATACCGGGTCCCTAAAATCGCCTTCGTCAACAAGCTGGACCGCATCGGCGCCGATTTCTTCGGCACCGTGGAACAGATGCAGGAAAAACTCCATGCCGATCCCCTTATCCTTCAACTTCCGGTGGGGCAGGAAGACACCTTTCGGGGCGTCATCGACCTCGTCCACATGAAACAGATCGTATGGCAAGACGACACCCTGGGGGCGACGTTTGTCGTGGGCGAGATCCCGGAAAGCGAGCGGGAATCGGCGGAACTCCATCGGGAACATCTCATCGAAAAGCTGGCGGAAATCGACGATGCCATTATGGAAGCATACCTGTCGGATGCCCCCGAAAATCTGATTTCACCGGATCAGATACTTTCCGCCATCCGCAAGGCCACAGTGAGCCTGAAGCTGACCCCGGTGCTCTGCGGGAGCGCCCTGAAGAACAAGGGGATCCAACCCCTTCTGGATGCCGTGGTTTCTTTCCTTCCCAGTCCATTGGATGTCCCGCCCGTAAAAGGGGTCCATCCGGAAACCGGAGAACCGGTGGCCTTTCCCCCCGACGAAAAAGCCCCTTTGAGTGCCCTGATCTTCAAGGTCGCCATCATGGAGGGAAGAAAACTCTCCTTTGTCCGTATCTACAGCGGAAATCTCGTCTCGGGCCGCGAAGTATACAACCCCGGCCGCGGGATCAAGGAAAAGCCGGCGAGAATCCTTTTGATGCACGCCAATAAAAAAGAACGCATCGAAGCGGCGGGCGCCGGGAACATCGTGGGTGTCGTGGGCCTGAAGGAATCCTCCACCGGGGAGACGCTGTGCACGAAGGACCACCCGGTGCTTTTGGAGCGGATCGAGTTCTATGAGCCGGTGATTTCCGTGGCCGTGGAGCCCAAGACCCATTCGGACCAGGAACGCCTCGACCAGATCCTGGATAAGTTTTTGATGGAGGATCCCACCCTTCGGGTGCAAAAGGATGAAGAGACCGGCCAGACGCTCCTTTCCGGAATGGGGGAACTTCACCTGGATGTCATCATCAGCCGGATGAACCGGGAGTTCAACGCCCATGTGAATGTGGGAAAACCCCAGGTGGTGTACCGGGAAAGCATTGAATCCCCCGCCGAAGCCTCGGCGGTCTTCGACAAGGAAGTGAGCGGGCAGCGGCATTTCGGAGAGGTCCGGCTCAAGCTCAAACCGCTGCCGAGGGGCTCGGGAAATCATTTCACCGCCGCGGTCTCCGAAGAGACGATTCCACACATTTACGTATCCGTCATCGAAAAGGCCGTGATGGAATCCTTTTTCAGCGGCGTCCTCATGGGCTATCCGGTGGTGGACGTGGAGGCCGTTCTCATCGACGGGGCCTGCAAGGAATCCCTCGATTCGGAGCTGGCCTTTACCGTCAGCGCCTCCATGGCCTGCAAGGAAGCCCTGTCCCGGGGGAATCCATTCCTCCTGGAACCCATCATGGCCGTCGAAGTCCTCGTCCCCGAAGGCTTCATGGGGGAAGTGATCGGAGACTTGAACGCCCGGAACGGCAAGATCGAGGGCATTCGTCCCAAGACCGGATATCAGGTGATCCGGGCCATCGTTCCACTGGCGCACATGTTCGGATACTCCACGTCCCTGCGGTCGGCCACCCAGGGGCGCGGGACCTTCACCATGCATTTCTCCCATTTCGACCGGCGTCAATGACCCCCCTGTCTTTTAAAGAAACCCCTTTATGGAAAGGAGACGGAACATGGCGGAAAAGGAAAAGGTTGTTGTTGCGCTATCCTGCGGGACGAATGACACCAACCGGGCGACCCGGGCCATCCATCTGGCCACCATCGCCCACAAGGAAGGAAAAGAGACCACCCTTTTCCTGCTGGATGAAGGGGTGTATCTGGCCAAAACCGGAATCATCACCCACGTGCGGGCCGCCACCGGGGATGTGGCCGACGACCTGCTGGCGTACCTTCAGGCGCATGAAATTCCGATCCTGGTCTGCACGCCGTGCGCCAACGCCCGCCAGATTCAACCGGAAGACCTGGTGGAGGGGGCCCGGATGGCCTCGGCCGCGGAGTTTATCAACATGTCCTGCCAGGCAAACGCCGTCATCAGCCTTTAAAAAGGAAACTATATGGCCCAAAACCGCGTTTTGGTGGTCGGCAGCGGCATCGCCGGATTAACGGCGGCGCTGGATCTGGCCGAGGCAGGCGTTTTTGTCGATGTCATCGATCAATACGCATTCCCAGGGGGGCAGGGGATCCGCCTTTCCTGCAAGGCCACGGATACGTGCGTGAAATGCGGGGCCTGCGGCGTGGATGATCGATTGGGAAAAGCCCTGAAACACCCGCATATCCGACTGATGACCGGATCCGGGATTCAGGACGTCCGGAAAAGCAACGGATTCAACGTCCGGATACGGCAGGCTTCCGGGTTTGTGGATCCAAACCGATGCGACGACTGCGGGATCTGTCTTTCCGCCTGTCCGGTGGAAGCGGGGATTCTTCAAGGGACGTCGGGGCACCACCGTCCCTTTTACGCCCTGAATGAATCGGCGTGCCTTTATGTAAAAGACAAAAGCTGTACCGCCTGCCGGGACGTCTGCCCCACCGGCGCCATTGATCTCGACGCCGCTGAAAAAACGGAGTCCGTACATGCCGACGCAGTGATCGTGGCCGCCGGGTTCTCGATCCATTCACCGTTTGAAAAACCGTATGGATACGGGGTTTTTCCCAACGTGGTGACGAGTCCGGAAGTCGAAACGGTCCTCAAACGCCGGGGGCGCCTGGTCCGGCCTTCGGATCAAGAGGAACCCGACCGGGTGGCCTTCATCCAGTGTGTGGGAAGCCGGGACGCCAAGCTGAACCATTTGTGGTGTTCCGGATATTGTTGCGGATTCGCCCTGCGCACCGCCCGCCTCTTGCGGCATCGCCGGCCCCGGGTGCACACCACGATTTTTTATATCGACATACAGACCTTCGGAAGAACTTTCGACGCCTATTACAAAGAAACCCAAGATTCGGTTCGGTTGATCCGATCGATTCCCGGCGACATCTATCCGTCTGAAAACGAGTCGTTAAAAATCACCTATCTGAAGCCGGATACCGGGGAAACGATCCAGGAAGACTTCGATCTGGTGATCCTGTCGGTGGGCATGATCCCGCCGGCGGGCCTGGAGGCGCTTTCGAAAACGCTGGGGCTGCGCCCGACCCCGGAGGGTTTTCTGGGAGACGGAAACGGCACGAAACCCGCCGGCGTCTTTCCCGCCGGGGCGGTCACCGGACCCATGACTCTTGCCGAGGCGGCGGCCGGCGGCGCCAGGGCGGCCTGGCAGGCGCTGCAGTATTTGAAAAAGTCCTAGCGGCGGAAAAGGGGTCAAGGGGCCAAGGGGCCAAGGGGCCAAGGGTTAAGAATATGGGCCAGAGGGGTAAAATCATCGCAGGGCGGCATTCACCATACCGCCGGAAATGACGGTCGGTCGTACGGCGGGGTATAAAACCCCGCCCTACAATTTTTTCGAACCGCAACAGCGAGCGCTAACGCCGCCGTAAGGAGCGGGGAATCTCCAAAATCCCGCTTTTGGCGAGGGTTTACCATAAAGGAAGACGGTGAGGTTGCTTGGAAGAACATAATCGGTCCTTTCAGGATGTAAAAGTTTCACCTATGGATAAAACGACTCTGATCTTCGGCAGTGGAAGGTGTGCGAAGGACCTGGTCGAAACCCTTGCGGCATCCGGCGTTTCCGTCCTGGTGGCCGGCGTCGACGGCTGCGCCCCCGCATGGGGATCGGGCCGGACCCCGATCGAGGCGTCAGCGCTTCTGGAGATCATGGATGGGGCGAAAATTCGGTTCATCACCGGCACGGCCGGCGGGTTCACGGTGGAGTTCGCGGACCAGGAACACCGCATCCGGCGCCACGTCCAGAACATCCTCATCGCCGAAGACCCGGTCCCGCAGGTCAACGGACCCCTCTACGGCCTTACCGAAGGTGCCGGCGTCGTCTCTCTTTCCGCTTTCCAGTCCATGCTCAACCCGGATTCCGGAAAATCCGAGGCATTCGAATCCCTTTCCAGCGTGGCGTTTCTAACCGGTGCGGCAAATGAAAGCCTTCCCCTTATCGCGCGAAGTGTGATGCAGGCCGCGCTGGATCTGCAACAGAATAAAGGCGTGCAGGCCTATATCTTCACCGGAAACCTCAAGGTGGCCGGCTCCGGATTGGAAGCCCTATGCCGCGAAGCCAAGGCGGCGGGGGTTCTTTTCATTAAAACCACGGGAAAGTCACTGGAAATCGGACAGGCGGAGGACGGATCGATCACCATCACATACCCGGACGAAGTCCTCCGCAGGCCTTCCGTCCTGAACCCGGATCTCACTGTCGTGGATGAAACACCGCTCCCGTCTCCGAGCCTGAAAACCCTCGGCGACCTCCTTGAACTGGAGACCGGCCCGGACGGATTTTTGCAGGCGGACAACATCCATCGGCTCCTGACGTTGACCAACCGGAAGGCCATTCGCGTGGTGGGGCCGGCCCGGGGGGTTTTGCCGCCTGTTTTGGTCGCGTCGGAAATCGCCCACACCGCCTTGTCCCTTTTTCGGACAAAAGACGCCGGGGCGGAGGAAAAAAACAAGGCGCGTATTGAAACCGGGAAATGCATCCGCTGCCTGACCTGTGTCCGGATCTGCCCCTACCGGGCCGTGGCGCTGGCCCCCCGACCCGTCATCGCCGCGGCGGCCTGTGAAGGGTGCGGCATCTGCGCGGCGGAATGCCCGTGCGATGCCATCGTCTTTGACCCGTTTCCGTCCAGAGCGATACCGGAGGCCGTTGAACCGGAACCGGAAGCCGGCGGAAACAGGGAGGGGGCCTCCGATTTTATCCCTGATGTGACGGTCTTTTGCTGCTCCCGGTCCGCCGGGCCCGCCCGGGAGATGGCCCGGGCCATGAACGGCGCCTTCCCGAAAGGAATTTCTTTCGTGGACGTACCCTGCGCAGGGGCCGTATCCCGATTGCACCTGTTAAACGTCCTGAGCAACGGCGCCGACGGGGTGCTGGTGGTGGGATGCCATCCGGACAACTGCCATTCAGGGGGCGGAACCCTTTTGGCGCGGGAACGGTCGGACGGTCTCAAAACGCTTCTTCCCCGTTTGGGGGTTGCACATGAACGGCTGGCCTTTCAAAATCTGGCAGCCAATATGGGGGCGGAATTCTCCCGGATCCTTGAGGCGTTCCTGGCGCATTTGGAATCCCTGGGACCCAACCCCATGAAACAAAAAGACAGACGGTGAAATCCATTTGAACGATGATTCGTCGTCAAAGATTCCGGAGTACTACCGCATGGAAACTCAAAGCGTCATCGAGTTGAACACCCTGGACCACGGCCGGTGCCGGCCCTGGCCCTTTTTCCAGGATTTCTGTCTGACCTGCGGGATTTGTGCCGGCGCATGCCCGGCCTCCGGCGTGGACGGGTTTGACCCGAAAAAACTGGTGCGGATGATCTCCCTGGGGATGGAAGACGAGACGGTGTCGGAACGCTGGCCCTGGATCTGCACCATGTGCGGCAAATGCGCGAATCTCTGCCCCATGGAGATCGACATCCCGGCCCTGGTGCGCAAAATTCGATCCCGCCGCAGGCGCGAAGAGGTCCCCGGCATCCTCCACAAGGGACTGGAGGCGGCCCTGGAGACCGGGAACAACCTCCGGCTTCCCAAAGACGACTATGTCTTCATCCTGGAAGATGTGGCCGAAGAAATCGCCGCGGAACCGGGATTCGAAGGGTTCACGGTCCCCGTCGACAAGACCGGCGCGCGGATTCTGACCACTATCCACAATAAACTCGTGAACACCCACACGGAAGACCTGAAACACTGGTGGAAGATTTTTCACGCCGCCGGCGAAGACTGGACGGTACCCTCCGAAAACTGGGAAGGAACCAACTGGGGGTATTTCACCGGGGACGACGCGGCCATGAAAACCATGACCGGCCGCATTGCCGAGCACATGGAGCGGCTTGAAATCGACACGCTCCTGTGGCCCGAATGAGGGCATGCGTATCTCGCGACCCGGTCCGGGTTCGAAACACACGATCCACAAATTTTGGAAAAATACCGCTTCGTGACCGTGTTCGATCTTCTCATCGAATACATACGGGAAGGAAGAATTCGCCTGGACACGTCCCGGTTCAAGGACCGCCGGGCCACCTATCATGACCCCTGCAACTATGGAAGACAGGCCCAGCGCCGCTTCGGGCACGGGTTTTTCGAAGAACCCCGGTGGATTTTAAGTCAATGCATGGACCACTGGCAGGACCTCTATCCGGCCCGCATGAACCAGATCTGCTGCGGCGGAGGCGGCGGGACCCTCAGCACCGGGTACAATGAGGAACGCATCTTTTACGCAAGGCGCAAGTTCGACCAGATTCAAACCTCGGGCGCCGACATGCTGGTGGTCCCCTGCCACAGCTGTCACGGCCAGTTCAACGCCGTGAAAAAAGACTACGGAATGGAAAACCTCGAGATCAAATACCTCTGGGAACTGGTGGCGGATTGTTTGGTGGCGGGATAACGACGGCTTCCAAACGGGGTGCTTTCCCGGAAGGCCCCATCCACCCATTCGGCATCATTTTTCCGTCCGGGCCAGTACCGCCATCACGGCCTCGGCGAATTCCGGATCATTGATATCATACGGCAGGAGGTCCAATTGAATCTTTTCGTCGAGATGCTCTCGCAACGCATCCGCGAACCATTTCGGACCCTCGGGGTCATACAGCGGGCCGTCCTTGGCGTCAAAGGCGGAAAAGCCGCCCATGGGAATCAGGATGGTTAAGGGGCCTTCGGCCGGATCGCAGATCTCCGCGATGATCTTTCCCAGGGTTTTCAGCTCTTCCCGGGAAGTCCGGAAAACGGTAATGGCCGCGTTGTGGACATGATAGGGCCGATGGGGGAACCGGAGGCGGGCGGCCTCCAAGGGGCCGCTCACCAGAAAATCGATGTTTCCCGGGACAAGGATCGTCGGGATCCCGTGCCGCAGGGCGGTTTTTCCCCGGTTTGGACCGGCGTCGTAATCCCCGCCGAAATGATGATCCGCGATCTCATGAAGGGACAGATCCACCAGGGCCGTCACCTTTTCTTCGGCGAGCATCTCTTCCATGGCTTTTCCGCCGGATCCCACGGTATGAAAAATGACGACTTCCCGGTCTTTGGCTTCCAGGGATTTGCGGATCTGCTGGGCGCAGGCTTCCGTGGTGCCCAGAGTGGAGAGAAAAACCAGGGGTTTTTCGGCGGTTTTTTCCGAAGCGCCGTAATTCAGCATTCCGGCCAGGGCCCCGGCCCCGTTTTTCAAAATCCCCCGGGTCACCCGGTTCAAACCGGACAAATCGCACACCGCGTGGAGCATCAGGATGTCTTTCGTCCCCACAAATGCCCGGGTGTCCCGGGAGGCCATGGTGGAGATCATCACCTTGGGCACCCCCACCGGCAACATCCGCATCACCGCGGTGCCCAGGGTCGTCCCCATGGACCCCCCTAATCCGATAACGCCCCGGAATCGGCCCTGTTGATATAGCGTTGATGCGATCTTGGCGGCCCCCTCGGCCATGACCGCCAGGGCTTTTCCCTCATGCCCGATGGTCTTAACCGCTTCCAGGGGCTTCCCGCCGGCCCGGGCCACCCGGATCCGGTCGATGTCCACGGGCGCTGTGCTTTCCCTCCGGATCCCCGCATCCATGAGCATCACCGTAATCCCGGCCGCCTCGAGGCACGATTTCAGGTAAAGGGCTTCATTTCCCTTGGTATCCATGGTGGCGATCAACAGGGCTTTGGGGGAATCCTTCACGCATGACCTCCCTGGAATATGGGTTGTTTGACTTTTTGCCGTGGCCGAACCCATGGTGCTGCTGCATCCCCTGGTCTAAAAGGATTCAGACGGATTTTTCCAATGTCTTGAGGGCGGTTTCGACGGCCTCTTTCTTCCGGGAGTCGGTCAGCATTTCCTTGGCCCGCCGGAGGTGAAAGCGGGCGCTTTCCGCATTTCCGGTTTTGTAAAAATGCATCCCCAGATAGTAATGGACCAGGTCGGCACGCCCTTTTTTCTGGTAAATCTCGCCCAGAAAGTAGTCGAGCTGGGGATAATCCCGGTATTTTTCGGCCAATTGGAGGAAGGTCTGTTCCGCGGCATCGACGCGTCCCAGGGCGATTTGGGTTCTGCCCAGGTAAAAAAGGCCTTCCACGTTGGGGGAAGGGGCGTCGGCGATGCTTGAAAGGGTGGCACGGGCCTCTTCCAAATTCCCCTGGAGGAAGAGGATCTTTCCCATCTCGGCCAATAAATTCCGGTTAAAGGCACTGTGGGCCAATGCGGTTCGAATATGGGAAAGGGCCTCCGCGTAACGGTTTTCCCGGGATAAGACGAGGGCGATTCCGTAGTGGGCCGTGGGGTCGTCGGAATTCTTGGAAAGCATCCCGTTAAACTTCCGCAACGCCGCCTCCGGGTCCCCGTAAAGGGCCGTCAGTCGTGTATGGGCGGTTTCAAAGAGGCTCGGATCCGCCGATGCCGGTCTTTTCGGCGTATGGTTCTCGATATAGGCATCGATGTACACCATTCGGTCCGCGGATGCCGGATGGGTGGAAAGGTAGTCGGGGACCTGGTCCGTTCCGAACCATTGCTTGCTCCGGATCTTTTTAAGCACGGTCAAAAGCCCCTTCCCGTCGTAACCCGCATCATACAGATACTGCATCCCGATCTGATCGGCCTGCATTTCATCTTCCCGGCTGAAGGCCAGGGCCGCGGATTGAGCGGCGGCGGCCGATCCGATGGAAAGGGCCTTTCCCGCGGCGGACGCCCCTCCCGCCCCCAAAAAGATCCCCGCCACCATCCCGGCCATGGCCGCGATTCCGATCTTTTTGGCGCGCTCGATCTTTTCGGAGATGTGCCGGCACTGGACATGGGCGATTTCGTGGGCGAGGATCCCGGCCAATTCCGACTCCTCGTCCATGGCTTCCAGGAGCCCGCTGTTGATAAATATATGCCCGGCCGGTCCGGCAAAGGCATTGTAAACCTCTTCTTTCACCACATAGAATCGAAAGGGAAAGGGGGGTTCGGGCATCACGGAGACGATCCGCTGCCCCAATTTGTTGACATAAGATACGATCAGGGGGTCATGGATCAACGTGTAATGGTTCCGAACCACCTGTAAAAACTCTTCGGCCAAATCTTCTTCCTGCTTGAGGGTCAGGGCATGGACGCTTTTAGGCGCACCGGCCGCCGAAAGCAGCAGCGCCGCCAAAAGCATGGACACGATTTTTTGAGTCAGATTCACCGGTTTCGACATCTTCAATCCGCTTTTCAACGGTTTCGAACTATGGTACAAGTCGATTATGCCACAGATCCTATGCATTGCCAACCAGAAAGGGGGGGTGGGAAAGACCACCACCGCCGTCAACCTGTCCGCGGCCCTGGCGGTCTCGGAGAAACGGATCCTTCTGGTGGACTGTGATCCCCAGGCCAATGCCACCACGGGGGTGGGCATCGATAAAGCTTCCCTGGAGCGGACCCTGTATCACGGACTCATCCAGAACGACGGCGTCCAAGACCTCATCGTGGATACCCAAATTCAAACCCTCAAAGTCCTCCCCGCCCGGGTGGAGCTCATCGGATTCGAAGTGGAAATGATGGGCGCCCCCCACCGGGAAACGGTCTTGAAAGGGCTCATTCATGGGTTACGGGGCGATTTCGATTACATCATCCTGGACTGCCCGCCGGCTCTGGGGCTTTTGACCCTCAACGCCATGACCGCCGCCGATGCGCTGATCATTCCCCTTCAATGCGAGTTTTACGCACTGGAGGGTTTGGGACAACTCCTTCAAACCATCAGGCGGGTCCGGGAGCGTATGAACCCGGAGCTGAAGATCGCCGGTATCCTCTTGACCATGTTCGACACCCGGACCAATCTTTCCCATCAGGTGGCCGAAAACGCCGCCAAATATTTCAAGTCGCTGCTGTTCAAGACCCGGATCCCGAGAAACGTCCGCCTGGGAGAGGCCCCCAGCTTCGGAAAGCCGATCCTGTTGTACGACGCGGCCTCGCCGGGTGCCGCCGGCTACTTTGCCCTGGCAAAGGAAATCCTGAACCACAAACCCTGAAAGGCGCCATGAAAGCACAAAACCAACCCAAAAAAGATGCGTCCGGGAAAAAAAGAACCCATAAAGTGGCCCTGGGACGGGGGCTCGACGCCCTGTTTCCGGACATGATGGAAACGGAAACAGACAAGAAAGGGTACTTTTTTTGCGATATGGACCTGATCCATCCCAACCGGTTTCAGCCCCGGGTGCTTTTTTCGGAAGCCGAGCTGGAAGAATTGTCTCATTCCATCAAGGAAAAGGGGGTCATCCAGCCCATCCTGGTTCGGAAAGACGACACCGGATACGAGATCGTGGCCGGGGAAAGGCGGTTTCGGGCGGCGAAAATGGCCGGTTTGACGCAAATTCCGGCCATCGTCCGGTCCATGGCGGATGACGAACTCCTGGAAATGTCCATCGTGGAAAACATCCAGCGGGAAAACCTCAACCCGGTGGAAGAAGCCGAAGCCTATCACCGCCTCATGGGCCAATTCGGTCTGACCCAGGAACAGGTATCCGAACGGGTGGGGAAGAACCGATCCACCGTGGCCAATTTCCTGCGCCTGCGCACCCTCCCCGATGAGGTCAAAACCCATATTTTAAAAGGGGAACTGAGCATGGGGCACGCCCGGGCCCTTTTGGGGGCGGAGACGCCGGCCCGCCAGATCGCCGCCTGCCGGCAGGTGCTGGCCAAAAAGCTTTCGGTCCGGCAAACCGAGGTTTTGATCAATCGGATGAAGGCGGTCCCCGTATCCAAAAAGCTCTCGCCCCCGGAATCGGAAGATCTGTATTTCTCGGACCTTTCCGATGCCCTTTCCCGGCAATTCGGAACCCGGGTGCAGATCAAACGCAAAGGGCAAGCCGGAAAGATCGAAATCGAGTTTTACAACGATGATGACCTGGACCGGCTGCTGGGCTTGCTCAAATCTTGATGGCTTCGTAAAAAGGCCACCTGCGGCGTTGCGCGGCATCCTTCGCCTGCCTGTGCGTTGCACGCAGACAGGTCATTGCGGCGTACCTGTAAGTACGCCTCATTCCTCAGGATTTGCGCGCCTTGCATCTGGCGCTTTTTACTTTGCCATCCCAAATGGGGTTTTTTACGATTTCAACAATCTTCGTCAATATGAAAAAATCGAGTGGTGCTGAACTTCCGGCCTGAAAAGCGCCCCTTTTACAAGCCTCCTTGGAGGATTTTTGTTTTCCTATGGCCCTTCACATTCTCATCGACGGATATAACCTGATCAAAAGCGACGCCGTGGCCGGGCTTCAAGACACAGCGGATCTGCAACTGCAACGGGAAGCCCTTGTCCGGAGACTGAAGGCGTACAACCGCCGGAAACACCATCCCATCACCGTGATTTTCGACGGGACCCATGCCCCCGGCCCCTTGCATCGAAAAGCGCGCATCGGCGGCATCGATGTCCGCTTTTCGCCGCGCGGCCAGACCGCGGATACGCTCATCAAGCACATGGCCGCCCGGCAGCGGGAGCGGGCCCTGGTGGTCACCGACGACAAAGAGATTGCCCGCTTCGCCCGATTAAGGGGATCCACCGTCGTGTCTTGCCGGGAGTTCGGGGAAAAAATGACGCAAGTCCAAATGATGGACCCCGAGGCGTCGGATCCCGAAGAAAGTGTAGAAAACGGCTGGACGCCGACGACCCGGAAAAAAGGGCCCAGCAAACGCCTTTCGAAAAAGGCGCGGAAAGCGCACTTGAAAATAAAAAAACTGTAAAGGATGTTTCAAAGATGAAACGGATCTGCGTCATCGACGGCCAGGGCGGGGGCATCGGAAGCGCCGTCATCAAGAAGCTCAAAGAAATTTTTGAAGAGCGCATCGAAATCCTCGCCCTGGGCACCAATGCCATCGCCACCTCCCAGATGCTCAAGGCCCGGGCCAACCGCGGGGCGTCCGGGGAAAACGCCATTGTCCAGACCGTCAAAAGGGCGGATGTGATCATCGGACCCATCGGCATCCTCATGGCCAACGCCATGATGGGGGAAGTCACCCCGGCCATGGCGGCGGCCGTGGCGGACAGCCCGGCCCGGAAAATCCTGATCCCCCTCTCCCAGGAGCCGGTGGAAGTGGTGGGAACCCCCCGGGCGCCCCTGCCTCATTTAATCGAAGAACTGGTTTGTGAAACCCTCAAGCCCTTCATCAATGCGGAATAGAAAGGAATGTGTCATGTGTGAAGCCAACGCCTACCTGGTTTCAGAAAACGAAAAAACGCTCATTATGGAAGCCGTGGATACGGTGGAACCGGAAGGGGACGGATTGAAGCTGGTCAACATCTTCGGGGAACAAAAGTTCGTGAAGGCCCGCATTCATTCCCTGGCCCTGGTGGACCACAATGTCTACCTGACGTCCGAAACCCAATAGCCGATCGGCCGGGTGAAAGCGGTCATTCGTTGGGACAGGCGCCGGGGGAGACGCGTTCGGCATCCGCTTGGACCCTTGAACCCTTGGACCCTTGAACCCTTTTTATAATGAAAATCGTCGTCGCAAAAACCGCCGGATTCTGCATGGGCGTCCGCAGGGCCGTGGAACTCGTTTTGGATCTGCCCAAAAAATACCCGGAGCCCATTTACACGTACGGGCCGCTCATCCACAATCCCCAGGTCCTGGCCCTGCTGGAAGAAAAAGGGATCTATGCCCTGAAAGAGATTCCGGAAAAAGGATCCGGAACCGTCCTGATCCGCGCCCACGGGGTTCCGCCGGAAGTCAAAAAACGGCTCCAGGCATCGGGCCTGGTGGTGGTGGATGCCTCCTGCCCGCGTGTGATCAAAGTGCAAACCATCATTCGCAAGTATGCCCTGCAAGGGTATGCCTGCATCATCATCGGAGACAGGGATCACCCCGAGGTCGTGGGATTGCTGGGATACGCCGGAACCCACGGGGTTGTGGCGGCGGACCTGAAGGCGCTTTCGGACCTGCCCCGCTTCGAACAGGCCATCGTCGTGGCCCAGACCACCCAGAACACCGGGCTGTTCGAAAACGTGCACCGCTGGGTGAATGAACATGTCCCGCACTACAAGGTCTTCAACACCATCTGCGATTCCACGGAGAAACGCCAAACCGAGGTCAGCCGCCTGGCCGAAGCCGTGGATGCGGTGGTGGTGGTGGGGGGGAAAAACAGCGGCAACACCCAGCGCCTCCTTGAAATCGCCCGGGGAAAAGGAAAAACCGCCTTTCATGTGGAAACCGAGGCCGAACTGGATGACGCCCTGGCCAAGGCGCAGCAGGTGGGGATCACGGCGGGCGCGTCCACGCCCAACTGGGTGCTGAGACGGGTTTACCGGGGGGTGCAGACCCTCCCGTTTCGAAAAGGGAAAGGGTGGCGGCGCCGGTGGTTCACCCTGGAGCGGACCCTATTGCTCACCAGCACCTATCTGGCCCTCGGGGCCGGAGCCACGTGCTATGCCAGTGCCCGGCTTCAAGACATCTCCGTATATTTTCCCCACATCCTGATCGCTGTTTTATACGTGCAGTCCATGCACATCCTCAACAACCTGATCGGCAGAAAGGCGGATCGGTACAACGAGCCGGATCGCGCTTCCTTTTACGACGGCCACAAGGGATTTCTTTCCTTACTGGCGGTGCTTGCCGGCGGCGCCGGTCTCCTGGCGGCGTATTCACTGGGCACGCTGCCGTTTTTGGTGCTCTTTGCCATGAGCCTTACGGGGCTTTCCTACAACCTGAATCTCCTTCCGGCAGGCATCGGAAGGAGAAAATACCGCCGCATTCGGGACATTCCCGGATCCAAGACCGTCCTGATCGCCCTGGCCTGGGGGATCGTGACGTCGGTCTTCCCTGCATTGACGACCGGAGCGCAATTCACGGCGGGGAGTATTGCCGCCGTTGCGTGGGCCGCCGGCCTGGTTTTTATCCGGACCGCGTTCTTCGACATTTTGGACATGCAGGGGGACCGCATCGTGGGCAAAGAAACCCTGCCCATTCTCATCGGGGAAAAAAAGACGATGAACCTGCTGAAAGGAATGTTGGCGGCCATCATGGTGCTGCTGGCAGGATCCGCCGCCTTGGGGTTATTGACGTCCCTGGGATACCTTCTTTTGCTCCCCGCGGTTTCCCTTTTCATCGTCATGATAACCCACGAAAAGGGACACATGCTCCCCGGCGTCCGTCTCGAATTTCTGGTGGACACGCACTTCATCATGGGGGGGCTCCTGGCGGGAATATGGGCCCTGGGTACCGGATAGCGCGATTGGGGCCGGGACCCGGCTTCAAAGAAACGGGGGCTCCACACCCTTGAGCAGGCGGCGGAGGTTGTCCTTGTGCCGGATCCAGATGAGGGCCGCCGAAAGGGCGGCAAACCCTGTGAATACGGGGGAATGGGTGGCTTCCCAAATGACCGCCGGCCCCGAGAGCGCCGCCGCCAGGGACGCCAGAGAGACCCGGTTGAAATAGCAGAGCATCATGGCAAAGACCATCACGAGAATCAAAAGGGCCGGAAGCGAAAGGGCCCCGAAGCCCCCTGCCAAGGTGGCCACGCCTTTTCCGCCGCCTTTAAACCGGGTGAAAAGGGGAAAGAGATGTCCGAAGACCGCCAGAAGGGCGATGCAGACCATGTATGTCTCGCGCCAGGGACCCGGTGTCTCGAAAAGCCTTCCGGCAAGAACCACGGGGAGCGCCCCCTTGGCCGTGTCTCCCAGAAGCGTCAGGAGCCCCAAAAAGCGTCCGGCGGTCCGGCTCACATTGGTGGCGCCGATGTTCCCGCTTCCCGACCGGGTGATGTCCACCGGGGAAAAGGCCCGGGTCAACAGCATGCCCCACGGAATCGAGCCCGTCAAAAAGGCCAGAAACGGCAACAAAATTAGCCATACGTCTCGTGACATGGTTGGATTGATTCCCTTTTACAGCAAAAGGCCACCCGGCGGGTGTAAAGGGCGGCCGGTTTCGGGACGGCTTCCATGAAACCCGTCATCGTCCCCATCGAAGAGGTCCTGGACCTGCACACCTTCCGGCCCGAAGAAGTCGGCGCGCTTCTGGACGACTATTTTTCCGAATGCCTGAAAGCCGGTATACGCACCGTTCGGATCATCCACGGCAAAGGAAAGGGCATCCTGAAGCAGCGGGTGCTGCGTCACCTGGAAAAGGATCCCCGGGTGATCGCTTACCGGGACGCGGACCCCGTTGCCGGGGGATGGGGCGCCACCCTCGTCCGTTTGAAATCCCCATAGAAAGACGTGACGCGTCAATCCTCCTGCAGCGCCTTCAATTCCGCGTAGTAGTCGAGGGCTTCCGGGTTTCTCAAGGCGTCCTTGTTCAGGACCGGCTGGCCGTGGATCGTCTTTTTCACCGCCAGTTCCACTTTCTTCATGTTCAGGGTGTAGGGGATATCGGGCACCTCCAGAATCTTCGCCGGGACATGACGGGGAGAGGCGTTGGCCCGGATGGTCTGGCGGATCTTTTCCTTCAGCGTATCCGTCAGGGTGTACTCGGGCGCCGTCTTGACGAATAAGATCACCCGCACATCGTTTTTCCAGTTCTGCCCCACCACCAGGCTGTCTTCGATTTCTTCCAATTGCTCCACCTGGCGATAGATTTCGGCGGTGCCGATGCGGACCCCGCCGGGATTGAGGGTGGCGTCGGATCGTCCGTAGATGACCACCCCCCCGTGCGCCGTGACCTCGATATAGTCCCCGTGGCGCCATACGCCGGGATATACATCGAAATAGGCGCTGTGGTACTTTTTTCCGTCCGGATCGTCCCAGAAATAGATGGGCATGGAAGGAAAGGCCGCCGTGCAGACCAGTTCCCCCTGGCGCCCGATCACCGGTTTTCCCGTTTCATCAAAGGCCTCCACTTTCATGCCCAATCCCCGGCACTGGAGTTCCCCTGCATAAACGGGCCCCATGGGATTCCCCAGGGCGAAACATCCGTTCAAGTCGGTGCCGCCCGAGATGGATGCCAGCTGCAGGTCCGTCTTGATATCTTCGTAAACAAAGGCGAAGCCCTCCACGGAAAGGGGGGAGCCGGTGGAAAGGATCGCCCGCAGGGGGGAAAGATCGTATTCCGCCTTCGGTTTCACCCCGGCGTTCTGGAGGGCGGAAAGGTATCCGGCGCTGGTCCCGAAGACCGTGATCTTTTCCTCCTGGGCCATCTCCCACAGGGCGCCCGGGTGCGGGTGGAAGGGATTGCCGTCGAAAAGGACCAGTGCCGCCCCCCGGGAAAGGGAACTGGTGAGCCAGTTCCACATCATCCACCCGCAGGTGGTGAAATAAAAAATGGCGTCTTCGCGTTTCAAATCCGTATGCAGCATCAACTCCTTGACGTGCTGCACCAGGATACCGGCGGCGCTTTGGACCATGCATTTGGGAAGCCCCGTGGTCCCGGAAGAATACATGATATACAGGGGGTGCCCGGCGGGAAGCGGCTCGAAGTCGATATCCAGGTGGTCTTTCCCGGATTTGAAATCGGCATAATGCACGCTTTTGGGGACATGGGCGATTTCCGGGTGCTCCTGTGTATACGGCACCACGACGACCTTTTCCACGGAAGAAAGGGATTTTAAAATATCCGCGATGCGCCCCAGGGAATCGATGCGCTTTCCCTTGAAAAAATAGCCGTCGGCGGTGAAGAGCACCCGGGGCTTTATCTGTCCGAACCGGTCCAGGACCCCCTTGATGCCGAAATCGGGGGAACAGGAGGACCAGACCGCCCCCAGACTGACGGCGGCGAGCATGGCGATGATGGCCTGGGGCATGTTGGGCATGAATCCCACCACCCGGTCCCCCGGCGCGATCCCCGCCGCCCTCAGACTGTGTGCCACCCGGGCCACTTCATCGAAAAGCTGCGCGTAGGTCATCTTCACGGAAGGCCGTCCTTCCCCCTTGAAGATCAGGGCGGTCCGATCATCCCGGTATCGCAGGAGATTTTCTGCAAAGTTGAGGCGGGCACCGGAAAACCACTCGGCGCCGGGCATCCTGGTGACATCGTCCACCACCTGGTCGTAGGGTTTGGAGGCGATGATGCCGGCGAACTCCCACAAACTCGCCCAAAAATCCGGGATGGCATCGACGGACCAGTGATACAGGGCGTCGTAATCCTGAAAATCGCGGCCGAACCGCTCATTGACATACTGCATGAAGCGATACATGGTGCTGGCCTTCACCCGGTCTTCGTCCGGTTGCCACAGCAGCTTTCCCATGGGCCTTCCCTCCTTTTCTTCCGTTCGCCGTTTTGAAAGCAGGATTTCTTGGTATGCTTTTTGGTGGGACTATAAAAAGGCACACCCTGAAAAGTCAAATGAAAAGCCGGCGCACCTTTCCCTTGCGGGCATCCGCCGGCAAAGGGCTGAATCGACCGGCTCCGGAAGCCGCAATCCCTTTAATCTCCGTCGGTTCGGGCCCCCAGGCGATTCAGGAAAAAAGGACCCAAAGCGCATCCGCCGGCCATCACCACGAATCCCAATCCCCAGGCCAGGACCTCTCCGCCGAAAAGATCCAGGACCGGGCCGATGGAAAGGGGCCCGAGAAAGGCGGCCCCGAATCCCAGCGTGGAGTGGACCGCCAGGGTGGCGCCCCGGTAGCCCTTGGGCGCCGCACCGACGGCACCGGCGGTGAGGGATGCGGAATCGGCGGTGACCGTGACGCCGTAAAGGGTCACCAGGAAAACCACCAGGAGATAGGGCATGGCGGCCGTGAATCCGATGCATGCGCCCAGGAGTGCGGAAGTGAACATCACGGCCTGAATCACCTTCGGCCGCCCGAATCGACGCGCCACCTCGTTCCCGCCGATGGAAGCGGGAAGACCGATCAGGTTCACCCAGAACGCCACCTGGGTCGGGCTGACGACCCAGGCGCCGGGGGGCTGCAGCCGGAGGGAAAAGACCAGGAAGGCCACGATCCAGGACCGCAGGGAAAACAGCTCCCACATATGGGCCGCATACGCCAGCACGTACGCCATGGTCCGGCGGCAGCGGAAAACAACCCGGAAGCCCTGGAGGATATTCACTTCCCCGGGTCCGCCGGTCCTGGCGGCGGGGATATAAACCAAAAGGATCCCCAGGGCCGGTGCAGTGGTCATCGCGGCCGCGGCAAAAGCGAACCGCCATCCAAAGACAGCGTTGATTTCACCGGCCATCAGGTAGGACAGGCTCGCGCCGATGCTGAAGCTGGCGGTGTAAAAGGAGACAAAACGGCTCTGAAGCCGGCCTTCCGTGTGATCGCTGACCACCTTGAGGCCCGGCATGTAGATGCCGGCCAGGCTGATGCCGGCGAAAACCCGAAACCACAGGGCCGACCAGAACCCGGAAGCCAGCGTGGCATACCCCGCCGCCGTCAGGATTCCGAGGAACACGCCCGCCCCCATGATTTTACGGGCGTCGAACCGGTCCGTGATCCCGGCCAGAACCGGCACCGACAGCATATACCCCCCGTAGTAGGCGGCGCTGATCCATCCGGCCTGGGTATGGCTCAGATGCCAGATGCGCTGAAAATCCGGGAGGAGAGCGGGAAAAGTCGCAATGGAGGAAAGGCCGAGGATCTCCGCCAGACATACCAGGAGGGTCAGGCGGTAGGGGGATTCGGTTTCCATGGACCGCTTCATTACCGCGATACGGTCCGACAGGCAAGATGAAAACCGGTGGGGCCCCTCATGAACCCCGGAAAGGGTTGATCAACAGGACCGGCACGGGGCAGTCCTGGGAGACCCGCCGGGCCACGGAACCGAAGAGCATCCGGTCGAGTCCCTTTCTCCCATGGGTCCCCATGATGACCAGATCCACTTCGTGGGTTTCCACATGGTTGAGGATCTCGTCCGAACAGTGTCCCGTGACCACCTCCACGTTCACATTTTTCATTTCCGGGAAATGGGTCTGCCGAAAGGATTCCATCTGCTTGTGGGCACCCTCGGCGATCTCCTTTTCAAACTGATCCATGGCCGGGTGAGGAATATAGCTGGTTTCAAAATATTCGAACCGCCGGGCCACGTGCAGCAAATCAATTCCGGCCTCGAACTTTCGGGCCATGGTGATGACATACGGTACCACTTTGATGGAGGCATCGGAAAGGTCCACGGGAAAAAGAATCTTTTTGAAATCTTTCATTTTTATTCTCCTTTCTTCAACGCTTATTCTTTCCTTGCTTCAATTTTGCCGAACTCGTAAAAAGTCGAGATTGGGATGGCAAAGTAAAAAGTTCCAGATGCAAGGCGCGCAAATTCTGAGGA
>CAZQUR010000028.1:0-30740 GCA_964596535.1 uncultured Desulfobacteraceae bacterium
CGATACCGAGTTACTTTCGGATAAATCCCCGCCCAAAGACGGGGTGCAACGCTATCAAGCAACCTCGCCGTGTTACTTTATGATAAATCCTCGCCAAAGGCGGGGTGCGAAGCTGACCACAATTTTTTATTATACCCCATATCGAAGAAAGGAGACAAGGGTTTTCCCGTATTTCCGCCGGTCGGTCAGTTCAAAACCCGGGACTTGAACGGGCTCTTTGACACTGTGTTCCACCACCACCAGGGCCCCTTTCTCCAGGGCACCGCATTCAACGAGATTCTTTAACGCCGAAAAAACCGCACCCTGGTGATAGGGCGGGTCCACAAAGACAAGATCAAAAGACGCCGGGTGGCCGGCAAGACAGTTGAGATTCCGATTGATATCCCAACGGATCACCCGGGAACGCTCCTGCACCCTGCACCGGGCAATATTTTTTTC
Organism: uncultured Desulfobacteraceae bacterium; assembly: GCA_964596535.1. Taxonomy (GTDB): domain Bacteria; phylum Desulfobacterota; class Desulfobacteria; order Desulfobacterales; family UBA2156. The sequence continues at coordinate 439 of CAZQUR010000028.1, forward strand.
AAGAATCGAAACGGCGTCGGGATCCGCGTCAATGAAGACGGCAAGCCGGGCCCCCCGGCTCAATGCTTCAAGGCCCAGCGCCCCGGTTCCGGCATAAAGATCGAGTACCACGGCGGACCGGACCCGATGGAAAAGGATATTGAAGACGGCTTCCCGGATCCTCCCGGAGGTGGGCCGGAGGGATCTTTCTTTCAGGGAATAAAGGGGCGTCCCCTTCAAGATCCCGGCAAAAACCCGCAGTCCCATGAATTTTGCTCCGTCGCATGAATCCGTGAGTGAAACAGGGGGACTTTAGGGCGGGGTCAGTCCCATGTTTTTCAGGGTGCGCTCGAGCCGCCGGGAATCCAGACCGATTTGCCGCGCGGTCTTGGAAACATCCCGCGCGTTCTGTAAGAATTTATGCCGGATGTATTCCTTTTCAAAGGCCCGGGTCGCTTTTTCCATTCCGTCGATGGAAAAAAAATCGATATTGGCGGCTTCCGGGCCGGTCGTCGGACCGGGATTGTACGGCCGGGGGATATCCGACACCTCGATGACCTCCTTTTCCACCATGATCGACAGGCGTTCCATGAGGTTCTTCAACTCCCGGACGTTTCCCGGCCACAGATATGCCAGCAACAGATCACGGGCGTCTTCCCGGATCTGTTTCCGGGGCTTCCGGCTTTCCCGGCTGAATTCCTCCAGGAAGATATCGATGAGCAACGGGATATCCTCCCGGCGGTCCCGCAGGGGCGGGACCTCGATGGGCACCACGTTGATCCGGTAATAAAGCTCCTCCCGAAAGGTGCCCTTTACGATTTCCTCTTTTAAATCTTTATTGCTGGCGGCGATCACCCGCACATTCAAATAGAGCACCCGCATCCCGCCGATCCTCTGGAACTGCCGCTCTTGGAGCACTCGGAGCATTTTGGCCTGGGTCTTTAACGGCATGTCCCCGATTTCATCCAAAAAGAGGGTGCCGTTGTTGGCCAGTTCCAGTTTTCCGATTTTCTTGGCCGCCGCCCCGTCAAACGCCCCTTTTTCGTGTCCGAACAGCTCGCTGTCGATGAGGGGATCGGGGATGGCCGCGCAGTTGATATCGATGAGGGGCTGATCCGACCGGGGGCTGAAATGATGGATGCTCCGGGCCACCAACTCCTTCCCGGTGCCGTTTTCACCGGTGATCAGGACCCATTTGTCCGTGGGTCCTGCAGCCGCGATCTCTTTTCTCAAATGCACTACCGCGGGACTGTTTCCGTGGAAGGCGTGCTTTTCAATGGTTTTTTTTCTTAAGTATTTGTTTTCCTCCTCCAGCCTTTGGAAATTGAGGGCGTTGTTGATGGCAACGATGATCTTATCGATGGATAGCGGTTTTTCGATAAAATCGAACGCCCCCAGCTTGGTGGCCTTCACCGCGGTTTCAATGGTGCCGTGACCGGTGATGATAATGACCTGAATGCCGGGGTTATCCTTCTTGATTTCCCGAAGGGTCTCGATGCCGTCCATTCCCGGCATCCAGATATCGAGAAGGACTAAGTCCGGGAACTGCGCATCGATGATTTTGAGAGCTTCATACCCGTTGGTGGCGGTGAGGACTTCGAACCCTTCGTCTTCCAGCAGGCCGCCCAGGCTCTGGAGGATGGACGGCTCATCATCCACGATCAAAATGGAAGGAAACATGAATCCTTTCTCCTGTAATCCGCTTCACCCCGGCGTCGGGGCCAAAAGATATTTAATAACCAGGCTAGGCCGGGAGTTCAATGACAAATTTCGCCCCGCCATCGGGATTGTCCTGCACCCGGATCAATCCGTTGTGCTCGTCGATGATGGTGGAGACAATGGTCAACCCCAGGCCCATACCGCTTTTTTTGGTGGAAAAATTGGGTTCGAAGAGCCGTGTTTTGTCGCTGTCGGGGATCCCTTCCCCCGAGTCCGCCACTTCGATGCGCACCCGCTTCAGTATGGGGTCGAAGTCCACGGCGATATGGATATAGCCTGTCTCCTTGATGGCGTAAATGGCGTTTTCCACCAAATTGATAAGGGCTTGCTTGATCTGCTGGCGGTCCAGGTTCATGGAGGGAATGGGGTCCGTCACATGGATTTGAAAATCGATGTGCCGATATTCCTCCTGGTAGAGCAACACCGTTTCCTCGATGAGGGGAACGAGTTCGCACGGCCGGGGATTGGCCACGGGAAACCGGGCGAATGCCGAAAACTCATTGACCAGGTTCCGGATCACGTCCACGTGCTCGGCGATGGTACGGGTGCACTCCTCGAAAACCGGATCCTGAATCTGATCGGAAAACTTTCTTTTCAACCGCTGGGCCGAAAGGGCAATAGGGGTCAATGGGTTTTTTACCTCGTGGGCGATGCGCCGGGCCACTTCCCGCCAGGCCGCCATACGCTGGGCCTTTTCCAGTTCGGTGAGGTCATCGAAGACCATCACCAATCCCATGTGCTCACCGCTGTCGTCCTTTAACGCATTGATATGAATCAAAAAGCTTTTGGGCCGTCCCCCCACGGTCATCCGCAAGGGAAGTTCCACCGCATTTTTGCCGGAAACCGAAAGGCTTTCCATGATGTCGTCGGCAAGCGTCAAGTACCGGCGGTCGATGACATCCTTGTAGCTTCGCCCTAAAATCTGGGAGGGAGTCAGGCTCAACATCTTCTCCGCGGACTTGTTGATGGTGGTGATATACCCCTGGGAATCCAGGGTGATCACGCCCGCGGAAACGTTTTTCAGAACGATTTCCATATACTGGCGTTTTTCTTCGATTTCCACGTTCTGTTCTTTGAGCATGCGGGCGGATCGTTCCAGTTCCTCCCGGTTGGCCTTTAAATCCCGGGTCATCTTATTGAAGGAATCCACCAGTATCCCGATTTCATCATCCGCCGACAGGCCGATGCGGACATTGAGGTCCCCGTCCGCCACCCGATGGGTTCCTTCCGCCAGTTCCATGATGGGGATCGTAATGGCCCTGGCCTGGTAAAAACCGAACCAGATGGCGCAGAACATGACCAGGAGAGCCACAATGGAAAGGGTCATATAGTAGGTGACCTGGATGGGTCCCTTCAAAAGGGTCCGCTGGCGATACTCTTCAAATCCTTTCGAAATGGAGGTCAAATTCTCTGAGAGTTCCTTGGAAAGCAGGGATGACAAAACGATGAACCCTTTCAGGGATTCGTTTTTTTCTCCGTAGGGAATGCTCCCGATGGTCCGGACCAGTTCCCCTTGGGGCAGCGCTTCGATGAAAGTGCGTACGCCCTCGGATCCCCGGTCTTTTTGAAGGTTGTCGGCGGAGACGACCTTCAACGGCATCGCCTCCAGGTCCTGAGACAGGGCATAGGTCAGCCGCTTCGAGCGTGCGCTGTAGATTTCCACGGCCGGAATATTGAACTCCCGCTGCACCACCAGGGCGTAATTGGCCAGGGCATCGGCCTTTTTCGGGTCCAAAAAATTCTTGGTAGTAATCTGATAAGCGATCCGCTCCAGAAAGTAGCGGTTGTTTTCCTCCACATGGTCGTAGATCTGCCGACCCACGTGGAGTGAATTTTCAAGGGCTTGTTCCACAGGGACGTTGAACCAAAACTCGATGCTGGTGGTAATGAAATTGATGGAGAAGATAAACAAGACGATGGTGGGCATGAGCGACAACATAATGAACGCCAGCACCAGCCGCGTCCGCAGCTTGGCGCCGATGACCTTTCGTTTCCGGTCATACAACAGTTTCACCAGGTTTCTTAAAACCAGAAAGATCAACAACAGGAGTAAAAGAAGGTTGATGTTGATCAGGATGAACATGAGGGTGGTGTTGGAGATGGGAAACGCCGATCCGAATTGAATGATCTTGGTTTCGGCGTACGTGAGGAGTGCGACAATGGCCGGAATCACGATGATGAGGGCGATTTCGCGCTTTCGCTTCCGGCGCTCTTTTTCAGGCAACCCCGCGAAAGGCTTCGAAAACGGTTTCAGGCGCATGGATTTCATCCGGTCTTTAGGATACGCTGCGAGCAGCAACGAGAGTGGCGCCCGCCCGACCTGGAGGACGCGGCTCCCCGGCAAGGAAAATGTCCATTTTAAGATTGCTTCCCTTGACCCCGCCGTGAAAAGCGGCGCTTTCGGGGAGCATTTCGCTAAGAACAGACGCTCCTGATGGACGGACCGCCGATTGAATCAATAAGTGAAATCCGTTGTGTACCAATCCGTTTCAAAATCCCAAAGTGCGATAAAAAAGAGGACGTAATGAAGGTAAAAGGGCAATGTCCGCTTGCTCAATTCCGCTTTGGCCCGAATCTGGTATTGCCGCCCCTTTTCCAGGCGCTTAAGCTCCACCACTTTCAGGGAATCGATTTCCGTCATCAGTTTCTGCGCTTCCAAAAAGGACCGTGTTTTGACGGGAGGGGTGTTCTCCCAGGATCGGGTGACGGAGAACTCCTTTTTCACCGGATTGTACCGAATGGTATGGGTGACTTTCAACTCCGCCATTTCTTTGTCGAACCACAGGGAACGATCTCGGTATAACTGAATGAAAAAGGAGAAGGAGGCCGGCACGCCGCTGAGAATGGCGCTTTTCATGTCTTCCCGAAAGGCGCCTTCCACTCGAAGATAGAGGAGCAGGTCGTCCCGGGTGTTGGTGACGACGATATGGGTCAGTTTCGCCTCTTGTGCATACACCGGCGGCGCCGCCACGGAAAAAGCGATCAGAATGCAAAATAGCGGCATCAACATTTGCCGCAGGCGCCCGGCAAAAAAGGATCCGATCAATGGGGGCTCCTCTTTAAAATACGGTGATCAGCGTAAAGGCATCTTTGACGCTCCCCCCGCTGTCCCGTAAGGCGGGATTCCCGCTTCGCTCCAGCACGCTGCGGGGAATGCGCTCGCTGTTGCGGTTCAAAAAAGAGGACAGGCGGTTTCATCCGGACTCCATATCCGGCGTAACATGCCGGACATGGGCATTTCATAACGGATACACGGGAGAATCGCAAGTAATATCGGATGGAAACGGCGGGATCAGGGATCCGCGATGAAACAGGTTTCCCATGCATCCCGTCTTTTGAAAAAGGTCCTCAAGAAGGCATGATTGAACGCATGGCCGGATTTGGAGATTTCCAAGTGTCCGAGTATGGGCATCCCCAAAAGGGAAAAATCGCCCAGACAATCCAGGATCTTGTGCCGGACGAATTCATCGTTCCATCGCAGGCCGTCCGTGTTGAGGACCCGGTCCGCGTCGATGACGACGGCGTTTTCCAAAGAAGCGCCCTTGGCAAAACCATACAACTGGAGGTATTCAATCTCCTGGAGGAATCCGTAGGTCCGCGCTTGGGCGATTTCTTCTCCGAATCCTTTTTCGGTCAGGGCCAGGGAAAAAAATTGGGATTGCACCACGGGATGATCATAATGGATGCGACAGGAGATGCGGAACTCGGAATCCGGGTGCAGCGCCACCGATTTTCCGTTTTCACAAAGCGCGATGGGTTTTTTGATCACGAAGAAGCATTTGGGGCTGTCCTGTTCCTGGATTCCGGCTTCCAGGATCGATGCCGTGAAAGGGCCGGCGCTGCCGTCCATGATGGGGATTTCGTAAGCGTCGACCTCCACCATGGCGTTGTCGATGGCAAGTCCGGAAAAACTGGCCATCAGGTGCTCAATGGTGGAGACGATGAGTCCGTCATGGCCGATGACCGTAGCCAGGCTGGTATCCACAACGCTGTTGATATGGGCGCAAATGGACGGGCTTTCCGGCAGATCCACCCGCTTGAAGCGGATGCCGTAATTGACCGGCGCCGGCTTGATGGCCAGGTGTACCCGTTTTCCGGAATGCATCCCGATTCCGGAACAGTGAACGGGTCGGGCGACGGTTCTTTGTTTTTTTGGAATCATCAATACCGTTTCTTCCCCCGCCGCACGGAAGAGGCGGTGGGAAAAGGGGTGTATCCTTTTCCTTTGAGAAAGTATTTATACCAGGCATTGAAGGAAAAATCAATACCCCGGTTGAAAAACAATCGCTCGTTTTGTTTTCTTTTCATATCCGTTTGTCTTGTTTCACACGATCTGTTATATGCCCCAAAGGACGCAAAAGGAAAATGGTTTCAAGAATCCGAAGCTGCGCTCTGATAGGAATCGACGCCTACCCCGTGGAAGTGGAAGTGGACGTCACGGCCGGACTCCCCTCTTTTACCATCGTGGGGCTTCCCGAAACATCCGTTCGCGAAAGCAAGGAGCGGGTCAAAAGCGCCATTGTCAACAGCGGCTATGCGTTTCCGGACGACCGTATCACGGTGAACCTGGCGCCGGCGTATGTCAAAAAAACCGGGACCGGGTTTGATCTGCCCATCGCCCTTGGAATCCTTTGTGCCGGGCGGACCCCTGTCGATTCCGAAGCCTCCCGGCATCTGGTGCTGGGCGAACTCTCCCTCGACGGCCGGATCAAGCCCATCAACGGCATCCTCTCCATGGTCCTCTCCGCCAAAGAAACCGATCTTGACGGTGTTTTGGTCCCCTACGAAAACCGAACGGAAGCCTCCGTGGTTCGGGGCATGGCGGCTTATCCCTTGAGCACCCTTTCCGAAGCCATGGAATTTTTTACCGGTACCCGGGACCTGATCCCGGAATCTCCGGATCCCCTTGATTCTTTGGAAATGTCGGTGGAAGCCGACGTGGACTTTTCGGAGGTTATGGGACAGGAGCACGTCAAGCGCGCATTGGAAGTGGCGGCCGCGGGCGGCCATAACCTCATCATGGTGGGTCCCCCGGGATCCGGAAAGACCATGCTGGCCCAGCGCCTGTCCACCATTTTGCCGCCCCTTTCCTTTGAAGAGGCCATTGAGACCACCCGTATCTACAGTGTCGTGGGGATGCTCGAAAAAGAGCAGCGGCTCATGCGGCGTCGCCCCTTCCGCGCCCCCCACCACACCATCTCGGACGCCGGTCTCATCGGTGGGGGGCATATCCCGCGCCCCGGAGAAGTGAGCCTGGCCCACAACGGCGTGCTCTTCTTGGACGAGTTCCCGGAATTTAAAAAACACGTGCTGGAGGCCCTTCGCCAACCCCTGGAAGACCAGAAGGTGACCATCTCCAGGGCCGTCTCGGCGTTGACCTTCCCGGCCTCTTTTATGCTGGTGGCGGCCATGAACCCCTGCCCGTGCGGCTACCAGATGGACCCCAAGCATACCTGCCGGTGTACCGATTTTCAGATCCTCAAATACCGCTCCCGGATCTCCGGCCCCTTGATGGACCGCATCGACATCCATGTGGAGGTGCCCGCGGTACCGCGCCGGGAAATTCAGAAGGGCACCGGCGGGGAACCTTCCGCATCCATTCGGAAGCGGGTCCTGGAAGCCCGGGAAATCCAGCGGCGACGCTTTGCCAAAAGCCGGATCCCCTGCAATGCCCGGATGGGCGGCCGTCATATCAAACGGCATTGCTCCCTGGACGGGGATTCGGCGCATCTCTTGAATTCGGCCATGGATCGACTGGGGCTTTCCGCCCGGGCGTATAACCGGATCCTCAAGATTTCCCGCACCATCGCCGATCTATCAAAAGCCGAAGCCATCGCACCCGAACACGTGGCCGAAGCCATCCAGTACCGGAGCCTCGACCGCGGGAAAGATACGTTCTGATTTCACCCGGACTTTACATCCCATGCCCCTTGTGCCATATTTTTTTCTTTATGAACCGTGAAGACACCGCCGCAAAAGGATTTTCCAGATGAACGGATTCTACGGGCGTATCCTGAAAGTTGATCTCACCCGGCAGCATTTTCAATTCGATTCCATCGGAGACGATGTCCTGCACCGATACCTGGGCGGCAAAGGGTTGGCTTCGTATCTTTTGATGCAGCACAATCCGGAAAGGATTTCCCCCTTTGCCCCTGAAAATTGCCTCATTTTCGCCACAGGGCCGGTCACCGGGAGCGCGGTATGGGGATCGAGCCGATACGGCGTTTTTACCAAATCCCCCCACACCGGATTTTACAGTGAATCCTACGCCGGAGGAAAGGTTCCCGAAGCCATGGACGCCGCCGGATTCGATGCCGTTGTCATTTCAGGAAAAAGCGCCGTACCGTGCATCCTCGTCATCTCGCCGGAGGGAGCGGCCGTTCATCCCGCGGGCGACCTCTGGGGAACCGACACCTATACCGCCGAAGACGCCGTAAAGAAGCGATTCGGCCCGGATTCGTCCTCCGGTGAAAAAGCCGGCGCCGTGGTGATCGGTCCGGCCGGCGAAAACCGGGTCACGTTTTCCGTCATTGAAAACGACTACTGGCGTTCGGCGGGCCGGACCGGTGTAGGGGCCGTCATGGGAAGCAAGCAAGTGAAAGCCGTTTTGTTCAGGGGTTTCAGGCGGCGGCAACTCCACAATCCGGATGGGGTCTTGGACCTTTCCAAGGCCATCGCTGCTGCTGCCAAAGACCATCCGGTGGTCGCCGGATTCAAGAGGTGGGGGACCGCCAACATGGTGGAACGCACCAACCGGGCCAATGCCTTTCCCACACGCTACTGGTCCCGGGGACACCTTGAGGCATGGGAAAAGATCAGCGCCCAGGCCCTGCATCAGGAGTGCCGGGTCAAACCCCGGGCCTGTGCCAAGTGTTTTATCGCCTGCGGCCGCCTGAGCGAGGTGACTTCCGGACGTCATGCCGGACTGACCATCGAAGGCCCCGAATACGAAACCATCTTTGCCTTCGGGGGACTGTGCATGATAGAAGACATCAAAGAAATCGCTTACTTGAACGATATCTGCGATCGTCTGGGACTCGACACCATCAGCGCCGGAAACCTGTGCGGCCTGGCTATCGAAGCCTCCCGGCGAAAGTGCATCCCCCTCGATCTCGATTACGGGGACGTGGACGGCATCGCCGATCTGCTGCACCGGATCGCCGAAAGACAAGGGGTGGGTGCCGATCTGGCCGACGGCACCGTCAGTGCCGCCCGCAGGTGGGGCCTGGAAGCCATCGCCGCCCATGCCAAGGGACTGGAGCCCCCCGGGTATGACCCCCGGGTGTTGAAGGGAAGCGCTTTGGCCTTTGCCGTGTCGGATCGGGGCGCCTGCCACCTGCGGGCCACATTTCACAACCCGGAATTGAGCGGGCTTTTAGACCCGGAGACCGTTGCCGGAAAAGCCCTGCCGCTCATCGAGTATGAAAACCGGCTGACCCTGATGGATACATTCATTTTATGCCGTTTTTTCAGAACCTTTTATCCATGGGAACAGATGGCCGCTCTTTTGAAATGGACCTGTGGGATCGAAACCGATGAAAAAGACCTCAACAAACGGGCCGAGGATATCACCCGATTGATCCGGCGCTTCAACCTGCGGGAAGGTCTGACACCTGCCGACGACCACCTTTCCAAGGGCATGTTCCGGAAAGACCTGGAGGGCATCCGCCCCCTTGAGGAAACCGAAGTGGTCCAAATGGTGCGCGAATATTACCGCCATAGAGGCTGGAGCAACGACGGTATCCCGGAGTAGCCTCTTCGGGTCGTGAATCCGAAAAGAGGAGACACGATCGCTTATGGACGCCGCCGGAAAAGGCCGGGTTTGACAACGTCGAAAGGATTCTTACAATGGAAGTATTCGGGCGAAGGCCCAAATCGCCGATACGGCGAAAGCTAAAATGATAAGGAGAAGTTCAATGGCATTTGAAACCAAGGAAGAGGTCTTGCAAAAGATCCTTTCCGAAGAAAAACCCAAATGTCCCCATTGCGGGATGGAAATGAGCCTTTGGGAGGTTCCTCCCATGACGTTCAGTGACGGACTCGGATGGGGGGTGCCTTACCTTTACATTTGTTTCAATGACGACTGCGGCCTCTACGTGCAGGGCTGGGACAACCTCCGGGAAAACTATTCTCAAAACGCCTCTTACCGGTGCATCTGCTACCCCGGAACGACGCAATATGAGTGCATGCCCGTGTTCAGCCCCCAGGGCGCCCGGGGCCAGATCATCGACGACGCCGTCCTGGCCGCCGAGGAAGCGCTGAAAGCATCCATCAAGAAGGGCTTTTCCCTCCTGGCGGACTGTTACACGGCCAAGGATATGGTGCCGGTGTTGCAGATGCTCCTGGACGCGGCGGAACCGGTCCGTGTCCGCGCCAAGGCCGCGGAAATGATCGGCGATTTCGGCGAACTGGAAGCCGTTGAACCGTTAAAAAATTTAAAAGTGGGAAACGAAATCCTTCAAAATAAAATCGAAGGGGCCATCACACAAATCCACGAACGGCATTTCACGCGGGAATGCCCCTATTGCGCAGAGGTCATCAAAAAAAGGGCCAAAGTCTGCAAGCACTGCGGGAAAGATCTCACCGCTTAACCGCCTTTGAAGCCTCCCCGCTGCAAGCAGCGGGGAATGCGAGCGCTGTTGCGGTTCAAGGATCCGGTCCTCCCCCTGGAAGGCCGGATCCACGCCGCACCCTCATCGACAGCGTTTCCCCTGTCCCTTATAGCAACAGGCTCCCCGTCATTTCATCGGGTTTTTCGATTCCCGCCAGGTGCAAAAGCGTGGGGGCGATGTCCGCCAGGATGCCTTCTTTCAAACGGACTTTTTTCCGGGTGTCATCCACCAGGATGAAGGGAACGGGATTGGTGGTATGGGCCGTGTGGATATGCCCGCGATCATCGGCCATGAGTTCTGCGTTCCCGTGATCCGCGGTAATCAGAGCGATTCCCTTTCGGGACAAGACTTCCGGAACGATTTTTCCCACGCATCGATCCACCGCCTGGCAGGCCGCAACGGCCGCGGAGAGATTCCCGGTGTGCCCCACCATATCCATGTTGGCGAAATTCAAAACGATGAGCGCATAATCTTCCGACCGTAACCGCGAAAGGACCTCCCGGGTCACCTCAAACGCGCTCATTTCCGGTTTGAGGTCGTAGGTGGGCACCTCCCGGGGGGAAGGAATCAGGCACCGGTCCTCCAGGGGAAACGCCTTTTCCTCCCCGCCGTTGAAAAAGTAGGTGACGTGCGCGTACTTTTCCGTTTCGGCGATTCTCAACTGCCGCAATCCGTTGTGACTGATCACTTCCCCCAGGATATTTTTCAAATGAACAGGAGAGAAGGCCACGGGAAGATGAAAGCGTTCATCATAAAGGGTCATACAGGCGTACCCGCACACTTTCGGCCACGGATTGCGTAAAAACGCATCAAACGTTTCCTCGGTGAAGGCCCGGGTGATTTCCCGGGCCCGGTCGGCCCGAAAATTGAAAAAGAGGATCCCGTCGCCGTCCTGAACGGTCGCCAGCGGCGTCTGTTTTTCATCCACGATGACCACCGGCTGGACAAATTCATCCGTTTCTCCGCGAATATAGGCGTTTTTAATTCCTTCCACGGGATCTTTTTCGGGTATCCCGTTCCCTTTGGTATACAGCCGGTACGCTTTTTCGATGCGATCCCACCGGGTGTCCCGGTCCATGGCAAAGTATCGCCCGCAAATGGACGCCACAGCCCCACACCCCGTCTCCTTTATCGCGGCGGAAAGCCGGGTCAAGTAATTTACGCCGCTGTCCGGCGGGGTGTCCCGGCCGTCCGTGATGGCATGGACATAGACGCGCTCAAGCCCTTTTTTCCTGGAAAGCTGCAACAGCGCCTCCAGGTGGGTCAACTGGCTGTGTACCCCGCCATCCGAGACCAGACCCATGAGGTGGAGCTTCGTCCCGTTTTCCCTGACCCGGGAAATGAGGGCGTTGAAAACATCATTTTCAAAGAAGGTGCCGTCCTGGATGGCCATGTCGATTCTCAGGAGCTCCTGATACACGATGCGGCCTGCCCCCATGTTCAAATGCCCCACTTCCGAATTCCCCATGATGCCGTCGGGGAGTCCCACGGCTCGACCCGCACATTCGAGGCGGGTGCCGGGGTACGCGGACATGAGTGCATTGAGAGACGGCGTTCGGGCCTGGGCCACGGCATTTCCCTCGGCGGTTGGATTCAATCCCCAACCGTCCAGGATCATCAGCAGAACGGGCGTTGCGCGAGGAATCATGAGGGGTCTCCGAGGTCGGAACAGTCGATCCGCTTGGCGTCGATCCAGAGTCCTTCCAGATCATAGAAACGGCGCACGGGTTCATAAAACACATGGATGATGATGTGGCCGTAGTCCAACAGGACCCAGTGCCCTTCGGTCATCCCTTCGATGCTCAACGGGCGGATGCCCTCCTTTTTCAGCGTGTCGCGGATATGCTCGGCAATCGCGATGACCTGGCGGCTGGAACGCCCCGAGCACAGGACGAATGTATCCGCATAAGACGTCAGCGCGCGCACATCGAGAACAACGAGATCTTCCGCTTTTTTACCGAAAACCGCGTCGACGAACCGCTTCAGGGACGCCATGGGATCTTGAGTCATCGATAAAGCCTTTTTTCCAGGATGTATGCTTCCACCGCCCCGGGAACCATATTACGAATGCGCTTCCCCGTTTTGACGTTTTTGCGGATCCGTGTGGCGGAAATTTCCGGCAAGGGATCCCGGAAAAGATGAATCGGGTGTAACGACGGATGCACGTAACACGAATCGTTTCCCAAGATGCTGTACTCCGAAGACAATTCCTGGACAATGAACATCTCCACACTGCCGCCGCCCTCCGAAGACTTCGAAGGGGGCTCGATTCCGCGCCGGTGCATGACGATCAAAGGGATTTGCGCCAGGATCTCACGATAGGCCTTCCATGTGGTCATTTCCAGGAATGCGTCGTGTCCCATGATCCAATAAAGCCGGGTGTCACCGGGCGTATTTTCCTTGAAAAACCGGATGGTATCGATGGTGTAGGACGGTCCGGGGCGCCGGATCTCGCATTCGGAAATCGAAAACCCCGCTGTACCGGTCACCGCCAGCTGCAGCATGGCCAACCGATCCGACGCCCGGGTCACCTTGTCGCCCTCCTTGTGAGGCGGCACGGCCGAGGGGATGAAAACAACCGCTTTCATGGCGAAGGCGTTTTTTACTTTTTCCGCCGCCGCCAGGTGTCCCTGGTGGACCGGATCAAAGGTGCCGCCGAAAAGCCCCACCCGGTTTCTCGGTCTTCCGTGTTCAACACCCTTTTTCAAATGAAAATCCAAACCTCTTTTTTACGCGTCCATCTTTTACGATTTCATCAGTTTTGATCATTTGGAAAGCGTTTCAGTGAATCATGCCGTTCGGATCTGGCCGTCCCCGAAAACCACGAACTTGGTAGTGGTCAACTCTTCGAGTCCCATGGGACCGAAGGCGTGCAGCTTGGAGGTGCTGATCCCGATTTCCGCGCCCAATCCGAGCTGCCCCCCGTCGTTGAACCGGGTGGATGCATTCACCAACACCACCGAGGCGTCCACCTCCCGGACAAACCGCCTGGCCCGGGCATAATCGTTGGTCACGATGGTCTCGGTATGGCGGGATCCGTATCGCGTGATATGATCCACCGCCGCTTCCATGTTTGAAACCACTTTCACCGCCAGGATCAAGTCAAGATATTCGGCGGGCCAGTCCTCTTCCCGGGCGGCTTTTATCCCGGGAAGAATCCGGCAGGTTTCCGGGCATCCCCGGAGTTCGACCCCCGCTTCATGTAACCGGGGGGCCGCCTGGGCTAAAAATGCCGCCGCGATGTCCTGGTGCACCAGCAAGGTCTCCATGGCATTGCATACGCCGGGCCGCTGCACTTTGGCGTTGAAGCAGATTTCACCGGCCATCAAAAGGTCCGCGTTCGCATCCACATAGACGTGGCATACCCCCTTGTAATGTTTGAGTACCGGGATACGCGAATTTGCCACCACGAACCGGATGAGCCCTTCCCCCCCCCGGGGAATGATGAGATCGATACAGTCTTCCGCCTGCAACATGGCCAGGACCGCCTTTCGGTCGGTAACCGGAACCACCTGGACGGCATCCCCTGGCAGCCCGGCCGCCTCCAGTCCCTTTTGGATAAGAACCGCCAGTGCCGCGTTGGAATTACGGGCTTCCGAACCGCCCCGGAGGATGACCGCATTTCCCGCTTTCAAACACAGGGCGGCGGCATCCACGGTGACGTTGGGCCTGGATTCGTAGATGATCCCGATGACGCCCAAGGGGATCCGCACCCGGGAGACCTGAAGCCCGTTGGGGCGCATCCAGGTTTTCACCACCGCGCCCACCGGATCTTCCAGGGCCGCCACCGCCCTCAGTCCGCGTGCCATGCCTTCGATGGCCGCCCGGGTGAGGGCCAAACGATCCAGCATGGCCTTGCCCAGCCCGGCCTTTTCTCCCTGATCCAGGTCTTTTCGGTTTTCGGTCATCAGAAAATCGGCTTCCGATTCCAGCCGGCGGGCAAGTCCCGCCAACGCATTGTTCTTTGTTTCGGTATCGCTCCGGGAAACGATAACGGACGCCTCTTTGGCCGACCGGGCCATCTGCTCAACGGCTGCCTCAATATCCATGCGTTTCCTCCGATTCAAAAAAGACGGCTTCGTAAAAAGTCCATCTGCGGCGTTGCGCGGCATTCTTCGCCTGCCTGTGCGTTGCACGCAGACAGGTCATTGCGGCGTACCTGTAAGTACTTTTCATTCCTCAGAATTTGCGCGCCTTGCATATGGAACTTTTTACTTTGCCATCTCAATTTCAACGTTTTACGAAGTTCATCAAAAAAGGGCATTATCGGCGATTTCAAGCGACGCCGGCACCGACAGGTCATTCTTCCGCCGGCGCATCGGCCGTTAACACCAGATTGTCCCGATGAATGACCTCGTCATAGGGTTTATCTCCCAGGCGTTCCTTGATCCGGTGGGTCTTCAATCCCATGATTTTTCGGATATCCGCCGCACTGTAGTTGACCAGCCCGGTTCCCAATATCCGGTTGTTCGATGAAAACGCCACCGGTGCGCCCACCTGGAATTCCCCTTCCACGCCGATCACGCCGCTGGGTAAAAGGCTTTTTCCCCCTTTGCAAACGGCCTTTTCCGCCCCCGAATCGATTCGGATGACCCCTTTGGGTTTCAGGTTAAAGGCGATCCATGATTTCCTCCCGGAAAGCCGGCTCTTTTTGGGTACGAAGAAGGTTCCCAGGGCCTTCCCGGACATGAGGTCCAAAAGGATGTTGGGGCGGTTCCCGTTGGCGATCACCATTGGGATCCCGGCGGATGCAAGCTTTCTCGCCGCCTCGATTTTACTCACCATGCCCCCGGTCCCAAAGGATCCGGGAAGGTTGCCGGCCATGGCTTCCACCTCTTTGGTGATCTGGGTCACCACGGGAATCAGGGCGGCATCGGCGTGTGCCGCGGGGTTTTTGGTGTAAAGCCCGTCGATATCGCTTAACGCGATGAGGATGTGGGCGTCCATCATGAGGGTGATGAGGGCGGCCAGGTTGTCGTTGTCGCCGAACTGGATCTCCATGACGGATACGGTGTCGTTTTCATTGATAACGGGGACCACGCCCCATGACAACAAGGTATACAGGGTGTTCCTGGCGTTGAGGTACCGCTTCCGGTGGGAAAGGCCGTCATTGGTCAAAAGGATCTGGGCCACCTTTTTGTGATACCGGGCGAAGGCCTTTTCATATTCCATGATCAATCCGGCCTGGCCCACGGCCGCCACCGCCTGCCGTTTCGGGAGTTCGTCGGGCCGCCGGGAAAGACCGATTTTTCGGGTCCCGGCCGCCTGGGCCCCGGAGGAGACCAGGAGCACTTCCCGGTTCTGGTCGATGATCCGGCTCACCTGCCGGCTGATGGACCGCACGGCCTTGAGATTGAGGCCGTCGCTTCCGGTGAGGACGGAGCTTCCCACTTTGACCACGATGCGCTTGGAATTTGAAAAATACGACGCCCGATCCATGATTAATTCACTGTCCGGAAATACATTAGACGGATGTTCCCCGCTGCAGCTGATCCATGCGTTCCTTTATAGCGTCGATCCCCTGTCCGGTGACGGCTGAAATGCGGATCGGCCGAACGGGTTGAATCGCCGCTTCAACGGCCTCGGCTTTCATTTCGGCACCGGGAAGGTCCATTTTGTTGAGGACCACCAGTTGCTTTTTTTCCGCCAGCAAAGGATGATACGAAGCCAGTTCCCGGTTCACCGTTTCATAAGGGGCAAGGGGATCGGTAGAATCCACGGCGGCCGCATCGATCAGGTGGACCAGTATCCGGGTCCGTTCGATGTGTTTCAAAAACCGGATCCCCAACCCGATGCCTTCATGGGCCCCTTCCACGAGACCGGGAATGTCGGCCACGGTAAAGGGGTCCCCGTGTTTCGGATAGACCACTCCGAGATTGGGAAACAGGGTCGTGAAGGGATAATCCGCCACCTTGGGCCTGGCGGAAGAAATGGCCCGGATGAGGGTGGATTTGCCGGCATTGGGGAGCCCCACGATCCCCACATCGGCGATGAGCTTCAATTCAAGGTGCAGGATTCGGACCTGACCGGGTTCCCCCGGCTGGGCGAATCTGGGGCTCTGATGGGTGGCGGTCTTGAAATGGGCGTTTCCTTTTCCGCCCCGACCGCCTTTGACGACAGCCACGCTTTCTCCGGCAGCCACCAGATCCTTGAGAATTTCCCGGGAATCGATCTCCCGGATCAAGGTTCCGGGCGGAACCGGGATCATTAAATCCGCACCGTCTTTCCCGGATCGGTTCCTCCCGGCGCCGTGCCGGCCGTCGGGTGCTTTGAAGCGGGTTTTGTTGCGGAAATGCTGCAGGGTGTTTTTTTCGGGTGAGGCCAAAAGGATCACATCCCCACCCTTGCCGCCGCCCCCTCCGTCGGGTCCCCCCTTGGGGATGAACTTTTCCCGGCGGAAGCTGACACAACCGCTTCCGCCTTTTCCGGATTCAACGGTTATGATGGCCTCATCGATGAATTTCAAGCCGGAATGACGCTGACCTTCTTGCGCATTTTTCCCGATCGCTCGTATTCCACAATGCCGTCGATTTCGGCAAAGAGGGTATAGTCTTTTCCCACACCCACGTTGCTTCCCGGATGGATTTTCGTCCCCAGCTGGCGGACAAGAATATTCCCCGCCTTGACGCGGTTCCCCCCGTAGCGCTTGACGCCCCGGCGCTGACCGGCGCTGTCGCGCCCGTTCCGTGAACTGCCACCTGCTTTTTTATGTGCCATAATCGGACTCCCGAAAAGATTATGCTTGGATCTGGTCGATTCGAATCGCCGTATATCGCTGGCGATGTCCCTGTTTCCGCCGAAAGCGTTTCCGGCGCTTATACTTGAAAACAATGATTTTCTCGGCCTTCCCCTGTTCGACGATATGCCCCTGGACGTTGATGTTTTCCAGATAAGGGGTGCCGATATCGGTCTTTTGTCCGTCCGAATAAAAAAGGACCCGGTCGAACTGGATCGGTGCCCCCACCTCACCGGGCAATTTTTCCACCCTCAGGGTCTGACCTTCCTCGACTTTATACTGTTTTCCCCCCGATGTCACCACTGCGTACATGAATCTCCTCCGATTTTGCTGAAAACATTTTAAAAAGAGTAATTATCAAAATTATAGGGGTTATTGTCAAGAAAAATTTGAATCCGTGTTTATTTTACGTTATACATGGATCACCATTCAAACGGAGGCGGCCATGCATATCGTTTCCCTTTCGGTGAGCCGAAAAAAAGGGGTCCGGAAACAGGTGGTGGATCGCGTCGTCCTTGTCCCCGGCCACGGGGTGGAGGGAGATGCCCATGCCGGAGACTGGCACCGGCAGGTGAGTTTCCTGGCGGCGGAAAGCATAGAAAAAACCCGGCAGGCCGGACTGGATGTTTCATTCGGGGATTTTGCCGAAAACATCGCCACATCCGGGATCGATTGGAAAACGGTCCCCATCGGCACCCGGTTTCGGTTGGGGAAAACCGCTCTCGTGGAGATCACCCAGATCGGCAAAGAGTGTCACAATCGGTGTGCCATCTATTATCAGGCCGGAGACTGCATCATGCCCAAAGAAGGGGTCTTCGCCCGTGTCCTTGAAGGCGGAATCCTTCATCCCGGAGATTCCATAACGATGACCCGGGAAAAACCCTGAACAAACGGTCCGTCTTGAGTAACATTGAGTTAAATTACAATGAAGCTGGATGTTGTATGGCGACATGACGCACAAACCGCCTCCCGGGAAGGGCTCGTCATCGACGAAGAACCCTTGTCCGTCCGGGTGGAAGGGAACCCGTATTCGGTCATCATGCGCACGCCCGGAGAAGAGATCCCCCACGCGGCCGGGTTTTGTCTCGGAGAGGGGATCGTGGACACCTCCGACGACATTGCGTCCATCGGATTCTGTGACGACCAGGACACCAATGTGGTCACCGTCACCTTGAATCCGTCCCGGCGGGAACGGGTCCGCCGTTTCATGGACCGGCGGGGTTTTATCAGTCAGACCAGTTGCGGCATATGCGGGAAGGAACTGGTGGAGGAACTGCATCAAATGATCCCGCCGGTTCAAAGACAACTACAGATTCCCCTCGAGACCGCCGTGCATCGGATTTTCACGCTTTCCGACCGGCAGCCCCTTCGAAAAGCCACCCGGTCTTCCCATGCGGCGGTGATCTTCGGACCCGGGCCCTCCCCTTTGTCCGTGGCCGAAGATGTGGGCCGCCACAACGCCCTGGACAAGGCTATCGGGAGGCTTTTTTTACAAAAAACGCTGCCTCTGGCCGAAACCGTGGTGCTATCGTCCCGGATCAGCTACGAACTGGTTCAGAAAACGGCCCGGGCCCGTATTCCGGTCCTGCTGGCGGTCTCCCGCCCCACCTCCCTTGCCGTTCAACTGGCGCACCGATTGAACATGACGCTGGGATGCCTTTCCGAAGACGACGGCCTTTATCTGTATACCGGGGGACACCGGGTGGTCTGAAAAACGGCAGCCCCTTCAAACGGCTTGCGATGCGGGCAACATCGGCCTTTTTACGAAGCCATCAAAATTACAGACTCTAAAAAAACGAACAGGGCCCCGAAAGGCGCCCTGTTCCGGTGATTCCACTTTTCTTTGTTTTTTCAGGAGGCCACCCCGGCCACTTCCTCCTTGACGGTAATTGCGATCTTAAAGAGCACCGTCAATACAAAAAATCCCGTGGCCCAAACCCCCAACGTGATCATGATCTCCGGCATCGTGGGAACGTATTCGTTGACATGATGCAACGGGGAAGGGACAAACCCGCCGGAAATCATCCCCAATCCCTTGTCGATCCATGTCCCGGCAAAGACGGTGGCGCACGCCACGGCAAGGATGCTTTCGTTCTGCCGTGTGGAAGGAATCACCAAGAGAACGATGGAAATCACCATAAGCCCCAAGGACGTCCACATCCAGGGAACGAGGGCACCGTGTCCGTGAAGCCCCACGAAAAGATATTTGAAATGATCCATGTGTTCGGGAATCTTGCTGTAAAAGACGACGAAGACCTCACAGAGGAAGAAAAAGACATTGATGGAAATGGCATACGCCACGATTTTGGCCAAAGACTGGATCTGCTCCTTTCCGGGATCGAACTTGGTGAGCTTCCGGACGATGAGGCACAGCAGGATCAGAAGGGACGGCCCCGATGCGAATGCCGAAGAAAGGAACCGGGGCGCCAGAATGGCCGTGAGCCAGAACCCCCTTCCGGGAAGACCGCAGTACAAAAAGGCGGTCACCGTGTGAATACTCACGGCCCAGGGAATGGAGATATAGATCAGGGGTTTGATCCAGGCCGGCGGGGCCACGGCGTTTCGCTCGGCCTCCAGGATTTTCCAGCCGATGACAATATTCAGCAGCAGGTATCCGTTCAAGACGATCATGTCCCAGAACAAAACGCTGTTGGGCGTGGGATATAAAAGGACGTTGAGGACGCGCATCGGTTGTCCGAGATCCACGAAAATGAACAGGATGCACATGGTCACCGATGCCACGGCCAGAAACTCGCCCAGGATCGTGATCCTCCCGAAGGCCTTGTAATGGTGCAGGTAATACGGGAGGACCAGCATCACCGCCGACGCGGCCACCCCGACCAGGAAGGTGAACTGGGCGATATAAAACCCCCAGGTCACGTCCCGGCTCATACCCGTGATCCCCAACCCGAATCTGAGCTGCCACATGTAAAAACCGAACCCGATCCCGATAACGACCAAAAGGGCCGTCATCCAACCATAATACCGTTTGCTTCCTTTAAAGGCTTTTTCAAGCATAACCACCTCATATGATATAGTAGACGGCCGGGCCGGTGCCCAATGCCTGTTTGCGCCGAATGGTGAAGTTTTCGCTCAACCGTTTCCGTACATCGGATTCAGGATCCTCCAGGTCGCCGAATGTTAAGGCACCATTGGAGGCTTCCACGCACGCCGGCAGTTGCCCCACCGCCAGTCGCTCCGCGCAGAAATTGCATTTTTCCACCACCCCTTTCATCCGGGTGGGAAACTTCAGGTTGGTCTCCTTGATGAAGGGCCGCGGATCCCTGAAGTTGAAGCTTCTCGACCCATACGGGCAGGCGGCCATGCAGAACCGGCACCCGATACACCGGTGAAAATCCATCAAAACGATGCCGTCCTCCCGCTTGAAGGTGGCCTTGGTGGGACAGGCCCGGACGCAAGGGGGATCTTCGCAGTGGTTGCACAATACGAGGAAAGGTAAGTGTTCGATCCGTTCGGGGAGAAAGCGGAGTTCCTGAGTGGGAAAGGCGTGTTTGAATTCTTCCTCCCAGATCCATTTAATCTCGTGGCGTGGATGGTCAATGGAAGGGACATTATGGATTTTATGGCATGCTTCGATGATCGGTTCAAGGTCCGCCGCCGACTCGAACATCCGGGTGTCGATGACCATGGCCCAGTGTGTGGCCCCCAGCGCCGCTTCGTTTTTCAGAACCCTCTCAGCAGGCGCTTCGCCGTGTTCCGCCGGGGCGGCCAACAGATCGGCGACCGGCTTCAGGCCGAGTCCCAGGGCGGAAACGCCGGCAACCTGCAAAAAGCTTCTCCTGCTTTTTTTCATTGACTCGTCTCCTTCGGATTATCGATATGGCAGTCCCAGCAATAGGGGTTCACCGCCACATAATTGTGGCACCGGTCACAAAAATCCGCCTTGTTGGAATGACAATCCATACAGGTGTTGGAAAGGCTCATCTCGAAGCGCTTTCCATCGGCGGTTTCGTGAATCCGGTCTGCGTTTCTCACCACATTGTTCCGCCAGTCGTTGAGAATCTGCATGTGGGCGGATTTCATTTCATTCTTGGGGCGGATGCAGGCCTTTTCCGCCTTGGCCTTTTCCGTGAGTTGGGGGTCGGGTGCCGGCGCGGCCTTTCCGTGATTGTACCAGAAAGGGAAGGTCACCAGGACAACGAAAATGACCAGCCCGGTAATCACCTTCCCGCCGTCGTAAAACGTCCGGGTGTTATTCATCTTCGGCCTCCATTCCGGAAATCTCTTCTCCTCTCAAGTTGGTGCTCCTTTCGTTCTGGCCGGCCAGGTTCAGGGCATTGGCCACCAGTTCATGGACACCGGTCACATCCACCCCGGGGACCCAGTAGTCCATCAGGGGGGGCAAGGCGGCCCGGTCGATGGCGCAGACGCAGGCCAGCATGTTGACGCCGTGTTTTTCATGGACGTACTTGACGGCGTTGGCGCGCGGAAAGCCCCCGATCATGCGCAGCTCCATGTTTTCTCCGGCGTTGAGACCCGCGCCGCTGCCGCAGCAGAAAGTCTGCTCCCGAATGGTGTTGGGCGGCATGTCATAGAAATGGTTGCACACGTTCTTGATGACGTACCGGGGCTCATCCAGAAGCCCCATCCCCCGGGACGGATTGCAGGAGTCGTGGAAGGTGACCACAAGATCGTCGTTCCGGCGCGGATCGAGATCCAGTTTGCCGTGGTGGATCAGATCGGCGGTGAATTCGGCGATGTGGACCATTTTCGTGGACTTGGCGTTTTCGAACTTGGTCCCCGTTATGGGAGACACCGGCGCTTCCAGGAAATCGGGGGGGCCGTTCATAGTATCCATGTACTGGTGAATGACCCGCCACATGTGGCCGCATTCCCCCCCCAAGATCCATTTGACACCCAGACGCTTGGCCTCGGCGTACATCTTTGCGTTGAGCCGCTTCATGGTTTCGTGGGAGGTGAAGAACCCGAAATTACCGCCTTCGGAGGCGTAGGTGCTCCAGGTCACATCCAGCCCGTACTTTTCCTTTAGAAAATGGAAGAGCATCAGGTAGCCCATGGCGGTGTAGGTTCCGGGATCGGCGAAAACATCTCCGGAAGGGGTGATGAAGAGGATGTCGGCGCCCTTTTTGTTCAGGTTCGGTTCCACGCGGACCCCCGTGATTTCTTCGATGTCGTCCACGAAGAAATCGATCATGTCCTTAAATGCGTGGGGCTGGATCCCCAGGTGGTTTCCGGTCCGGTAGCAATTGGAAACCGGGGTGGCGATCCAGTCGATGTTCAACCCCAAAAGGTTAATCAATTCCCGGGCCATGATGGTGATCTCCGCCGTGTCGATGCCGTAGGGGCAGAAGACGGAGCAACGGCGGCATTCGGTGCATTGGAAATAGTAATACCACCATTCTTTCAAGACTTCCGCCGTCATTTCCCGCCCCCCGGCCAGCCGGCCGAAGAGTTTCCCGGCCGTAGTGAAATCCCGTCGGTAAACGGATCGCAAAAGCTCGGCCCTTAATACCGGCATGTTCTTGGGATCGCCGCTTCCGATGAAAAAATGGCATTTGTCGGCGCAGGCGCCGCATCGGACACAGATGTCCATGAAAATTTTAAAAGTCCGAAATCGCTCCAGACGCTCCCGCATCCCCTCGAAAAGGATTTCCTTCCAGTTGGGGGGAAGCTTCCAGTCTTCGTCCAACGGATTCCATGCCCGGGCAAAAGGGAACCCCAGCGTCTCCAGGCTCTTGGGGTTCGCTGCATAGCAATACATCCCCTTGCGGATTTCGACGGGGGTATCCATCCATCCGGTCTGGGGCGGCCGGGGCTGGATATTGGCAATGAGTTCATGGGGTTTTATCAGGTCGTCTGCCATTCCCTACTCCTTTTCCTCTTCCTCGGAAGATGCCGCTTCCGGTTCCTTTTCCACCGGAATGCCGACTTCGATCATCTTTTCCCTGAATTCGTCTTCGTATTTGTCGTATGTATGGATCTTTACCGGGTAGTTCCACGGATTGGCATGGTGCACTTCCCGGTTGTTGTTGGCCAGGTTTCGCGTGGGGCTCATGAAAATCCCTCCCAAGTGCATCAGTTTGCTGAACGGGAAGTAGGCCAAAAGGATACAGACAAAAAAGAAGTGACCGTAAAAGACCCCGCTCACCGTTTCGGGGAGCACCGGTTGAAAAGTGATCAGGCCCATGGTCAGCGCCTTGACGCCCACGACATCCGTTTTGGTGATATACCGCATGAAGATCCCGGAAATGGCGATTCCCATGATCAAGAAAAGCGGAAAGTAATCCGAGGCCAGGGAGATATACCGAACCTGGGGAATGAAAATGCGCCGGAGAAAAAGAAAGGTGACCCCCGCCAGGAGGGCGAATCCCGAAAGCATGATCCCCGGAACGCCGACCTGGAGAAACCCGTCCAAGGACTCCAGCCACTGGAACGGCACCGGGACCGGCTCCAGGAAAAACCGGAAATGGCGGATCAAAACCGTGAGAAAGGAATAATGAAACACAATGGCGCCCAGCCAGAGCCATTTCTCCCATTCATAGGAGATCCGGGGGCCGTCGAACAGGCGGGCCTTGGTGTTCCGAAAAAGGGACCGGAAAAAAAGAATTTCCAGGGCCATCCGCACCAAAACGCCTCCCGAAGTGTACGGATTGTCAATGGTTGCCGGCTTGATCCACGGCAGGGATTTCTGCTGCCCGCAGGTGGAAGGAATGCGGAACGGGACCGGAGACCGGGCCCATCCGAGGACGCGGTAGACGACCCCCGCCAGAAAAACCACCAGGGCCAGATAGGGGATCACAACCCCGAAAAGCGCCGTAAGCCCCAGTGCTTCCGTGCCGACATAGGCGATGAGAAAAAGGACAACCACCGTGATGAGGGAAGCCACGTAATTTACATTCATTTACCGTTACCTCACTTTCAACCCCTTACGGTTTAATGATAATTTTCCTGTTCCGTATCGGTTTTGGAGACCTCGTAAACCAATCCCGCCCTTTCAAATGCCCGAAATGTCCGCTCCTGCAAATCGTCGGTCTTGAGTTGATATATTTTTTCCCGGCATTGCATGTAAATATTAAACGCGATCAGGCCGAATCCATCGATCCGCTCCTCGAGTCTTGCAAAGGCCTCCCCCATACCCGGCTGCTGCAACTTTTCCCCCAGTTCCTGCCGGAGGATTTTTTTAAAGTCAAACAAAAAACCGACGGCCTGGGAGGGGAAAAAATTTTGGACCGCCCGGATGCGGATCATGGGATCCAGGCAGGCGACGATTTGATTCGGGTCGTTGGACTGGGTGTCCAGGAGGCGATCGTACAGGGCATCCAATCCTTTCCGGAACGTGTTTCCCACGGGATTGGCGAAGGGATCCTTGCGGTTTTCAAAAAACCGGGAAGCATCGCTTGAATAGGTTTCCACGACGGCATGAAACCACTTTTGAACGAGGTCTTTTTTTCGTTTTCTAAGGAACCCATTCAGATCCATGATCCCGGCCGCCTCCTCGGCAACATTTGTCGCCGATATTCAGGAGCGTGCACCCGTTGCGCCTTTTTTAAGGCGAAAAGACATAAAGGAAATTTCTATAAACAACACATCCCTTTGTGTCAAGTACAATTGGATCCATCGAAAACGGAAAAAAGAGGGATATTTCAGACTGATATACTAGGAATGTTCCCCCTGGAATCCCCGCCGCCGGAGAGCGTATCCCACGATATGAAGGCAAGGGGCGCCCGCCGCCGGTGTTGCCGCCGATGGGGAGAGACCTTTGAAAAATGTTCATTTTTCAAAGGTCTCGGGGACATGACCGGAGGGTCGGATCTAGTTGGCGTATGCGCCGAACCGGTTTTGATCCAAAACGGATCGCACCTGTTGCAGGATTTCTTTGAGTTGGTACGGTTTGCCGATGAAGCCGGCCGCGCCGGCGCTCAAGGTGGCCCTGATTTGATCGTTCAGGGCGTATCCGCTGGCCATGAGCACCTTTACCAAGGGGTTGATTTTGAGCAACTCCTGAAGGCACCGGCCGCCGTCGATGCCGGGCATGTTATAGTCCAAAATGACAAGATCGATCCGGTTTTTATGATTCTTGTACAACTGGACGGCTTCTTCCCCGCCCCCGGCCTTGAGGACCTTGTAACCGTATTGTCCCAATATTTCATCACCGATATCCAGAATGATCGGTTCGTCGTCCACCAGAAGAATGGTTTCCGAACCCCTGAACACCATACCGGACTCTCGGATCTCCTTTGCCGCATCCGTGTGCACCGGCGTCTCGGGAACCGGGAAGTAAATTTTAAACGTGGTACCCTGGCCCGCATGGCTGTAACAACTGATATGGGCTCCGTGGTTTTTGACGATTCCGTACACCATGGCCAGTCCAAGACCCGTGCCTTTCCCCTTTTCCTTGGTGGTGAAAAAGGGTTCGAAGATGTGTTGCCTTACCTTTTCGGACATGCCGGATCCGGTATCCGAGATGCTCAAAAGGACATAATCCCCCGGTTTCATCTCCGGGCACCCTTTTCGGGTATCCGCATCGATGGTGAAATTCCGGGTGGAAAAAATAAGCTTCCCGCCTTCCGGCATGGCGTCCCTGGCGTTGATGGCCAGGTTGATCAGGATCTGTTCCAGTTGGATGGAGTCGGCTTGGATTTTAAAAAGATCTTCTTCCAGGTATCGTTCGATTTCAATATTCTTCGACAGCGTCCGCTCCAAAAGGCGCGCCGCGTTTTGGACTTCCTGATTCAAATCCACGGGGCCCAGCGTACTTTCCACTTTCCGGCTGAAGATCATCAACTGGCGGATCAGGTCGCCGGCCCTGCCCACCGACCGCTCGATGGCTTCCAGGTACTTCCGGGTGGTATCGTTTCCGTTGGCTTTCATGAGGAGCAACTGGGTATAACCGGAAATTCCCTGAAGGGCGTTATTGAAATCGTGGGCGATGCCGCCGGCGAGCGTCCCGATGGCTTCCATTTTCTGGGCCTGGCGGAGCTGTTCTTCCAGTTTTTTCTTCTCCGCATCGGCCATTACCCGCTGGGTCACATCCCGGACCACGCCGTGAAAGCCCACGGGACGGCCGTCTTCGTTTTTCATCAAGGAGGCGGAGAGTTCCAGGACGGCCTGCTCTCCGTTATTCTTGACAATCTCGTAGCGCTCCAACCGGGCCGGCCTCTGGGTTTGATAGATGGTATTGAGGAGCTGGTCGAGTTCCCGGGCGGTTTCCGGCGTCGTATATCTCTGGCTGTTCATCCCCAATAAATCTTCACGGCCGTACCCGGTGATCCGGCACAATGCGTCGTTGGTAAAGGTGAGGTTGCCCGCCAGATCCACCTCGAAATAGCCTTCTTCGATGCTCTCCAGGATGGCGCGGTATTTTTCTTCCCGCTTTCTCAAGGCCTGGAGGGTCAAATCATGCTCAATGGTCTTCTTCTTCAGTTCCACACATGTGTTGTCGAGGAGGCGCTTCCCCTTTTGGAGGTCTTTTTGATAGTCTTTCACCGTGGAGTGCAGCCGAAAGGTTTCCAGGGCATACCCGATGCGGCTGACGAGAATGGACAGGAGCTTTTCATCATGACACGTAAAGGGCTTGCCGCTCTCCTTGCTGGATACGTTCAACACTCCCACGACATTTTTTTTATCGAAAATGGGGACAATCGCAAAAGACGGGGATCCGTATCTGGGGTCGTTGGTGCGATGGGTCCGCGGATCCGTTTCGATGTTTTCCACCACCAAGGGTTTTTTATCCGTGATCACCGTGTGGATAAGAGACGGTTCCATATCGATATAAAAATGGTCTTTGGGCTCTTTTTCAAATCCGTGGGAGGCGGCCACCAAAAGACGGTTTTCCTCTTTTTCCACGAGGCACAGGGATCCGATTCGTGCACCGGTAAGGGTCAAGGCCTTTTGGAGCACCAGATCGATCAACTCCTGCATGCTCAAATCGTTTTTAAAGGTCTCCACGAACGCTTTGATTTCGTTGAGTTCAAACGCTTTCCGGTCCAATTGGGCCGTGACCTTTTCAAGCTTTTTCTCCAATTCCCGAATGGCCAGGGTCGTTTTTCGGATCGGATCATCCGATTCATGCGGTTTCAACGACTGCTTTGCCACCGGTCGTAAGGTTCGGGAGGAGGATACCGCCGGCTCCAGCGAATTTGTATTTTCCGAAAGTGTCATTTTTCCCCTTCTTCCATGAAACCCATTTTTTACCGGGAAGCCCCGCCCTTCCGGGCGGGTGGGCGCCACATTTTTTCCGAGACCACAAAGCACTCTTATCTCTACGCCTCAAAATTCAATTTAAGCAAAAGCCGTGCCATTCTTATTTCTTTGAAATTCAATGCACTTTTGGCCCGATGAAAAAGAAATTGCCCAAATGGGGCAATATGCTGCACAAAATCTTGTGCACAAAAAAGTGGGAATCCGTGAAAGGGGGACAGCGGCGGTGCTTTTGGGGGGTTTCGGCTATTCTTTGTCCTGGGTCTTGGTCAGAAGGGTGTTGCGATGGATACCGAGTTTTTCCGCCGCCCGGGTCTTGTTCCCCCCCGTATCTTCGAGGACTTCGGAGATATAGCGCTTTTCAAAGGCGCTGATGGCATCCTTGAGGGGGAGATCCTTGATCTCTGTTTTCCGGACGCCCATCAGGGGCGGCAAATCCTTCACCTGGATCACGGGGTCTTTGGTGATCGTCACCAGGCGCTCCACATAATTTTGGAGCTCTCTGACATTCCCGGGCCAATCGTAATCCGTAAGGACGTGCACGGCGTCTTCGGAAAACCGTTTTTTGTCCTTTCCGGCCTGTTTTGCATAAAGATGGGTAAAATGCTCCAAGAGTAAGGGGATGTCTGATCGGCGCTCCCGCAGCGGGGGGATCTTTATGGGAAAAACATTGATCCGGTAGAACAAGTCGTCCCTGAATTCGCCGTTTTCCACCAGTTCCGCCAGGTTCTTGTTGGAAGCGGCGATGAAGCGCACATCCACTTTGATGACCTTATTGCTTCCCAGGCGCTCGAACTCGCGTTCCTGAATAATCCTGAGGAGCTTTGCCTGCATTTTCAGGTCCAGGGAATCGATGTCATCCAGAAAGACGCTTCCCTTGTTGGCCATCTCCAGTTTGCCGATGCGTGTCGAAAGCGCCCCGGTAAAGGCCCCTTTGCTGTAACCGAAAATCTCGCTTTCCATCAACGTCAGGGGAATCGCCGCGCAATTGACCACCACGAAGGGCTCTCTTTTTCGGGGACTCCGGTTATGGAGTGCCCGGGCCACCAGTTCCTTTCCGGTGCCGCTTTCCCCCTGGATCAAAACCGTGCCGTCGCTCTGGGAGATGGTGGAAATAAAATCGTAAACCTTTTTCATCTTCGGATCTTCGCCCACCATATGCTCAAAGGGGCGGATGCGTTCGAGTTCCGTTTTCAGATATGTGATTTCCTGAAGCATGGAGCGTTTTTCCAAGGCCCTTTGAATGACGGCCAGGATATCATCCACGGTAAACGGCTTCATGATATACTCGTAGGCACCCAGCTTGATGGCTTTGACGGCGATGGGCACCTCCTTCACTGCGGTGACCATGATTACTTCGACGGTGGGATCGATTTCTTTAAATTTTTCCAGAAGGTTGAGTCCTCCAACGTCGGGAAGGAGGATGTCGAGAAGCACCAGATCCACGGCATGGGATTGATACAGGTCCACCGCCTCGGATCCTGAGGAAGCATTCAGGATTTGATACTCCTCTTTTAAAATCATGTTGAAAGACTGCCGGATACCGGCTTCGTCATCGACCACTAAGATCGTCGCTTTTTTCATCGAAGTCATCTGTCTTCCTCAAGAAAGATTCGGCAATGGATTTTCACATATCACAAATTTTAACAAATTGGGATGGTCTTTTTGGAATTGAAGCCTCCCCGCCGCCCCGCGAGGCGGGATTTCCGCTTCGCCCCAATCCGAGAAGCACTGCTGTCAGGCAGCACCTGCGAGGAATGCGCTCGCTGTTGCGGTTCAAACCCGCCGAACCGATCCGGCGCCCTGTTTTCTGTGCAATGTGCCCAAAATACTGGGCATCCTTTTGAATTTTTTAAAAAAAACCTTTTGAAGGGACGGATATTTGTGTTATGACCGATATGGTTTCTTTTTTGCTAAGCGCTTGTCGTAAAACGATTTATTGATCATCCGCAAACAGATAGCGCTTTTTCCTCCGGGTGATAACAAAGATCGATCAGGGTTGGCATGATTATTGAGTGCCCTATTTCATTATTAAAGATATCAAACACTGTTTTTCAAAAGTTAAGGAATCCATTTCAAAGGCGAAAAGGCCGGATGCAGCTAAGCACTTTTTTACAATCCAAGCTGAATCTTTATTTGTGTAAGACCCTGGGATGGCGTTTCAGTTATTATTACATCGCCTTTCTGGGGAGACTCTACTTTTTTTTCAGAAGAAAAGAAAGGAAAACCGTTAAAAACGCCGTCCGCACCGTCTTCGCCGGAAAAAAGAACGCCGCCGAGATTCGGAAAACCACCCGTGCCGTCTTTCGCGGGATCATCTCCCATTATTTTGAAAAACTCTTCAATGCCTATTCTTCCACGGAATTACTCAGCAATTTTTTCGCCAGCCATGTGCGGTGTAACAACATTCAAATCATCGAGGATTCCCTCTCGGAAGGAAACGGCGCCCTTTTGATCACCGGTCATTTCGGAGGCGTGGAATTCATACCGGGATACCTGGGGGCGAACCGGCTTCCGGTCTCCATCCTCGCCAAATTCAAGACCGACCATCTGCGGGAAAGGCTGTTTGAAAAGTGCGCTGCCTTTTCCACCCGGATCATCGATCCCACCCGGACGCCCAATGTGGTCAAGGAAATCTGCGCGAATTTAAAAGAAAACCGCATCGTCATCACCCAGTGCGATGAAATCTCGGAATGGCGTCCCTCCAAAAAGGACAAAATCCTTTTCCTCGGTAAGCTGGTCTGGCTCGACAAGACCATGAACATTTTGACCAAACGGACCCAGGCCGCCATTCTCTTCGGTCTCATGCACCGGTCCAAAGAGCATGGGTATGAGTTCATCGTCACCTCCATGGACGAAATGATGGAGCAGTTCAAACGCCGTGCCGACGCCTCTTTAGGGGAAATCCTTTTGAAAGTCTTGGAAAGTTTCATCTATCAATATCCGGAGGACTGGTACGAATGGAAAAAATATTTTTCCATGCAAACGGTTCCCATGGAAACCGAACCCGAATCCCCGCTGGTGCCGGTACCGGTTTTCAACGCCTCCGTGCTGAAGCTTACGTGAAAAAACAA
>CAZQUR010000029.1:0-30077 GCA_964596535.1 uncultured Desulfobacteraceae bacterium
TTTTCATGCCGGCCGCGTCAAGGATCCGCTCCAAAAAGGCTTCCGGATTTTCAAAACCCCCGAGTTTCGAATAAAACACCTCATGGGTGCCGTCCGTTTTTTTCTTGACGCCGATAAAATACGGTGTCCGCACCTCGCCGATCTTCTTGTGGATGTCAAAATCCCCGTCGGCGAAAAGGGGAAAGGGGATTTCATATTTTTCCCGGAACACCTCCACTTCGTAGGGACTGTTACCGGCACCGATGCCGATGAGCATGATCTTCTTGGAAAGGATCGGATCGGCGGTGAGTATTTCAAAAAACCGATTGACGGCAGGGGCTTCCCGCTGGCAGTGGGGACAGTACATACTGAAAATTTCGATGATCACCACGTCGAAGGAGAGCTCCGGAATCGAAAATTCGGTTTTCCCTTTGAGCCCAAGATAATTTCCCGGGTCTGCCGATTCCTGACGATTCAAAACAAAGTCGGGCAACTTTTGGCCCACCGCCGGGCCCGTCATGGCTGAAAAGAGCGGCGCCGTCCATAGCCATAAACAGACGCTTGCGATCCCGATTAAGAAGCGTTTCATACCCGCCCTCCTTTTATGCATTTTTTACGTCAAATGTTCGCGATGGTCCATTGTCCATCCATACCGGACTTGCTTTCCGGGTGCAATGAAAACCAAATGTTCATAAATTGAACATAATCCCACAGCCCACGCCGACAGCCTCATAACGGCTTTTAGCACGGACGAAATAAGCCTTTTACGATTTCAATAAATTTTGCGTCGCCCCCAGAATTTTCTTGACAAGAGGGGTTTTATTAATTTATTAATGATAATTATTACTAAATTTGAAGTGTCAAGGGCACATCCGGCGCCGGTTTTTCCGAGAAGAGAGGATCGGGGCCATCACATCAAAGGATGACGAAAGCGATTTCGTAAAACCATTTTATGGAGGAGTCATGGAAAAAGAAAAAAAGGAAAAAAAAGACGGTATTGATCCCAAAGCGGTAACGACTTGTGACGCCACCGCCCAGATGCTGGAAAAGGCGAAAAGGGACGGTGTGGAAACGGCGTTTCAGCGGGCGGCGAGCATGAGGGCGTGTCCCATCGGTGCGGATTCGGCCTGCTGCAAGCACTGCGGCATGGGGCCCTGCCGCCTCAATTCCAAAGATCCCTACAGTAAAGTCGGGGTCTGCGGAGCTACCATCGACACCATCATGGCCCGGAATTTCGCCCGGATGGTGGCCACCGGGAGCGCCTGTCACAGCGACCATGGTATGTCCATGCTCGACTTGTTCCGGGAAGTGGTGAAAGGAAACATCAAAGACTACACCATCAAAGATACCCTGAAGCTGGAAGCCGTGGCCGAATCCATCGGTATCGACACCGAGGGAAAGACCACCGAGGAAATCGCCCTCGAACTGTGCGATGAACTGGAAAAGACCTACACCCAGGTGGAAGGGGAGATCCCCTTTGCCAAGCGGGTCCCGGAGAAGACCTTGGAGACCTGGCGGAAACATGGGGTGGTCCCCCGCGGAGCCATGCGGGAAGTCATGGAGATGATGGCCCGGACCCACATCGGCATGGATCAGGACTATACCAACATCGTCAAGCAGTGCAGCCGGACGGCCCTGGCGGACGGTTGGGGGGGATCCATGGTGGCAACGGAAATCGGGGACATCCTGTTCGGCACCCCTTCCCCCGTCAGCATCGAAGTGAACATGGGCGTTTTGAAGGCGGATCAGGTCAACATCATCATCCACGGGCATGAACCGAACCTCTTTGAATCCATGTGCGAATCCGTGAGCGAACCGACCCTCGTGGAGGCGGCCAAGAAGGCCGGCGCCAAAGGCATCAACCTGGTGGGAATGTGCTGTTCCGGCGCGGAAATGCTGGTGCGCCACGGCATTCCCCATGCCGGGAACTTTTCCTCAACAGAGGAGATCCTTGTCACTGGGGCGGTGGATGCCATGGCCGTGGATATCCAGTGCATCAAGCAGGGTCTGGTCAGCGTGGCGGCCTGCTACAATACGCCGTTGATCACCACCGACGCAAGGTGCCACATCGAAGGGGCGATGCACATCGACTTCGACCTTTTCAAGCCCAAAAAATGCACGGACGAAATCGTCATCAAGGCGATCACCCGGTTTCAGAACCGGAAGCTCCCCGTTGAGATTCCCCAGCAGCGTAATATCGGCGTTCACGGGTTTTCCCACGAATATATCCAGTACATGCTGGGCGGCTCCTTCCGTTCCTCCTATACGCCCCTAAACGAGAACATCATCAACGGCCGGATCCGGGGCGTGGCCGGGGTCGTGGGATGCACCAACCCGCGGGTGAAGCAGGACTACGTTCACGTGGAACTGGTCAAGGAATTGATTAAAAACGATGTCCTGGTGGTGCAGACCGGCTGTTCCCAGATCGCCCTGGCCAAGGCGGGCCTGACCACCCCCGAATCGGCGGTGCTGGCGGGCCCCGGGCTCCGGGAAGTCTGCGAAACCGTGGGGATGCCCCCGGTACTCGGGATCGGTTCCTGTGTGGATAACAGCCGGATCCTGATCGCGTGTGCGGAAATGGTCAAGACCGGGGGGCTGGGCAGCAGCATGGCCGATCTTCCGGTGGCCGGAGCGGCGCCTGAATGGATGAGTGAAAAAGCCATCGCCATCGGGCAGTATTTTGTGGCTTCGGGCGTCTTCACGGTCTTTGGGGTGACGTTCCCCATTGTTGAAAACACCAAATTCCACCAACTCCTCTTCGACGGGCTCGAAAAGCAGGGCTTCGGAAAATGGGGATTCTCCCCGGATCCCTACGAGATGGCCCGGCTGATGCTCGATCATATCGACAAAAAGCGGAAGGCGTTGGGCATCGACAAGGCCCGGGAACGGGTCCTCATGGACATGGCGGACCGCCAGAAGCTCGAAGTGGCCTAATCCGCGAAAACCCCCTGTCCGAAAAAAGGGCCTCCCTTCCGGGGGGCCCTTTGCTTTCCCGGTTAAAGATCCATCTCCGGGTGACGTTCCAAAAACCGGTAAAGGGTGGCGCGCCCCACGCCTAACAGCGCCGCCGCCCGGGATTTATTTCCGCCGGTCTCCTTGAGGGCCCGGCGGACGCGGGGGACATCGAGTTTTCCGTGGGGGCCCGGGCGCGGGATTTTGGCCCCGTTCCCTTTGAGTTCCAGGGGGAGGTCTTCCACGCGGATTTCCGTCCCGTTGGATTTGACGACGGCGAACTGGACGGCGCTTTGGAGCTCCCGAACATTCCCGGGCCAGTGATAATCCATCATGCAGACCAGGGTTTCCCGGGAGATCCGGAGCGGATTCCCCCCATGGATCCGGGAGGTTTCTTTGAGAAAATGTTCGATCAAAAGGGGAATGTCGGTCTTGCGCTCCCGCAGCGGGGGGATCCGGATGGGGATCACGTTGAGCCGGTAATACAGGTCTTCCCGGAAGGTTTTTTTGGAAACGGCCTGTTTCAGATCCACATTGGTGGCGCTGATCACCCGCACATCCAAGGCAACGGTCTTTTCCGCGCCCACTTTCTCGATGGTCCCTTCCTGCAAAAAGCGCAACAGCTTCACCTGCATGGTTTTGGAGAGCTCGGAGACTTCGTCCAAAAAGAGGGTGCCGCCGTCGGCCAGCTCAAAGCGGCCCTTCTTGTCCCGGACGGCCCCGGAAAAGGCCCCACGCATGTGTCCGAAAAGTTCGCTTTCAATCAGTCCTTCGGGAATCGCCCCGCAATTGATGGGGGCGAAAGGCTGGTGTCCCCGGCGGCTTTCCCGATGGATGGCACCGGCGACCAACTCCTTTCCCGTACCGGTTTCCCCGAAAATATGCACCGGATAATCGTATCCCGAAACATTTTGGATTTGTTGGAACACCTGCAGCATTTTGGGATGATTCCCGATAATGCCGGAAAATCCGGTGAGCCTTCCGGTTTTCATCTTGAGGTCCACCAGGTCCGTCGTGTCCTGGAAAGAGGCCAAGACTCCGAAAAAACCGCCCTTTCCGTCGTCCATACCCGAAACGCTCATGTCGATCACCCGGGTCTCTCCGGTCTTGGTGGTAATGTGCAGGGTGTATTCGTCGTGTTCTTTCGGAGTGGGATTTTCGTATAAAAAAGCGCAGCGATCCCCGCAAAAGGGCCCTCCGAAGGCCTCGTGGCAATCCTTTCCCAGGACCTCTTCCCGGGTGAACCCGGTCACCCGTTCGGCTTCTTTATTGAAAAACAGGATCCGGCGCTGCAGGTCGTGGGCGATGATCCCTTCCTTAAGGTTGTCGAGGACCCGTTCCAGGGTTTTTCGGCTCGATAGCAATCGATCGATATATAATACCGGCGCATTCATGATTGCATATTTTCCATCTGCAATAAAGCGATTGAACCGCGACAGCGAGCGCATTCCCTGCTGCCTGCAGCGGGGAGACGTCAAAGGCGGCCGCCCGTCGGCATCGGCGGCCGTCTTATAACCAACGGACGTGTGGCATCCTCCGTATTTTTGCAGTTCAGAAGGTACTCCAGCGGATTCCCAAAGTCAAATCGGCCTTTTTACGATCTTGTCATATCGGATGCCGCCTGAAAGGACGTCCGTGGAATTGGGCCCGGAAGGAAAAAACGGTTCAGGCGGAAGTCTTTGGCACCCCGGCGGCGCAAACGCCCTAAAGCCGGCACGGCAGCGGGGCGTTCAGCGCGATTCGGCGCAAATTCAATGTCACATCGTATGCCAAAATTTCCACACCCGCATCATGCACGGTCCGCAGGGTCTCGCCGTAGGCCGGATCGATCCAGTCGGCGGGTGTAAAACTGGAGGCATCCATTCGCTGGATGAGAAAAAAACAGACGCCCCGGTGTCCCTTTTGGACGAGGTCCCGGAGCGTATTCAAGTGTTTTCGGCCCCGCTGGGTGACGGCATCCGGAAATGCGGCGACACCGTTTTGCACCCAGGTGCAGTTTTTGACCTCCACGAAACATTTTTGCCCGGATTTGCTTTCCAGCAAAAGATCGATACGGGAGGCGGACACCCGGACCTCGGGGATGATGCGGTCATACCCTTTGAATGCATCCAGGGCGCCCGACTTTACCGCCCGATAGACAAGGCGATTGGGGAGCAGGGTGTTGACACCCACGAGGGAATCCGGCATCCGGATAAGTTCCCATGTATATTTTAATTTTCGTTTCAAAGCGTCATGGATCGACAGATAGACGGGTCTTCCGGGTGCCGAACAGCCTTTCATGCTTCCGGAATTGGGGCAATGGGCGGTGACTGTCTTTCCGTCATCGATCGCCACGTCGGCCAAGAAGCGGTGATACCGTCGGATCAGGGTTCCGGAGACCAGGGGCGGCCAGGAAACGGCGGCTTTGGCAAAAAGATTCATGGCATTTTCCTTTCCGGATTCAAAAGGCGCCCATGTATGCTTCCGGCGATGCGCGGGGGCGAAAAATGACTTGAATATTGATATTTTTTTTCTTAAATAAAAAAGTTTATGAGTCAAATACAAAATTAAAGAGGCAGCGGATGAAAGTATTGGTGAGCGACAACCTGGGAGAGGCCGGAATCGAGATGTTCAAAGCGGAAGAGGGGATCGACGTCGACGTCAAAACCGGACTTTCGCCGGACGCGTTGAAGGAAATCATCGGGCAATACGACGCGCTGGTGATCCGCAGTGCCACGAAGGTGACGGAAGACATCCTGGAGGCGGCACCTCGGTTGAAGGTCATCGGCCGGGCCGGAATCGGGCTGGATAACGTGGACATCCCCGCCGCCACCAAGCGGGGCATCGTGGTGATGAACACCCCCACCGGGAATGTGGTGACCACGGCCGAACACGCCATCGCCATGATGCTCGCCCTTTCGCGCAATATTCCCCAGGGGACCGCATCGTTGAGAGCGGGCCGGTGGGAAAAAAAGAAATTGCAGGGAAAAGAGATTTTCAACAAGACCCTGGGGTTGATCGGATACGGGAAGATCGGTTCCATCGTGGCGGACCGGGCCCGGGGACTCAAGATGCGGGTGGTGGTCCACGACCCCTTTGTCACGCCGGAGCGCATCGCATCAGACGGCTATGAGGCCGTCACCCTGGCGGAACTGTACCGACAGGCCGATTACATCACCGTCCATGTCCCCAAAATGAAGGCCACCATGGGATTGCTTAACAGGGACGCTTTCGCCAAGATGAAAGACGGTGTGATGATCATCAACTGCGCCCGGGGGGGGATCGTGGATGAAAAGCATCTATATGATGCCATTCAAAGCGGAAAAGTGGCGGGTGCGGCCCTGGATGTCTTTGAGACCGAACCGCCGGGGGATTCCCCCCTCTTGACCCTGGATCGGGTGATCGGCACCCCCCACCTGGGCGCATCCACCCAGGAAGCCCAGACCAATGTGGCCGTGGACGTGGCCCGGCAGATCATCGACTATCTCAAAAACAACACCATCGTCAATGCGGTGAATGTCCCCTCCGTGTCCGGGGAAGTTTTAGGGAGGCTGGGGCCGTTTCTCCAACTGGGAGAACGGATCGGCATGCTGCAGGCCCAGCTCACCTGCGGTCCCATTCAGGAACTGACCGTAACCTACAACGGCGACTTCCGGGATTTGGACCTCAGCCCCGTCACCACCGCGATCCTCAAAGGCCTTCTGACGCCCATGGTGAAAGAAGAGGTGAACTTCGTCAATGCGCCGGTGATCGCCAAGGAAAGGGGTATGAATGTCACGGAGACCACCGCTGCCGATGCCGAAGATTATATCCATCTCATCACGGTAAAAACGGTTTCCACAGAAATGACCAGCACCGTTTCCGGAACCCTCTTTGGGAAAAAGGACGTCCGGATCGTCATGATCAACGATTTCCGCCTCGAATTGATCCCGGAGGGCCATATGCTGCTGATTTACAACCAGGACAAGCCCGGCGCCATCGGGAGTATCGGGGCCGTCCTGGGGAAGCATCAGATCAACATCAGCCGGATGCAGGTGGGTCAGGACCGGGCCGGCCACAAGAATGTGATTTTTATGAAGACGGATACCTCGATTCCGGAGCTGGTCCTGGAAGAACTGCGGGCACTGCCTATGGTCAATGTGGTTCACCCGCTTTCCTTTTGAAGAAAATAAACGAAAAGACGCTCCAAGTCCAACCCCACGGATACGCCCTTTGGGGCGCAGGAGAAGGGAGATGGCCGAAGAAAAAAAAGACTTTGTCGTCAAAGACCGCCGATTTTCCAGCCGGGAAGAAGAAAAAGAAGAGGAAAAGGACGTCCTTCAGAAGCACGCGCCTGAATCCGGTTTCGAAAAGGCCGAATCCCCGGGGCCTGGGCCTGGGGTTGAGGACACCCAACTTCCGGAGATCAATTTTGCCACTTTCGTCCTCTCGCTCCATTCCTCGGCGCTGGTGCATTTGGGGATCATCGAAAACCCGGCCACCGGTGAGAAGAACAAGAGCCTGGGTTTGGCGAAACAGACCATCGACATCTTGGGGGTCATCGAAAAGAAAACCCGGGGGAACCTGGACAAGGACGAGGAGAATCTGTTGAAAAACATTCTCCACGATTTAAGACTCATGTACGTCAGGGAAAAAGGATAGCCCCCTGGAGGTTCAATCCCCGGCCAAGATCAACCTGTATCTGGAGGTCACCGGGAAACGATCCGACGGCTACCATGCGCTTCAAACGCTTATGTGCCCCGTCAGCCTCCATGACACGCTGACGATCGTATTCGGCCGGCGGGAATTCTCCGTCTCCTGTGATGTGCCGGAGGTCCCCCGGGATGAATCCAACCTCGCCTACCGCGCGGCGGTGGTGTTCTGGGATCGGGCCCATGAAAACATCCGGCGCAAAATGGGGCGGGCGGGCATCTTCATCGAAAAACGCATTCCGGTGGCGGCCGGCCTCGGCGGCGGTAGCAGCAACGCCGCGGCGGTGCTGTTGGGGCTCAACCGGTTTTTTAAAAATCCGATTCCATCCGAGGATCTTTTTGCCCTCGGACGTTCCTTGGGCGCGGACGTTCCGTTTTTCATTTTCGGAAAACCGGCCGTGGCCACCGGCATCGGCGAGAAACTTCGCGCCTACGTGGGGATGAAGCCGTTTTCCCTCCTATTGATATTCCCGGGTTTCGGCGTATCCACCGCCGAAATCTTTCAGGAATTCGATTTGGCATTGACAAAAGCGGAAAGAAAAAGTAAAAGAATACCTTTTATAAAAGGCCCGTTTGATCCCCGCGATCACCTTTACAACGATTTGGAGTCCGTGACGGTGCGGCGCCATGGGCAGGTGCGTCAGATCAAGGAAGCATTGATGACACACGGGGCCCTCGGTGCGCTGATGACGGGGAGCGGCCCCACCGTTTTCGGATTGTTCGAAAGCCGGGAAAAGGCCGCCCAGGCGGAAAGCGCCCTGAAAGAAAGACCCCAATGGCGTGTTTTTCCCGCCGAGCTGATCGTATGACAGGTGTGAGGACACAAAGGATATCGGGCCGACAGGTGGATCCGGCTTGGGGCGTCGTCAAGTGGTAAGACACAGGATTTTGGTTCCTGGATTCGGAGGTTCGAATCCTCCCGCCCCAGCCACCGTTTTTCAAGGCATGCGTGTGTTGCACCAGGAGGAAGAAGGCAGCCTGAATGTCTGATTTTGCAATCTTTTCGGGGAACTCGAACCCTGAACTGGCCAAAAAAATTTGTGCATACCTCAAGGTTCCCCTCGGCGGGGCCAAGGTCAAACGCTTCAGTGACGGGGAAGTGCAAATCGAGATTCAAGAAAACGTGCGACTCAAGGATGTATTTATCGTGCAATCCACTTGCCCCCCGGTCAACGACAATCTTGTGGAACTTCTCCTCATGATCGACGCGTTTAAGCGGTCTTCGGTGAGGCGGATCACGGCGGTGGTTCCGTACTACGGGTATGCCCGGCAGGACAAGAAAGTGTCGCCGCGGGTGCCCATCAGCGCCAAGCTGGTGGCCGACCTCTTGACGGTGGCCGGGGCCAACCGGCTGATCACCATGGATCTTCACGCCGGCCAGATTCAGGGGTTTTTCAACATTCCGGTGGACAACCTTTTCGCCGCGGCCGTGACCATCAATTATTTGAAAACCCACATCAACCAGGATACCGTGATCATTTCCCCGGATGCCGGAGGGGCCGAGCGGGCCAGGGCCATCGCCAAGCGGCTCAATGCCGGCTTGGCCATCGTCGACAAGCGGAGGGATGCCCCCAATATGGCCAAGGCCATGGCCGTCATCGGGAATGTAGAAGATAAAACCGCCGTGATACTGGACGATATGGTGGATACCGCCGGCACGCTGACCGAAGCCGCCGCCGCCCTGATGGATCACGGGGCCCGAGGCGTACATGCCTGCTGTACCCACGCCGTGTTGTCGGGTCCTGCGGTGGACCGGATTCAATCGTCACACATCGAGACCCTTATCGTGACGGATACGGTGCCTTTGAACGAAAACGCCCGGTTGTGCGAAAAAATCAAGACCCTTTCCATCGCGGAGCTGGTGGGGGAAGCCATCATCCGGAGTCACACGGGAGAATCCGTCACATCATTATTCGTTTAAGCGACAGATCAAGGAGGAATGACTTTTGGAAATACTCGAATTGACATCCGCCAAAAGAACGGCGGTGGGCAAGGGTGCCGCCCGGAAACTTCGGAGAAATGGAAAGATTCCTGCAGTGCTTTATGGATCGGGGCGGTTCCCGGCCCTGTTGACCGTTTCCTTCAGCGGTCTGGAACGGGTTCTCAAGGGAAAGTCGGCGGTCCGTTCCATTTTCAAGCTTTCGATTCAAAACGGGGGCACCGAATTCCGGACCGTCATGATCAAAGAGATACAACGCCATCCCGTTTCCAATGAATTCATCCATGTGGATTTTTATGAAGTGAACATGGACCGAAAGATCCGGGTCAACGTCCCGGTGGTCACCAAGGGGAAGGCCAAGGGCGAGGAGATGGGGGGACTTTTGCAGATTATCCGCAGGGAGATCGAGATCCTGTGCCGCCCCATGGAAATTCCCAACGCCATTGAGATCGACGTGAGCCACCTGGATTTCGGGGATGCCGTGCACGTGGAAGACATCATTTTGGACGGAGACGTGGAGATACCGGCGGAGACCAATTTTACGGTGGTGACCGTGGTCAGTCCGCGGGCCGAGGAAGAAGAAGTCGAAGCCGAAGCCGAGGAGGGTATGGAAGAAGGCGCCGACGAAGAAGGCGCGGGCGCCGAAGAGGAAGCCTAAGCAAAACATATTAACGGGGGCAGGCGTGTGCACCTGGTGGTCGGGCTGGGAAATCCCGGAAAAGCGTATGAAAAGACGCGTCACAATGCCGGGTTCATGGTGGTGGACGCATTGGCGGCGCAATTTTCGATATCCATGGCCCAAAGGACCAAGGCCCTGCGGTATGGTACCGGGACCATTGCGGGGCATGCCGTCATCCTCGCCAAACCCCAAGGATATATGAACCGAAGCGGCCCCCCGGTGCAGCGCTTGTGCCGGGAGTTGAATCTTTCGAGCGAAGCGGTGACGGTGATCCACGACGACATCGATATCCCGTTGGGAAATATAAAAATAAAAGAGAAAGGAGGGCATGGAGGACACAAAGGAGTGCGGTCGCTCATGGATGCCCTGGGAAGCGATCGGTTCATTCGCATCCGCGTTGGAATCGGGCGTCCGGAGTCGGCGGCAGGCGTTACGGATTACGTGCTGGAAGACTTTGCACCGGAAGAAAAAGAGATTCTGGACGAAGTCGTTCAGCGGGCCAAGGAGGCGGTGGTCTGCATCCTGACCCGCGGCACGGAGGAGGGCATGAACCGATTCAACACCAGCAAAACAAGAATTTCACGCTAAACCGAAAACGGAGGAAAGAATGGATTTCATCATCAAGAACATACCGTTGGTTTGCACACTCGTGGGTCTGTTGGGGGTGGCGTACGCGATGATCGTTGCCGGCATTGTGAAGGGCGCTCCTGCCGGGGACGCGCGGATGCAGGAGATCTCCGGTGCAATTAAAGAAGGCGCCATCGCCTATCTGAACCGGCAGCTCAAAAGCGTGGGGATCGCCGGGCTGATTATTTTTGCCATCATTTTCGTCACGATGGGCGCAAAGACGGCTGTGGGCTTCCTGATCGGCGCCGTCGCATCCTATGCCGCCGGCTACATCGGGATGCGGGTCTCCGTCATCGCCAACGTCCGGGTGGCGGAGGCGGCCAAGAAGGGGCTGGCCGCCGGGCTGTCCCTGGCCTTCAAGGGCGGCTCGGTGACCGGCATGATCGTGGCGGGCCTGGCCCTCACCGCGGTGGCCGGATACTACCATTTCACCCGTGACGTGGTGGCCCTGGTCGCCCTGGGCTTCGGCGGAAGCCTGATCTCCATCTTCGCCCGATTGGGCGGCGGTATCTTCACCAAAGGTGCGGATGTGGGCGCGGACCTGGTGGGGAAGGTGGAGGCCGGTATTCCCGAAGACGATCCCCGGAACCCGGCGGTCATCGCGGATAACGTGGGGGACAACGTGGGGGACTGCGCCGGGATGGCGGCGGATCTCTTCGAGACCTACGCCATCACCGCCGTGGCCGCCATGCTCATCGGCCACCTCATGTTTCCCACGATCGCCATCGCCACGGAGTTCCCCCTGGTGCTGGGCGCCATTTCCATCATCGCTTCCATCATCGCGGTCTTCTTCGTCCGCCTCGGCGCCAGCCAGTATATCATGGGAGCCTTGTATAAGGGGATGTTCGGTTCCGCGATCCTGGCCATCATCGGGTTTTATTTCGCCTCGAAAAAGCTCATGGTCGGCTTTGAAAATATCACACCCATGGCGGTTTTCTATTCCGCCATGGTGGGGATCATCCTCACCGTGGTCATCGTGATCATCACGGAATTTTATACCGGCACGTATTCCCCGGTCAAAGGGGTGGCCGAGGCGTCCACCACCGGGCATGCCACCAATATCATCTCCGGCCTGGCCCTGAGCATGCAGGCCACGGCGCTCCCGGTGCTGGCCATCTGTCTGGGGATCTTCACGGCCTATCATTTTGCCGGGCTTTACGGCATCGCCACGGCGGCCATGGCCATGCTCTCCATGACCGGGATGGTCATCGCCATTGACGCCTACGGGCCCATCACCGACAACGCCGGCGGGATTGCGGAAATGGCGGAAATGGACGAAAGCGTCCGGGCCGTCACCGATCCGTTGGACGCCGTGGGAAACACCACCAAGGCGGTGACCAAGGGATACGCCATCGGTTCGGCGGGGCTCGCGGCGCTGGTCCTTTTTGCCTGCTATGTCTATGAGTTCAACATCCAGGGCGGGGAAGGCGGCGCCATTCGGTTCGATCTCGGAGACGTCAACGTCATCATCGGTCTTTTCATCGGCGGGCTTCTGCCGTACCTGTTCGCTTCCATCGCCATGAAGGCGGTGGGCAATGCCGGCGGGGCGGTAGTGGAGGAAGTGCGGCGCCAGTTCCGGGAGATCCCGGGAATCATGGAAGGCACGGCCAAACCCGATTACGGCACCTGCGTGGATATCGTCACCAAGTTCGCCCTTAAGGAAATGATGATCCCTGCGTTGCTCCCGGTCGTCGCCCCTCTCGCGGTGGGTTTCTTCCTGGGCAAAGTGGCCCTCGGCGGGTTGCTTATCGGGAGTATTGTTACCGGTCTCTTCGTGGCCATCTCCATGACCACGGGCGGTGCGGCATGGGATAACGCCAAAAAATACATCGAAGACGGCCACCTGGGCGGCAAGGGAAGCGACGCCCACAAGGCTGCGGTCACCGGCGATACCGTCGGCGATCCGTACAAGGACACCGCAGGTCCCGCCGTGAACCCCATGATCAAGATCCTCAATGTGGTGGCGCTGTTGATGGTGCCGTTTTTGTTGTAAACCGACATCCTTTACAAACTCGTGATAAAGGATTGGCGCAGACTTGCGCCAATCCTTTTTTTATTCCTTGATCCCGCTTTCAATTTGTGATAAACAGAATCCAGGATGAACGATGTTCAATAGGTCAATTGGAGTCGCTATGGGCAAAAGCAAAGGCGAGGCAAGGGTCGACACCACCGGCGGCATCAGCCGGGGAGACGGTTTCCGGGTCGGGGATCTGGCGGTTTATCCCGCCCACGGCGTGGGGCGCATCGACGCCATCGAGACCCGCGTCATCAACGGGGAAAGACAGGATTTTTACATCATGAAGGTCCTCGAAAACGGCATGGTGATCATGATCCCGACCCGGAATGTCCAGTCCGTGGGGTTGCGGGATGTCATCCCCGAAGGCGAGATCCCGAAGGTCTATCAGATCATGCAGGAAGAACGGGATGCCTCCCTGGAAAGCCAGACATGGAACAGAAGGTACAGGGAATACATGGAAAAGATCAAGACCGGATCCCTTTATGATGTGGCCGAGGTCTTCCGGGATCTTTATCTGCTCAAGCTGGAAAAGGACCTGTCTTTTGGTGAACGTAAACTCTACGATACGGCCCAGGGGCTTCTGGTGAGGGAGCTGTCGACCGCCAAAAACACGGACGAAAAAACGATCCTAAGCGAAATCGAATCTCTGTTCTCACCCCAGTAATCCTTCCACTACTCCACAGCCGGCCATGAAGGATGCGCCTTCTTTCCGTCTTGTTGCTGATAAAGAGGAAAACGCCCTTCGTCTGGATGCCTATGTGTCCGGGCATATCCCCCGCATCACCCGGAGTCGCGCCCGGCGCCTGATTCTTTCCGGAGCCATCCTTGTAAACGGAATCCCGCGGAAGCCGTCGTATACGGTGAAAAAAGGGGATTCGATCACCGGAACCCTGCCGGATCCCCCGGCCTCTTCCCCGGTTCCGGAGCCGGGGGCAATCGACGTCCTTTACGAAGATGCGGCCCTGATCGTCATCAACAAGCCCCCGGCGCTGGTGGTGCATCCGGGGCCGGGGCATTTTTCGAACACCCTGGTCAACGCTCTGTTGTTCCGCTACCCGGAACTCCGGGATGTGGGGGATCCAAAGCGTCCCGGAATCGTCCATCGCCTCGACAAGGACACCTCCGGCCTTCTCGTGGTGGCCCGAACATCCGCCGCGTACCTTCATCTGGTCCGCCGGTTCAAGTCCCGGCAGGTCATCAAATCCTATTTAGCGGTTGTCCATGGTGTCCCGGAATCGGATGAAGGGCGGATTTTCCTTTCCGTGGGGCGCCATCCCAGGGATCGAAAGCGCATGACGACAAAAAGTCCCAGGGGGAGGGCGGCGGAAAGCCGCTGGTATGTCCGGGAGCGGTTTTACAACGCTTGCCTCCTTGAAATCGGGTTGAAAACCGGGAGAACCCACCAGATTCGAGTCCACTGCGCGGCCCTGGGGCATCCGGTCCTGGGAGACCGGGTTTACGGAAAACGGAAGTCAACGCCCCGGAAAAAAAGCGGGGGAAACACGGCGAACGCCCGTCACGCGGCGAAACGCCAGATGCTCCACGCTTGGCGGCTCCAAGTCATTCACCCGGAAACATCCGCGGTCATGCGTTTCGAAGCCCCCATACCCGGGGATATGGAATCGTTGATGGTGACCTTGAG
The DNA here is from genome assembly GCA_964596535.1 of uncultured Desulfobacteraceae bacterium. Taxonomy (GTDB): domain Bacteria; phylum Desulfobacterota; class Desulfobacteria; order Desulfobacterales; family UBA2156. Next base: position 14,506 of record CAZQUR010000029.1, read on the forward strand.
AAAAGGCGAAAACCAGGGGGATCCACACTAGGCCGCCGCGTCTTTGTTGTAGCAGATCCTGCCGCAGTCCAGGCACCGGGAAGATTCCTTCTTGGCGTCTTCTTCGGAAATGACCTGGTCCACCTCCACAAAGGAACAAATCCGTTCTTCCACCGGCAGCTCGGGCATGGGAACCCTCGGAATCTCTTGAATCCCGGGAACGGATTCGAAAAGGGTTCCCGGAATATGACGCTTGAAGAGCGACTTTTCAGGAGGCGTCACGGCTTCACCGGAAAGATACAGGTGAATGGATCGGGCCGCCCGACGACCCCCGCCGATGGCGTCCACCACAAGGGAGGGTCCCGTGGCGGCATCTCCTGCGGCAAAGATATACGGAATGCTCGATTGGAGCGTCTCGGGATCCACATCGATGGTGTTCCACCGGGTGGTCTTGAGGGATTGGGCGTGTTTTCCTTCTTCTTTGAACGTGATTTCGGGCTGTTGCCCGATGGCGGAGATGATCATGTCCGCTTCGAGAAGCGTCTCGGAGCCTTCCACCGGGACCGGCCGCCGTCTTCCGCTGGCGTCGGGTTCCCCCAGTTCCATCTTGAGGTATTCCAGGTGTGTGGCGTTTCCTTGATCGTCTCCCACCACCCGAACGGGAGCGGCGAGGAAAATGAATTTGACGCCTTCATGCTCCGCGGCTTCGATTTCCACCGCATTGGCCGGCATCTCTTTCCGCGTCCGGCGATAAAGGATGGTGACCTCCTCGGCACCGAGACGGATAAGGGTGCGGACGCAGTCAATGGCCGTGTTCCCGCCCCCCACCACCACTGCCCGACGGCCGATGGGAATCGTTTCCCCGGAAGCGGTCCGGGACAAAAAATCGATTCCGGTGTAGCATCCGGGAAGATTCTCCCCTTCGATCTTAAGGGAATAGTCCTTCCATGCCCCGACTCCCAGGAAGATGGCGTCGTACCCCGCCGCCACCAGGGAAGGAAGGTCGAAATCGATCCCGAGTTTCACGTGGGTGTGTACCTTGATCCCGAGGTCCAGGATCCCTTCGATTTCCCAGTCCAGGACTTTCTTGGGGAGCCGATATTCCGGGATCCCGTATCGGATCATGCCCCCCAGTTCGGGCATGGCCTCGTAGATGGTGACGTCGTGGCCCAACCGCCGGAGATAATAGGCACAGGTCAGCCCGGCGGGCCCCCCTCCGATGACCGCGACTTTTTTGTTGGTGTCCGGGGCGCAGGGGACGGGGATCCGTTTCCCGGAATGCATTTCCCGATCGGCCACGAAGCGTTTCAACTGGTTGATGGAGACCGCTTCGTCTTCGATGCCCCGGCGGCAAAAATCTTCGCACGGATGCGGGCAGACCCGGCCGCATGAAAGCAATAAAGGGTTCCGATCCCGAATGGTCCGGACCGCGCTGTCATAATCCCCGGCCTTGATCTGGGCGATGTATTGGGGGATGTCGATCTGGGCCGGGCAGGTCTGCTGGCAGGGGGCCAGGCAGTCATCCTCCTGGTTGAAATGGAGGAGTCGATCGCTCATTGTGGTGACGGAAAGGACGTTCTTGGGGCAGACGCGTTCGCACGCACCGCATCCCACGCATTTCCCCTCATCGATGACGGGGAATCCTTCCGGACCGATCTTGATGGCGTCAAAAAGGCAGGCCCGGACACAGTCCCCATATCCCAGGCAACCGACGTCGCACTCCCGTTTCCCGCCGAAGAGTGTATTCACGGCCTGGCAGGAGCGGATCCCCATATAAAAGTAAATGTCTTCCGCCCGGTCTCCGCCTTGACATTTATTGGAAGCGGTTTTGGGTTCCGCTGTCCCGGCTTCTACCCCCATCACCCGGGCCACATTGGCCGCGGATTCCGGGCCGGCCACGATGCACACACTGGGGGGCGCCTTTCCTTCTACCACCGCCACGGCGGCGGCGGCGCATCCGGCATACCCGCACCCGCCGCAGTTGGCACCGGCCAAAAAGCCCTCCACTTCGGCAATGCGCGGATCTTCGTATACGTAGAAAATTTTCGATGCGATACTCAATACGGAGCCGCAGGCGGCCCCGAGTCCGAACATGAACAACAGCGCTTCCGTCAAGGGAACCTCCTATCAGGCCATGCCTTTGAAAGCGAAAAAGGCCAGGGAAAGCATGCCGGCGGTCACCAGTCCGATGGCGGTATCCTGCAGCGGCCTGGGGACCCGGCCCAGGATGATCCGCTCCCGTACGCCGGCGAAAAGAATCAAGGCCAACCCGAACCCCACGGCATAGGAAAAGGAGGTCACCAGGGATTGCATGAAGGTGTATTCCTCGTTGACGTTGATCAGAGCCACCCCCATCACCGCACAGTTGGTGGTGATCAGCGGCAAAAAGATGCCGAGTCCGGTATACAGGGCCGGGACGCTCTTTTTTAAAAACATTTCAACAAACTGCACCAGAGACGCGATGACCAGGATGAAGGCGATGGTCCTTAAATATTCCAGCCCGAAGGCCTTGAGGACGTACGTTTCTAAAAGCCAGGTGATCACGCCGGCCAAAACCAGGACGAAGACCACCGCCATGGCCATTCCCACCGCGGTTTCCATCTTCTTGGAGGTTCCTAAAAACGGGCAGTTGCCGAGGTACTGGGCCAGCACGATATTGTTGACCAGAACGCAGCTGATGGCCAGCAGGATGTAGTCTCCCATCGGTTGCTCCTTTGGTTGTGATTACTTTTTTTCGATGATGTTCATGATGCACAACATCAGACCGAGGCAGACAAAGGCGCCCGGGGCTTCCACCATGAAGGTAAAGGGCTGGAAGGCGGGACCGAAGACCGTTTTCCCCAGAAAGGTGCCGCTGCCCAAAATTTCCCGGACACCTCCCAGGGCGCCCAGCGCCAGGGTAAAGCCGACACCGATCCCCAGCCCGTCGGCCATGGCGGCGGGGACGCTGTTTTTAAATGCAAAACCCTCCGCCCGTCCCAACACGATGCAGTTTACCACGATCAGCGGGATGAAAATTCCCAGTTTCAGAAAAAGCGGATAGGTAAAGGCCTGCATCAAGAGTTCCACCACCGTGACGAAGGAGGCGATGACGATGATGAAGCAGGGGATGCGCACCCTTGCCGGGATGATTTTACGCAATGATGAGATGAGTGTATTGGAAAAAAACAGTACAAAAGTGGTTGCCAACCCCATGCCGATGCCGTTTTCGACGGTCTTGGTCACGGCCAGGGCGGGGCAAAGCCCCAGCACCAAGCGAAACGGGGGGATTTCATCCCATAACCCTTTGACGAATTCTTGTGTCAGCGTTTTGGCCATGTCGGTTTTCCTTTGGGATCCCTAGTTGGCTATTGTCTTTAAGTTTTCAATCAGCTGGGGTTTGAGGCGTCCGTAAATCTCGCTGGCTTCGGACAGCGCGGCGGCCACCCCCCGGGAAGTTACCGTGGCACCGGACAGGGCGTCCACCTGCCCCCCGTCGGCCTTGACCTTGAATGCCTCTTTCAAGGCAAGTCCCTGAAACTGGACGGTAAAATCGGGTTCCGTCTTGGCCCTGGATCCGACCCCCGGCGTTTCGCTGTGCGTGGTGACCCCCACACCCACGATGGTGTCTTCTTCCACGTTGACGCCCACCATGACCCCGATGTCGCCCCCGAACCCTTTTCCAAAGCCTTCCAGGGCCACCGCGCTGGGCTCCCCGTCGAAGACGCCGACGAAGAAGCTGCGCTCCACATCCCCGTCTTTGATTTTGAAACGGTCCACGATGGGATCGTTGGAACACCCTTCCAAAATGGAACGAATGGCCGGTCCTTTCACGAATTTGAGTTGCTGGTATTCAATGCGCTCTTTCGTGTTGTTGCGGATCGCCGCCAGAAGGCCGCCCGAAAAGGAACTCAAAACGGTCAAAACCACCACCATCTTGATTAATTCACGCATGTCAGATCACCTTTCCAAGGGCTTTGGGTCTGAGTTTGTCCAAAAGCGGATTGGCGATGTTCATAATCAAAAGGGCGAACACGACGCCATCCACATACACACCGATATTGCGGATGAGCACGGTGAGGATCCCTCCGCCGGCGCCGTAAATTAACATGGGGATGAAGTTCACCGGTGAAGAGGAGTCTTCGGTGGCCAAGAAAAAGGCGCCGATGAGGGTATACCCGGTGAACAGGTGGAAAAGGGGTCCGGCATAGCGCGCGCCGTCGGCCAGATTGAAGATCAAGGCGGTGATGAAGACGCCGGCCAGAAAGGAAACAGAGATCTCCCACCGGATGATCCCTCGAAAAATAAGATAAATCCCGCCGGCGATAAGCCCCAACCCGAAAGTGGATCCGATCCCACCGATTTGGCTTCCCATCAAAAGACCGCCCGGGGTGAAGCCTTCCACCGCCCACGTGCCGAAATGTTTCAGCACGGCAAGGGGATAAACCACGGCGAAGTCGAATTCATAATCGACCAGTGCCGCGTCAAAATCGAACAGGTCTTTCCATGATAACATCAAAATGGCTGCGGAGAGTAACGTGGGGTGAAAGGGATTTCCTCCGATGCCCCCGTAAATCTGCTTTCCCACGAGAATGGCCACCAGTGTCCCGGTAATGATCATCCACCAGGGGGAGGTGGCCGGGAGGAGCATGGCGAAAAGGAGCCCGATAAGGGCGGCGTTTCCGTCTCCGATGGTGACGGGCCCCCGGGTGATCCGGTTCAGAAGGTATTCCCAGATCATGGCCGATGAAACCGCCAGAGAAACCACCCCCACGGCGGGCATGCCGTATTGGATCATGCCGAAGATCACGGCGGGAAGTGCGGCGATAAGGGTATGGTAATTCCGCGTGGTGATGTGACTCCCGTCGTGCCAAAAAGGAGCATGGGAAACGATGAATTTCTTGGAATCAGGCATGATTCGCCTCCGCTGCATGCATCCGCTCCAGTTCGTATTTTCCCAGGCGGATGTACTGGAAGATCGGTATCCGCGCCACACAGACAAAGCTGCACAGACCGCACGCGATGCAGCAGTGCAGATCATACAGATCCGCCGCCTCATCATAGCGGCCGGCTTCGAGGTAGCGGACGAGCATGTTGACGGGGATCCGGGCCGGACAGATGCGGACGCATTCCCCGCAGTTGACGCAGGGATTCTGGGAGACCGGCGGAATCCGGCTTCGGTCCTGCACGAAAACCGCATCCGTATGGGGAAGAATCGGCTGGTCTTCCGAATGAACCGCCGATCCGGTCATGGGGCCGCCGAAAACGATACGATCGAGATCTCGCGTTTCAATTTCCAGCATATGGAAAATTTCCCTGACCGGGGTTCCGATCCGGGCCGTGACCAGGTGGACGGTCTGGTCTTTCCCCGTCACCGTAAGGACCTTGTGGCCGGGAAACCGGCCGCGTTGCATCGCTTCCCCCAGGGCGGCCACGGCTTCGGCGCTGAAAAAGACCGTCCCCAGATCCTCACAGGTCTTTCCGGCCGGAACCGTTTGACCGAAAAGGACCTGCATCAACAACCGGGGGAGCGTGTAAGGATAAAGGGCGGAAACCTCCCGAACCTCCGCGCCGAGATCGAGCAGTTGCGGATCCGCCCCCGCCGGAACGGCAAGCACGATTTTTTCCACGCCGGTGATGGTTTTGAGCCCGTTGATTCCCCGTTTCAGGGCGCCTTTTTGATGACCCAGGATATACCGCTGGGTGGTGGAAAGGAAATCCGAATCCACACCCATAATACAAAGGGTGTCGATGGAGGCGTTTTCGCGAAAAAAAGCCCTGAAGGGGGGACTCCCCGGCAGGGCCGAAAGGTATTCCCCGGCGAGGGCCGCATCCGGTTGTTTCATACGTTCCTGAAAGGCCTCGTCAAAGACATCTTCCGGTTCCACCTCAACGGAAACGGCGATATAAGTGGTGCCGAAATTCCCGGTGGAAGGAGATACCTGGAAGACGGTGCCGGTCACCGGAGAAAGGGTGTAAACGGTACTGTCGGAGGAAAGGCAGATTTTTTGCCCTGTTTTCACCCGGTCCCCTTTGGAAAGAGCCACCGTATCCGATGCAAGCCGGGAATCCTTCGGTTTTTCCAGAAGAAGGGTCACCCGCCCGGGTGTCGGAACCGCCTGGATGTCGAAACGCCCTGCAGGGACCGGCGGCATCTCGAGTTTGGGTTTCACAAGACCCAGAAAGGATCGTTTGATCATAAAAGACTCCTTCGGTTCTTCCCGTCAATCTTCAAAAACAACACCATCAAGCGCCGCGATCCGTTACAAAACATGGCACTCGGAGCACTCGATGGGACCGGCATCGTTTTCCTTGTGACAGACGATGCACTGATCGTGAAAGGCATCCGAGCGTTTGGGGGTGTTCTCGGTTTCCAGTTCCCCTTCTTCGTGACATTCCCGGCAAATGTTGGGTTCCGTCCGTTCCTGGGTCTGGCCGTGACAATCACCGCAGGGCCTCAGGGCGAATTCGTCGTATTCGGGATGGTGGTGGCATGTATAACAATCGATGCCGTATCCGCCCAGCTCCGCGTGGGTCTTGTGCGTAAAGAGCACCTTCCCGGCCGTGGGTTTGAACATGATACGGACCGGTTCTTCGGGAGGTTTGGCGGAAAATGCGGTGAAACTGAGGATGCCTATGATCAGAAGGACAATCGCGATCCCGTAGGCCAGTTGGAGTTCGTTTTTCGCCGTCATCGGGGTTGCATCCTTTCGCCCAGGGTGTGGAGTTCCCGGTCCTCAAGGACGGGACTTCCCGGTAAGGAAAACGTCTGTTTTTATTGTTTTCCCCCCCCGCGCCGTGAAGGGCGGGCGGGGAAAAAGCATTCCGGTTCACCGGTGAAACGGAAGTTCATTTAAACCAAAAGATCTCTGGCTAACACAATGACGTTTTCCTTTCAAGTATTTTTTTCTGGACCGGAAGCCTCGATTCGTTTGAATCCCCATTTTCTTGACACGTTTCGGAAGGGTATTTATGCTGCATAAAAAGAAAAAGGGTTGCTTCCATGATGACCGCTCCCAAGGTATTGCTCACCGCCCGAAACATCCGGGCAAAAAAGTCGCTGGGTCAACATTTCCTGGCCGACCCGAAGATCGCCGAAAAGATCGTTTCACGGGCCGGTATCGGATCCGAAGACACGGTCCTGGAAATCGGCGCCGGTCTGGGGGCGTTGACCCTGCCGGCCGCCCGGCGGGCCGGCCGGGTCCTTGCCGTGGAGACGGACCCACGGCTGATTTCCAGCCTTTCCACCGAGATGTCCCTGGCGGGAACCGAAAATGTCACCGTGAAGGCACAAAGCATCCTGGCATTGGATATTCAAGATGTCGCCCGCCGGGCCGGAAAGAAACTGGTGGTCCTGGGGAACCTGCCCTACCATATTTCGACCCCCATATTGATTCGCCTCGTGGCGGCCCGGAGAGCCGTTTCCCGGGCTGTAGTGATGCTCCAACAGGAGGTGGCGGATCGACTGGCGGCGCCCCCCGGAACAAAAGACCGGAGCCGGCTTTCCATTCTCGTCCAGTATTGTGCCGATGTAAAGGCGCTGCTCGATGTTTCCCCGGCCGCTTTCTACCCGAAACCCCGGGTGGACTCCCGGGTGGTGGAGATCGCATTTCATGAAGATATCCCCTTGGATGTCATAGCGGAAAAACACCTTTTTCAAATTGTGCGGGCCGCATTCGGAAAGCGCCGAAAAACATTGAAAAACGCCTTGTCCCAAGGCGGATTGGGGCTCGGCCCGGAAGATGCCGCCCGGGTCCTGCAGGATGTCGGAATCGATCCGAACCGTCGTGCCGAAACACTCGAGGTGACGGAATTTATGAAACTGAGCGACGCCGTGAAGACGGTCAAATCCACGGCCTGAACATTTGCGCCCATGTGCCTTTTATTGTTCGCATACCACGCGCACCCCAAATATAGACTGATTCTGGCGGCCAACCGGGACGAATTCTACGATCGACCCACGGCACCCGCCCGTTTCTGGGAAAACGCCCCCGGGATCCTTGCCGGGCGGGATCTGAAACTCGGAGGGACGTGGCTGGGGGTCACCCGGGAAGGCCGGCTCGCCGCCGTCACCAATTACCGGGATCCGGGCGCCTTCCGGAATGCGGCCAAATCCCGCGGCATCCTGGTGGCCGAGTTTCTGAAAGGGAAGGCTTCCGCCGATGCCTATCTTCAAAGGGTGAAAAAAGACCGGCATGCCTACAACCCCTTCAACGTTATTGCCGGAGATGCAGACGCGCTTTTCTGGCTGTCCAACCGGGCCCAAGGGGTCCACCGGATTTCACCCGGCATCCACGGGCTGAGCAACCGCCTGCTCGATACGCCCTGGCCCAAGGTGCGCCGGGGGATCCGCTTGTTCGCCGACGCTCTGGAGACCGGAGAAACCCAATTGGAAAAACGGCTTTTTTCTCTTTTAACCGATACGGTCACGCCGCCGGATGCCGAACTCCCGGATACGGGCGTGGGGCTTGACTGGGAGCGGATCCTTTCTCCCATTTTCATCCAAAGCCCCGCCTACGGCACCCGTTCTTCCACGGTGATCCTGATGGGGTACGGCGGCCGTATCGTCTTTGCCGAACAGACCTTTGATGCGTCCGGTGCGTTCATCCGGAAGGGGCCCTTCCGCCGCTTTGTCTTTGGGACTTCGGGCTTGGCAGGATCGTAAAAAGCACAATTTCGGATGGCAAAGTAAAAAGCGCCAGATGCAAGGCGCGCAAATTCTGAGGAATGAGGCCTACTTATCGGTACGCCGCAATGACCTGTCTGCGTGCAACGCACAGGCAGGCGAAGGGTGCCGCGCAACGCCGCAGGTGGCCTTTTTGCGAAGCCATCAAACGTTATCCTCCGGACTTTTTTCGGGGCGCATCAGGCGCCGCCATCTTTCCAGGCGCTTTTTAATGAGGGCTTCGTACCCCCGGTCCGTGGGGTGATAGAACCGTTTCCCCTTGAGGGGTTCCGGGAGATAGGCCTGTTCCACCACGGCGTGTTCATAGTCATGGGCGTACCGGTAGCCTTTCCCGTATCCGGATGCCTCCATGAGTGCCGTGGGGGCGTTTCGAATGTGCAGGGGAACCGGAAGGGATCCGGTTTCCTGAACACTTTTTCGGACCGCCTTATAGGCCGTATACAGCCGGTTGCTCTTGGGTGCGGCGGCCAGATAGACGGCCGCTTGAACCAGCGCCAGTTCACCCTCCGGCGCACCGATGCACTTAAAGGCCTCCATGGCGGTCACGGCCACCTCCAGGGCCCGGGGATCAGCGCAGCCGATGTCCTCGGAGGCGAACCGGATCATCCGCCGGGCAATATAAAGGGGGTCTTCCCCCGCGGCCAGCATCCGGGCCAGCCAGTAGAGGGCCGCGTCGGGATCACTTCCCCGGAGGCTTTTGTGCAGGGCCGATATCAGGTTGTAATGTTCCTCTCCGTCCTTGTCGTACAACAGCGCTTTTTGCTGCAACGCCGCTTCAAGATCCTTGACGTCAATCCGTTGCCCTTTGTTTGATTCGGATCCCGGGCGTGCCGGAAGAACCAGGGAGGCGGCCTGTTCCAGGCCGTTGAGGGCCGTCCGCGCATCCCCGTCGGCGATGCGGATCAGATGGGCCCGGGCGTCGGGTGCCAATACCAGGTTCCGTTCCCCGAGCCCGGCCGTCCTGTCGGAAAGGGCCCGGTCGATGATCCGGCCCACGGCCGCTTCGGAGAGGGGCTTGAGAGGGATCACCCGGCACCGGGAGAGCAAGGGCGGGATCACTTCGAAGGAGGGGTTTTGTGTGGTGGCACCGATGAGGGTGATCCGCCCGCTTTCCACGTGCGGCAAAAAGGCATCCTGCTGGGCCTTGTTGAACCGGTGGATTTCATCCACGAAGACAACGGTTTTTTTCCCGGACGCCTGCATGACCCGGGCTTCCTCGATGACCGACCGGATCTCTTTGACCCCGGAAAGCACCGCCGAAAACTGCAGGAACCGGGAGCGGGTCTGGCGGGCGATGATCCCGGCCAACGTGGTTTTTCCGCATCCCGGCGGCCCCCACAGAACCATGGAAAAGATCCGGTCTTTTTCCACGGCCTGCCGGATCAGTCCTCCGGGCCCGGTGACGTGCGCCTGGCCCACAAGGGTATCCAGGGTTTCCGGCCGCATCCGCTCGGCCAGAGGAATGCGGTCCCGGGCGTTGTCCTTTTGGGTATCAAACAGATCCACGACGCGTTTTTCCCTGGCGCTTCCGAAACAGCAGGCGGACGGGTGTCTTGTCGAGCCGGGCCCGGTCCCGGATGCGGTTTATCAGATAGCGACGGTAAGAAAAATGCACGGCCTCGGGAAAATTGACGAAGACCACAAAAGTGGGGGGTTTGGTGGAAACCTGGGTGGCGTAATAAAACCGGATCCGCTTTCCCCGGTACAACGGGGGCTCCTTTGCCTTTACCGCTTCCTGGAAGATCTGGTTCACCGTCCCGGTCCCGATGCGAAAGGTGTATTGCCGGTGGATTTCCTCCACCATGGGAAGGATCCGTTTCACCCGGAAACCGGTCTTGGCCGAAACCGTCAGCACCGGCGCAAAACCCAAAAAACCGGCCTCTGCGCGCAGGCGGATGAGGAGTCTTTTTGACGATCCGGTTTCTTTTTGCACCCGGTCGAACTTGTTGAGGATCCACAAAACGGCACGTCCTTGCTCATGGGCGTAACCGGCGATCCGGACGTCCTGGTCGGTGACGCCTTCTTCGGCATCCAGCAGCACCAGGGCCACATGGCACCGGTCGAGGCTTTTGAGGGCCTTGATGACGGAGAATTTTTCCAGTTTGGCGTCGGTCCTCGATTTACGGCGGATGCCGGCCGTGTCGATGAGCAGAAAGGCCTTATCATCGATTCGAAGCAGGGTGTCTACGGCATCCCGGGTGGTTCCCGGAGTGTCGCTCACCAGGAGCCGGTTTTCACTCAAAAGCCGGTTGATGAGGGAGGATTTGCCCACGTTGGGCCGGCCCATCACCGCCAGTTTGATGGGCGCTTGGGGCGTTTCCGATTCCGGTGATGTCCGGATCCGATCCAAATCCGACACAAGGCGGTCCATGAAATCATGAACGCCGTAACCGTGTTCGGCGGAAAGCGGGAAGAGGGTATCGGCGCCCAGAATGTAAAAATCATACAGACGCGCTTCCGTTTCGGGGCCGTCGATTTTATTGACCGCAAAAATGAGCGGTTTTTGGAGGGGCCTCAGGAACCGGACCACGTCCCGGTCGAAGGGGGAAACACCGCTTTTGCCGTCCAAAACCAAAACGAGGATATCCGCTTCCTGAACGGCAGCCCCGATCTGTTCCACGATGGCGGGGGCGAACCCTTCGGTATCGACGTCCGTAAATCCTCCGGTATCCACCAGGATGAATTCCCGGCCGTCGTAGACGGCATCCCCGTAGTGCCGGTCCCGGGTGACGCCGGGTGTATTGTCCACCAGCGCATCCCGCTTCTTTGTGATGCGGTTGAACAGCGTCGATTTTCCTACATTGGGACGCCCCACCAGGGCGATGATGGGCTTCATCGGATTGATTATTTCGGAAATTTGATTCTGATCTTTTCCCCGTCCTTTTCCGATTTCACCTTTACGGTCAGCTCGAGACTCGAGTCGCGGATTCCCAGAGCCAGGGGCATGCTTCCTGACAATCACACATTTCCTGGACGTTTTGATGGAGGCTTTCGAAATCTTTCATGACCCTTCTCCTTGATAAGCGATGCGTTGTGGACATCCTTTTGCCACGCTGTTACAATAACCCTTTTTAAAGGAATTTCAAGCGCAATCCGCGCGCTGAAACGGGTGGAACGCCGAATGCCCAACACGCTCGCCCATATCGGCGCCCAGGGATGGATGGGCCGCGCCGTATTCAAAAAGGCCGATTTGCCCTGGATCCTCCTGGGATTGACCGTTCCGGACCTGCCCTGGATGCTGCAGCGCCTCATCCGCGGCCTTTTCCCGGGGATCGACCCCTACGATTTGCGCGCGTATGTCATCGTCCAGGCGTCTTTTTTCGGATGTCTCCTGTTGTGTGGTGCTGTTTCCTTCATCGCGCAGAACACCAAAAGGGTCTTTTTCGTCGTCTCCGTCAATGCCTTCCTCCATCTCCTCCTGGACGCCGCCCAGACCAAATGGGCCGACGGCGTCCATCTGTCCGCCCCCTTCTCGTGGGAACCCGTGAGTTTCGGATGGTTCTGGCCCGAGGACTGGCCGAGTCACGCGATGACGGCTGCCGGTGCGGCCTTCATGGCCTTTTCATGTCGATCCCTTCCGAAAACAAGCCCGGGTTTCCGATGGAAACCGGTTCAACGGCCCCTTGCCGCCCTCCTTTTCCTTGGGGCGTATTTTACCGCGCCCGTGCTGCTGCAGGACGGGCCGTACCATGCGGACAATCATTTCATCCGCACCTTGGCGGAAAAAGCGGATCGCGCGGGGAAAACGGTCGAATTCGATCGCAACAAACTGCAATCGACATCCGAAGGGATGGTCTTGAAGACCTTTTTCGGAGAAGAAATCCGTTTGACGGGCAACTTCCCGAATGCGCCGGGTATCCTTTCCCTGAAGGGTCGATTTACCGGCGCCCAAACCCTTGAGGTCCAACAATTCCATGTCCACACACCCTTCCGGGACTGGTTTTCCTATGCGGGGTTGGCTTGGCTTTTGTTCTTCTGGGCCGTGCTTTTTTTCAGGGCTTTCCGGAGCCATACGCCTTGAGGATTCGGTTTTTCCCCTGGAAAAGATGGACGGCCACGGTCACCGGGCGCCTGCAAATTTTTTTCTTGACAATTGAAACATTTTTACTATTCTTATTATTACTCAATAAAAAACATTTGCATCCTTTTTGACCCGAAAGGCGTTGAACACATTCGAATCTAACCCCTCCTAACAGCCGAAAACCGGGAAACCCCCTTTCCCGGAGAAAGGGTCTCCATGAAATCAAAAGCAGGAACAAGGCGATTCTTTTTTTTCCATGCATCGCCATGGGTTGTGCTTTTTATCAGTTTCTGGATGACCGGCGCGATGGTGGCGACGGGAGGATGTTCCCAATCCCAAAGCGACAAGGAAGCACAGTCCGGAGGAACAACCGGCCCCGCCACTTCCGGAAGCACGGGATCCGGTACACTTGCAGACGAGGATGAACAAAAACTTCCCGTCAATCCAAAGGATTATAAACCGATGCCGATTCCGAATCCTTCCGTTACACCATCTCTCAAAGAGGGGGAGGATCCACAAGATCCGGCTGTCCAGCCCGTTTCACCGCAGGAATCTTCGGAAAAAGGAAAAAAATAACAGGGATTCCGGAACACCGGAACAGATCCGCGGGGTCCTTTTTTCAATAAAAGACAGAGCGTACAGCGGCAGGAGGAGTTAAAAGGAGGACGTTATGGCACGGAAATCATTGAATCGATGTTTGTTCCTCTTGTTCCTGATAGGGATTGTCATTCATGGAACATCTCATGCAACGGAAATGCTTCGTGTTGTTCCGGTCGTGGCCTCAGTGGTGGATACGACGGTAGTCGAGGGCATTTCGTCCGGTGACGAAGGTGCCGCCCGGAACGTGGATCGCCTGCCCCAGGATCTTTCCAGTTACCGTCCCATACCAATGCCTTTTCCCGGAGAAACACCCGCCGTCGTCCAAGAAGAAGTGGATCCCGCGGTTTTAAAGAGCATCATCTCCTACGACGCCAAGACCGGCAAGGAAACGGTTCTGGATGCCGCGGCCGTTTCAGAGACAATGGGATCGGTACTCCAGACCATTGCCAGCATCGGGCGCCATGATCCGGAATTTTTTAATCAAGACATGGGAAATCAACCTCAAGGCTCCCTTCAAACGTTCACGGACATCACGGCGGTTGGAAACACGCAAGACTACCCCTGGCGTGTGCTGACCAAATTGTTCATGGCCTTTCCGGATGGAAATTTCGTCTGTTCCGGGACCATGATTCAACCGTCATTTGCGATCACTGCAGGCCACTGCGTCAATAAAGGAAGCGGCGGGGCCTGGGCCAACCAGATCGTGGTGGTGCCGGGCTATCGGGATGAATGGGCGCCCTATGGTTCGGCCTATTCCACGAACTTCCTGTCGTTTGTTGGATGGGTCACGTACGGGGACTTTAACTGGGATATCGGTGTAATCGCGTTAGACCGGCCCATTGGATCCGCCGTGGGATGGCACGGGTTCGGATATACCACGGATCGAAACTGGTATTTGACAACGATTCTCAACAACGGCGGATACCCTGCGGAAAGCGCGTATGGCTTTACCGGAAATACGCTCTACTACCGGTACGGTTACAACGACGGGTTTTTCAGTGATCTCCCGAAACAGGTCTATTTCTGGAAGCCCAGCTGGGGGGGGCACAGCGGCAGCAGTGAATATGTTTATTATCCTGATAGCGGCTCCAGAATTGTCTATGCCATCCTTTCCATCAGTGACCGTTCAAGCATCACCGGTTGCGCCACTTTGGATGCAGGCCAGTTCAATGCGATCAGAAACTGGACCGGCGCTTCGGCGCCCGCCAGCGTGGACTTGACCCCCCTTTACGTATCCGCGCGCAGGGTCAGCGATGTTGATGGTCGACAGATGGAAATGGTCTACCTCGCCCACAATACCTCGTCCACCGCCTGGAGCGGCACGGTATATGCCAATGTTTACCTGTCGGACAACGAGAATATTTCCACCTCGGACACCCTGGTCCAAAGACATGGCTTTGAGGCCGCTTTTGACCCCTGGTCCACCGTGGAAGTGACCGTACCCCTGGTGAGCATTCCCGAAAGCGCCGCCCCCGGGAGCTATTACCTGGGCGTGATTCTTGATTTGGAAGATGCCAACCGGGTGAACAATGATTCGGACGGCCAGGATGCCGGGAGCGTCGTCATTGTAAATTAAAAATAAGATTGTCTACGAAAAGAAAAGCCGGTCGAAAAGACCGGCTTTTCTCTTTTAAAACAACGCCATGAGGACGATCCTGTTCATTCCTGACCCGGAAAGGGCGGGGTGAAAGGCGGATTTTAAATACCTGTTTTACCGGACGGCGGCACTTCGGGGCGTCATCTTGCGCCAGCCTTTTCGGGTGAAACGTTTTTCCCGCTCCAGTCCCCAGTCCCGCATGGCCTGGACATACGCCCGGACATCGGTTTTGGCAAGTTTTTGGAATTCATTCCGTTCCCGGTCCCGGGTCTGGGCATCGTCGGGGGTGATCCCCACCCAGGTGGCAAACCCTTCGTCAAAGACCCATTCGGCGGTCACCGTATCGGGAAGCGTTCCCATGATCAGTGCGTTTTCACGGACGCGTTCCATCTCCAACTCCAGGACCCAGCCGTTGTCCCAAACGCGGTTTTCGGCGGAGACGTCGAGTCCATCGCTGCAGTCCGGGCAGAAGACCCTGGACACGGATGATTCATCCAGGACGTTTTTTCCGAAAAAAATCTCGGCGGTATGCGTTTCGCAAACGCAACGTTTTCGATAACTCTGGCACATAAGACACCTCCTTGTGCAATAATAAGCAATTTTTCCCTGATCCTATTCCTATCAAGGGCAATCGTCTTTGATGCAAGTCAAAAAAGATGAACTCGTAAAAAGTCGAAATTGGGATGGCAAAGTAAAAAGTTCCAGATGCA
>CAZQUR010000030.1:0-29563 GCA_964596535.1 uncultured Desulfobacteraceae bacterium
CGGATTCGCGGAAACAAAAGCTCAGCGTCACCCATTATCTGCTCAACGAACCTGCAGGCGCCTGGCTGTTGTTGGCGGAATCCTTGCCGTGAATCAAATCGATTGCGCCTAATGGCGTTTACGCCCACACCATCAAGGAGGGACTATGGTTGATCAAAGCAAATGGGACTGGGGGACAAGGGAAAAGGAAATCCCCTTTGATCCGTGGAAGGAAAACTTCAACTGGGTCGAAGAACCTTACGCCAGCCCCGATGGGGAGCAGGTAGCCGCTATTGTGAATGTGGAAGAGGGGGTATTCACCGCCTGTGTGAACGGAGAGCCGTGGGAGGCCACTTATGATAAAATGTGGCATCTACGATTTACCCCGGATAGCCGGCTGTTTTCAATCGTTCAGGATACGGGCGAATGGACTGTGGCGGTGGATGGTGCTTCCTGGGAAAACAAGTTTGACTATGTTTGGGAGCCAATTTTCAGCCGTGACGGAAATCGCATCGCCGTTGCGGCCCAGGTGGGCGGCCAGTACTGCATGGTCCTCAACGACACCCCCTGGGAAAACACCTTCCAGAACATGACCTATTTTTCCTTGAGCCCGGACGGGACCAAAACGGCGGCAGCGGTGCAGGTGAAGAACTTCGGCGAGGGGGAAATCAATAAATTCCAGGAAGGATGCTTTACCGCCGCCCTCGACGGAGAGGCCTGGGAGACAAAGTTCGTGAACGTCTGGAACATAGCCGTCAGCCCCGACGGAAAACAGCTGGCTGCAGAAGTCCGTCTGAATCTTTACGATTATACGATCGCCGTTAATGGAAAAGTGTGGGATCAGGTTTACGGGTGCGTGTGGGAACCGGTTTTCAATCCCAAGACAGGAGGTGTGGTGGCGCCCGTCCGTACTTCAGGAAAATGGAGCCTGGCCGAAGACGGAAATATCTTTTGGGACGGACGGTTTTTCCAGGTCTGGCAGCAGACATTCAGCCCCAACGGAAACCGTCTCGCGGCCATCGTGGCCCCTAAATATGGGCGTTGGACGGTTGCGGTGGACGGAACTCCGTGGGACTTCACCTTTAAAAATATGGTAACGGATTTGGTTTTCAGCCCGGATGGGGGAAAAGTCGCCGCTGTCGGAAAAGAAGGGGATAAATACACGATCATTGTGGATGGAAAACGATGGCAAAACGATTTTGATATGGTCTGGAAGCCGGTTTTTAGCAGTAATGCTCAATATCTTGCGACAAAAGTCGAAATCAGTGGAAAATATTCCATTGCTTGCAATGACCGGTTGTGGGAAAAACAATGTGATGCCGTCTGGGAGCCGGTCTTCAGCCCGGATGGCAGCAAGATTCTCTTGCGATCGATTGAGAACGGCACTTATTATCGTCGAATTATTCCAGTAACCGAACTTTAAGCAGAGGGGGAAAACCATGCACGACGTATATGCTTTTGTGAGCGGCCCCCTGGCATGGGTGGCCTTCATTCTGTTTTTTGCTGGATCCCTGTATCGGCTCATTAAAATGATCGCCGAAGTCAAGCAAAAAGAACCGTTTATATTTACTTATATGAGCTTCAAATACGGTCTCCGCTCCATTTTCCACTGGATTATCCCATTCGGAACCGTCAACTGGAGAAAAAACCCCGTTCTCACGATTGTCACATTCGCTTTTCACATCTGTCTTATTGCCACGCCCATTTTCCTTCTATCTCATGTGATACTGTGGGAAGAATCATGGGATGTCCGCTGGTGGACCCTTCCAGACGGACTGTCGGATATCATGACACTGATCGTGATCCTCAGCGTTGTCTATTTCCTGATTCGAAGAATAACGCAACCTGAAGTGGCCTATGTGACCTCCGCTTCGGATTTTATCATTCTTGCAATCGTCGCTGCCCCTTTTATCACTGGTTTTCTGGCTTATCATCAATGGTTTGCTTATCGGATTATGATGATTCTCCACATTCTTGCCGGAGAGATCATGCTGGTGGCGATTCCTTTCAGTCGACTCAGCCACATGATCTATTCGCCTTTCACGAGGGCTTACATTGGTTCCGAGTTCGGAGGAGTCAGGGGGGCCAGAGACTGGTAGGAATAAAAAAACAATCTTTTAAGCGAAGCAATATAAGGAGCTGAATATGGCTGAGCCTGTAAAAAAAGAAAAAGAAGAGGAAAAGAAAATCATCGATCAAGGCCTTGAGGTAGGGACGGCCAGGCTGACTGGAGAAAAGATAGAAAAGACCATCAATTCCGTCTTGAAGAATGAAACCGGGGCACGCCTGAAGGCCTATGTGGAAACCTGCATCCATTGCGGCCTCTGCAGCGAAGCCTGTCATTATTACCTGTCCCACGACAAGGACCCCAGATGGTCGCCCGTCGGCAAGGTTAAGCAGACGATGTGGGAGATGATCAGCAAAAAGGGAAAGGTGAGCCCGGAGTTCATCAAGCAGGCATCTGAAATCGCATCGACGGAATGCAATGCCTGCAAGCGCTGTGCGATGTATTGCCCCTTCGGGATCGATATCGCCTATATCATGCTCACTGTCCGGCGGATATGCCATAAGCTGGGTGTTACACCACTGTATATTCAGGACACGGCCCATAGCCATTCCGTCACCATGAACCAGATGTGGGTGAAAGGGGATGAATGGCCGGATACCCTGCAATGGCAGGAGGAAGAGGCGCAATCGGAAATTCCAACCTTGCGGATTCCATTGGACAAGGAGGGCGCCGACATCATGTATTCGGTGATCGGTCCGGAGCCTAAATTCCAGGCAACCCTGATTTATCAAGCAGCCGTTATCATGGATGTGGCCGGAATCAACTGGACCATGCCTTCCTCCATGGGGTGGGATAACAGCGATATGGCCATGTATACCGGCGACAACGAAATCATGGGGCGCGTCAAGCGGGCGCATTTCGATATCGCCCGAAAGCTGAGGGTGAAGCGGATCGTCATGGGAGAGTGCGGACATGCGTTTCGATCCATCCACGATATGGGTAACCGCTGGTTGGGATGGCAGATGCCTCCGATCCCTGTGGTCCACTCCATCCAATTTTTCTATGAGTTGTTGAAGGAAGGGAAACTGAAAGTCAAAGAGAAGTTCAAGACCCCGGTTACGCTCCACGATCCATGCAACGTCATAAGGGGCGCGGGATTACATGAGATGGCCCGATACGTTACAAACGCCATATGCGAGGAATTCATTGAGATGCACCCCAACCGGGAGCACAACTACTGCTGCTGTGCCGGGGGCGGGGTTATCAACTGCGGTCCTCCCTATAAAAAGAAACGTGTCAAGAGCAACCGGGTTAAGGCCGAACAGCTGGCGGAAACAAAAGCCAAAGGCGCCAAGGTATTGATTGCACCTTGTCATAACTGTCACAGCGGCCTGGAAGACATCAACCATTATTACGACCTGCATATGGATATAAAATTTTTCGGAGATATTCTGTATCAGGTTATTGAAAAACCCGAATGACGCGAAGGAGAGCGATATGAAAAAGGGGATGATGATCATCATCGCAGGAGCTTTTTTTCTGGCCGCGTTTATGGTACTCTCCGTCCATTCCCAGGAGGATATGACGGAGGTGGATCCGAGCGTCTTCATGAATCCGCAGCGGCCGGCGGCGGTGTTCCAGCACGACGAACACAACGAAACGGCCGGCATCGAAGAGTGCAACGAGTGCCATCACGTATATGAAGACGGAACGCTCTTGGAATACGAATCGTCCGAAGACATGCGATGTGCGGATTGCCACGGCCTGGAAGCGGAAGGAAACGCGCCATCTCTTCTCAAGGCGTTCCACGGCAACTGCAAAGGGTGCCATGAAAAGCAGAAAAGCGGGCCCATCATGTGCGGCGAATGCCATGTGCGGTGATGCCGCCTTCGCAAGGGGGCGTCGCGATTCCAAACCCAAAATGAAAGAGGTCTGTCATGGCGAAAAAGATTTTAGTGATCGATGACGATCCGGTGATTGTGAAATACCTGGTCAATCTCTTCGAGGACAACGGATACGCCACCTGCACCGCCTCCAGCAGCATGGAAGGATTGGAGGTGGTCAAGAAGGAAAAACCGGATCTCATTACCCTGGATCTCCAAATGCCCCGGGAGTGGGGCCCCCGTTTTTACCGAAAGCTCCGGCAGGACAAGGATCTCAAGGAGACGCCGGTCATCGTGATCACGGGGATTGACGGTGATCACGCCATCAAAGATGCCGTGGGATACCTTTCCAAGCCCTTTGATCCGGACAAGCTTCTCGGGATCGTCAAACGGACCATCGGATAATTTCTGCGCCGGTCTTTGACCGTCTTCGGCTTATGCGGGCGCCCCGCTTGGAAGCGCGGAGCGCCCCGGTTATCTGCTTTCTGCGGGAAGTGTTTTGATCAAAGACCGGCACGGAAAATCCGGTGGAAAGCCCTTTTCCCCGCCGAAAACCGCTTTGCCGGAAAAGGGGGATGCACGCCCCTTGTTTTTCTGATATAAGGACCCATCACGTGATATGGACCGGCCCCGCCGGGCCACCGCCGACCATGCCTGTTCAAGCCTTCGAGCGCGACGATGAATGAACGTGTACTCCTGGTGGATGACGAAGAAGGGATCCGAAAGGTCCTGGGGATCGCCCTGAAGGACATGGGGTACACGGTTTTCACGGCCCGGGACGGACGGGAGGCGCTGGAGATTTTCCGGAAGGAGACGCCGGAGATCGTCCTCACCGACATCAAGATGCCGGGAATGGACGGCATCCGGCTCCTGGAAGCGATCAAGCGGGAATCCCCGGATACCGAGGTCATCATGATCACCGGACACGGGGACATGGACTTGGCCATCAAGAGTCTCAAGCACGAGGCCACCGACTTTGTCACCAAACCCATCAACGACGATGCCCTGGAGATCGCCCTCAGGCGGGCCCATGAAAAAATTTCCATGCGGCAGCAACTCAAGGCCTACACGGAGAATCTCGAGAACCTTGTTGCCGAGAAATCGGCCCGGGTGGTGGAGTTGGAAAGACAGGTGGCGGTGAACCAGGCCGTGGAAGGATTCACCGAAGCCATCCGCGGCATCGCCGAGGACCTGGACCCCCGGCCGGAGGGGGTCGCCTATTTCAACGAAATGCCCTGCTTCGTGTCCGTTCACAACCGGGACCTGAAGGTGATCGCCACCAATCCCCTTTATGCCCAGCGCCTGGGGAACCGGGTGGGAGAAAACAGCTGGGAAATCTATGCAGATCAAGGCGGCGGCGCCCGGGATTGCCCCGTGAGGCGGACCTTTGCCTCCGGAATGGGACACCGGAGCCGGGAAACGGTGCACACCGTGTCCGGGAAGAGGGTCCCGGTCATCGTCCACACGGCCCCCATCCGCAACCGGGAAAAGCAGGTGGAACTGGTGGTGGAAATCGCCGCCGACGTGGGAGAGATCGAACGGCTCCAAGAAGAACTCCGCACCACCCGGCAGCGGTACCAGCAGCTTTTCGACGAGGTCCCGTGCTATATTTCGGTCCAGGACCGGGATCTTCGGGTGGTGGAGACCAACCGGCGGTTCAAGGAGGATTTCGGAACGGCGCTGGGGGCCTATTGCTATGAAATCTATAAACACCGGGAAGATCCCTGTGCAGATTGCCCGGTGGTCAAAACCTTCGAGGACGGATGCGCCCACCAATCCGAAATGGTGGTGACCTCCATGACCGGCGATCTGTATAACGTGCTGATCTGGACCGCCCCCATCCGGGATGGAAACGGAGAAGTCGTCCAGGTCATGGAATTGCTGACCAACATCACCCAGATCCGCCGACTCCAGGATCACCTGTCCTCCCTCGGGCTGCTCATCGGATCCATCTCCCACGGGATCAAGGGGTTGCTCACGGGATTGGACGGCGGCATGTATCTCGTCTCCTCCGGGTTCGCCAAGGAAAACGCCGCCCAGATCCAAGAGGGGTGGGAGACGGTGAAGCTCATGGTGGAGCGGATCCGGAGCATGGTTCTCAACATCCTGTACTACGCCAAGCAACGGGATCTCAACTGGGAGAAGGTCGACGTGCTCCGGTTCGCCCAAGAAGTGGCCCTGACGGTGGAACCGAAGATGGCCGTCCATAATATCCGCTTCGTGAAATCGTTCGATCCGGAAGCCGGCCAGTTCGAAGTGGACGCCGGAGTGGTTCACAGTGCACTGATCAACATCCTGGAAAACGCCGTGGACGCCTGCCTGACGGATCCGAAAATAAAGCCTCACGAGGTTCTGTTCGCCGTGAAGGCCGACAAAGACGACATCCTCTTTGAAGTCACGGACAACGGAATCGGCATGGATCCGGAAACGCGGGACAATCTTTTCACCCTCTTTTTTTCCACCAAGGGGAAAAGCGGCACCGGCTTGGGGTTGTTCGTTTCCAATAAAATCATCGAGCAGCACGGAGGGCGCATCCGGGTCGAAAGTACACCGGAAAAGGGCTCTTCCTTCCGGATCCGTATTCCCAAAACCCTTCCTCCGGCGGCCAAAACACCCGACCCGCCGGGCGAAGGGTAAAAAAACCTCGAAGGACAGCCGTGCATACCGAAATCCTTCAAGAAGCCATTGCCCGGGCCGAAGCCTGGCAGCACCGGGCCAACCAGCTTTTAACCCCGGAGGAAAAAGGGATCCAGGAACAGATGCTGCGCCTGGTGACGCATCCCATGGACAAGGTGGTCCTGACCCGGCTCATCGACGTGAGTTTCCGGTCCGAAGATCCGGCCCGGGTGGCGGACCAGGTCCGCACGCTCCTCAAAGCCTGCGGGGTTCCGGATTTTTTTTCCCGGGTCGAAAGACTCCTGGTGCAAATGTTTCTGGGGGTGGGGTGGCATTTTCCGACCCTATCGGTCCCCAAGATCATCGGAAAGATGCGTGAAAGCAGCAGCCGGGCCATCATCCCCGGAGAACCGGACCCCCTCCACGCCCATCTCCAAAAACGCAAGCAACAGGGTGTCCGGATGAACATCAACCACCTGGGAGAAGCCGTGCTGGGAGAGAGGGAAGCCCATGCCCGCCTGCTGGCCTATCTGAAGGATCTGGAAAACCCGGAAATCGAATATATTTCCATCAAGATTTCCACCCTGTTTTCCCAGATCAATTCTCTCGCTTTCGATGCCACGGTAAAGACCCTCATTGAACGGCTCTCGCGTCTTCTGGAGACGGCCGGAAAAAATACATTTATCCGAAAAGACGGCGTCGCTGTCCCCAAGTTCATCAACCTGGACATGGAGGAATACCGGGATTTGCGGATCACCGCCGAGGCCTTCCAAAGGACGCTTGGCTTAGAGGCCTTTTCCAACCATCCCGCCGGAATCGCCCTGCAGGCGTATCTCCCGGATTCCTACGGCATCCAGCAGGGTCTCACCCGATGGGCCAGGGACCGGGTCCACCGGGGCGGGGCGCCCATCAAAATCCGCCTCGTCAAGGGCGCGAACATGGAAATGGAGATGGTGGACGCCGCCCTCAGGGACTGGCCCCTGGCCCCCTACGACAACAAGCGGGACGTGGATGCCAACTTCAAGAGGATGGTGGAATTCGGGTTGGCGCCGGAAAACGCGCCGGCGGTGCATATCGGGATTGGATCCCATAATCTCTTCGAACTGGCCTATGCATACCACGTGGCCCGGAAAAACAAAACGACGCCGTATTTTTCTTTTGAAATGCTGGAAGGCATGGCCGACCATGTCCGCCGGGCCATTGCGGAGACCGACGAGGAACTCGTCCTTTATGCGCCGGTGGCGAGCCGGGAGCAGTTCATCAATGCCATCGCGTATCTGATCCGGCGCCTGGATGAAAACACGGCACCGGAAAATTTTTTGCGCTATTCCTTTCACCTCGATCCGCGATCCGAGGCCTGGGAGACCCTGAAACACCGGTTCCTGGAGTCCTTTGCCGTGAAAGAAACGGTGGCTTCCACCCCCCGTCGCATTCAGAACCGGAATACGGAAACCCATGAACGCAGGGAAGGGATATACTCCGATGAGGTGTTTTCCAACGAACCCGACACGGACTGGTCCCTTCCCGAAAATGTCGAATGGGCCGATTCCATCCGGAAAAAATGGCAAAAGAAATCCGAAGACCCGCCGGTGGAGATCCCTGTGGTGGCCGGTGGCCACGAGATCTTTAACGGCAGATCGATGCAGGCGTCTTTCGATCCCAACTGTCTCCCGGACCGGGTGTGTGTGGCCCGGTTTTGTACCGCCGGCGAAGCCGATATCCGGGAAGCCGTTGCCGCGGCCAAGAAAGATCCCGACGGCTGGAGGGGGCTTTCCGCCGGCCGGCGCCATGTCATCCTTTCCGAAGCGGCCCGGGCCCTCCGCCGGGCACGGGAGGATCTCATGGGGGCGGCGGCCGCCGGAACCGGGAAAGTCTTTATCGAATCCGATCCTGAAGTCAGTGAAGCCGTCGATTTCACCGAATACTATCCGTTGGCCGTGAAACGCTTTTCCCGGATGCCGCACTTGCAGGGCCGCGGAAAAGGGGTGGGGGTGGTCCTTTCCCCGTGGAATTTTCCCATCGCCATCCCCTGCGGCGGCATCGCGGCGGCCCTGGCCGCGGGGAACACGGTGCTGTTCAAACCGGCATCGGCAGCGGTATTGACGGCCTGGCGGCTTTGTCAATGTTTCTGGGAAGCGGGGATCTCCAAAAACACGCTCCAGTTTTTGCCCGGCGCAGGAGAGGTCTCCGGAAAACGGTTGACCGGGCATCCCGATGTGGATTTCGTCATTTTGACCGGAGGAACGCAGACCGGCCTTTCCATTTTGCGGCATCGCCCGGATCTTTACCTGGCCGCAGAGACCGGCGGCAAGAACGCCACCATCGTGACCGCCATGTCGGACCGGGATCAGGCCGTGGCCCATGTCATCCACTCGGCATTCAGCAACTGCGGCCAGAAGTGCAGCGCCACCTCTCTGTTGATCCTGGAAAGGGAAGTCTATCGCAGCGAGAAATTCAAGTCCCAACTGGTGGATGCCGCCGCCAGCCTCCCGGTGGGATCGGCCTGGGACTTCACCAGCAGGATGGGGCCCTTGATCCAGCCCCCCGGCGGCGCCTTGGAACGGGCCCTGACGCATCTGGAACCGGGGGAGTCCTGGGCCCTGAAGTCCCGAAACATCGGGGGGAATCCCCATCTGTGGACACCGGGGATCAAATACGGTGTCCGGCCGGGTTCCTTTACCCATATGACCGAGCTCTTCGGCCCCGTTCTCGGGGTCATGGAGGCAAAGGACTTAACGGAAGCCATCGCCCTGGCCAATCAAACCGGATACGGACTGACGGCCGGCCTTGAGAGCCTGGATCCCCGGGAGCACGAAGAATGGAAAATAGGGATCGGGGCCGGAAATCTGTATATCAACCGGGGAACCACCGGCGCCGTGGTGCTGCGCCAGCCTTTCGGAGGCATGGGGAAATCGGCCCTGGGGGCGGGGATTAAAGTGGGCTACGCCAATTACCCGGTCCAGTTTATGACATTCAACGAAACCGGGCCCCCGCAAATGGGGGGCCTCGATAAGGGCCATGCCCTTTTGGCCGCTGCGCGGCAGCTTCAATCGGAAATCCGGTGGCGACAAGCCGACAGGCATGTCGACGATCTGAAAAAGACCGTTTCCGCGGTGTTGAGCTATCTCTATTGGCAACAAGAGGAATTTTCCCGCCAGAAGGATTTCTTCCATTTGCGGGGGCAGGACAATCTCCATCGATACGTTCCGGTGGGAGACCTGGTGATTCGGCTCCACCCCGACGATTCCCTGTTCGAGACGCTGGGCCGGATTGCCGCGGCCAAAATCACGGGATGCCGCCCAGCAGTGAGCATTTCTCCGGGGCTGGAAAACGATGTGACGCGGTTTCTTTTCAGCCAAAAGCTAAAGCCCTTTGTGCAAAATGTGCCGGTTCGTTTCGAAACCGATGCGGAACTGATCGCTTCCCTGTCGAAAATACGGCGGATCCGGTATGCCGGAGGCGACCGGGTGCCCGGGGACGTCTTCGAGGCCGCGGCCGAATCCGGCTTTTACATTTCCCGGACCCCCGTCATGATGGAAGGCCGCCTCGAGTTGCTCCAGTACGTGAGCAACCAGAGCATTTGCAATACCTATCACCGGTACGGAAACCTGGGAGAACGGGGTTTGGCGAAGGATGAACGAAGCGGGATTCCAAGTTTCAATCGGTGCAACTCCGCCTGACGCTTTCGGCCGGGATTGTCAGCGGGGTTTTATCAGCGGTGACTTTTGCCTGGTACGATATTTTCGGAGAGTACGGCATGCGCCGCTACAATCCCTGGACAGTGTTGTTTTTCGCCTTTGTCTTCCCTGCCCTGGTCTGGAATATCGCCCATCCTTTCCTGGTAGCCTTTTCCCATGACGTTCCTTCAGCGCAAACAGGAATTTGACGAAAAAGCCTTCGCCGTCATCCGTGCCCGTGCCATGAACACCACGGTCGATTCTCCGAAGGGTCCGTAAACATCTCTCCACGGGGTCTTCGAGACTTTCGAGCTTTTTTCGACCGACGAAAAACAAACCGGATATGCTTTTTCAATCCGCCTGCACAGTATTATTGAAAATATCAATTTGACGGATTCTTCCTCTATCTATAAAATCCGAAAATCCGAAACCGATATTCCAAGGTTTTTTTTAGGATGAAAAAGGAAAGACGCGATTCATGGAACCATCCAAACGATACCGCCTCACCGTGACCGTGGCCGGTGCGGGGTGAGCCTCTAAGCTGGCGCCAGGGGACCTGGACCGAGCCCTTTGCGGGATGAAATTCCCCACTGATGAGAACGTCCTCGTGGGACTTGACCGCGCCGACGACGCCGGGGTCTACAAGGTATCCGAGGACCTGGCCCTGATTCAAACGGTGGATTTTTTCACCCCCGTGGTGGATGATCCGTACGCCTTCGGACAGATCGCCGTCGCCAATGCGTTAAGCGACGTCTATGCCATGGGCGGCACCCCCAAAACCGCCATGAACCTGGTGGCGTTTCCGGCCACGGACATGGAAATAGAGGTGTTACGGCGCATCCTCCAGGGGGGCATCGACAAGCTCAGGGAAGCCGATACGGTGCTCATCGGCGGCCACAGCATCGAGGACAAGGAGCTGAAATACGGACTTTCAGTGACGGGATTCGTTCACCCGCGGGCGGTGATCACCAAGAAGAATCTCAAGGCAGGAGACGGTCTGGTGCTGACGAAACCCTTGGGTACCGGGATTATCAACACCGCCGTCAAGGCCGCCGCCGCATCGGCGGATCTCATCGACGAAGTCACCCGGATCATGGCGACCCTGAACCGGAAATCAGCCGAAACCCTTAAGGGATTCCCCGTGCATGCCTGCACCGATATCACCGGCTTCGGGCTTTTAGGCCACCTGGCCGAAATGGTGGAGGGATCCGGACTAAATGTGCACCTTTTTTCGGACCGGGTGCCGGTGATCCGGGGCGCCCTTACCTTTGCCACCATGGGGCTGATTCCGGCAGGGGCCCATAAAAACCGGGAATTTTTCGAAAAAAGAATCGAATTTGCCGATCCCGTGGAGCTTGCCCTCCAGGACGTTCTCTTTGATCCCCAGACCTCGGGAGGGCTTTTGATCAGCCTCGACGCCGACAAGGGCGAGGCCCTGACCGAAACCCTTCGCACCCGGTACGGCATTCATGCGGCTGTCATCGGAGAGGTGGTTTCCGGCCGGCCGGAGGGGATATCCGTATTTTAAAGGCGCTGAAAGAGATTGCCCGATGTGGTGCCGGGGTGAGGGAGGGGGGGCTTCCCGGATTTTTTTGATCTTATTGAAGGAATGACGCGATGAAAGAAATCGATGCGCGGGGCTTGTCTTGCCCGGCCCCGGTGCTGCAGACCCGGGCCCTCCTCCAGGAAGAAAGACCCGATGCGGTGACGGTAAGAATCGATAACCCGGCATCCCAGCAGAATGTCAAACGGTTCCTGGAATCCCAGGGATTCGAGACGCTTTTGGAAAAGGAAGGAGAAGAATACCGGGTCGTTGGTCGCTGCAAGGATCCTTCGTTGGAGGACGCGCTCCGGGATCCGCAGCCGAAACCGATAACAAAGGAAAAAGAGAAGAAAATCCTGGTGATGTGCGCCACCGACCGCATGGGATTCGGAGACGCGGTCCTGGGGAAAAAACTGATGGTCAATTTCATTAAGACCCTTCCTGAAATGGGGCCGGACCTGTGGCGCTTGGTCCTGGTGAACAACGGTGTCAAACTTGCCGTGGAAGGGTCCGAAGTGCTTGAAGACCTGAAGCGGCTTGAAAAAGAGGGGTTGACGATTTTGGTCTGTGGGACCTGCCTGAATCATTTCGCACTTTTGGATAAAAAGCGGGTGGGAGAGACCACAAACATGCTGGATATCGTCACCGCCCTGCAACTGGCCGACAAGACGGTCAATGTATAAAAAACGGCGCCCCGGTGAACGGGGCGCCGGGAATGTAGCCGTGGTAAAAACGGCTTAACCGTCTTTTCTTGCCCTGGCGTATCCCACCCTGGTGAGGGCTTCTTCGATTTCTCCAAGGATGGCGGGATCATCGATGGTGGCCGGCATGCGCCACTCTTTGTTGTCCGCGATCTTCTGAATGGTTCCCCGAAGGATTTTCCCGGAGCGGGTCTTGGGGAGCCGCTTCACCACCGTGGCCGTTTTGAAGGAGGCCACCGGTCCGATCCGGTCCCGCACCATCTGGATGACCTCCTTGATGATTTCCTCTTCAGAACGGGCGACGCCGGCCTTGAGCACGATGAATCCCACGGGGACCTGGCCCTTGAGCGGGTCATCAACGCCCAGGACGGCGCACTCGGCCACATCCTGATGGCTGGAGAGCACCTCTTCCATGGCGCCCGTGGACAACCGGTGCCCGGCGGTGTTGATGATATCGTCCGTGCGGGACATGACGAATACGTACCCGTCTTCATCCACGAATCCCGCGTCCGCGGTCTTGTAGTAGCCCGGAAACTCTTTCAGGTAGGATTCCACAAACCGGTCGTCGGCCTTCCAGAGGGTGGGAAGGGATCCCGGAGGAAGCGGCAGCTTGACTACCAGGGCGCCGATCTCACCGGCCTTGACTTCCTTGTTCGCATCGTCCACCACCTTCACGTTCCATCCCGGCGCGGGTTTGGTGGGGCTTCCTTCCTTGACCGGAAGATGATCGAGTCCCAGGCAATTGGCGCAGATGGCCCATCCGGTTTCCGTTTGCCACCAGTGATCGATGACCGGTTTGTTCAGGGCCTTCTCCGCCCATTGCAGGGTATCGGGATCCAGACGCTCTCCTGCCAGAAACAGGGCGTAAAAATCGGAAAGATCGTATTTTGTTACCAGTTCGGCCCGGGGATCCTCCCGCTTGATGGCCCGAAACGCGGTGGGCGCGGTAAAGAGGGTCCGGACGTTGTGCTGGGAGATGACCCGCCAGAAGACGCCGGCATCGGGGGTTCCAACGGGTTTGCCTTCGAAAAGCACCGTGGTGCACCCTTTCAAGAGTGGGCCGTAAACGATGTAGGAATGCCCCACGACCCAACCCACATCCGACGCGGCCCAGTATACGTCTCCGGCATCCACGTTGTAGATGGCCTTCATGGTCCACTTGAGGGCCACGGCGTGTCCCCCGTTGTCCCGGACCACCCCTTTGGGTATGCCGGTAGTGCCGGAAGTGTACAGGATATACAAAGGATCCGTGGCCAGAACCGGGACGCAGTCGGCCGGCTTGGCATCCGTCATGAGTTCCATCCAATCCTTATCCCGACCCGGGACCATGGAAGCCTTTTCCATGGGCCGCTGATAGATCACGCAGGTGTTGGGTTGCGCTTCTTCTTTGGAAAGCTGGATGGCTTCGTCGAGAAGCGGTTTGTATTTGATCACCCGATTCACTTCGATTCCGCAGGATGCCGATACGATGACCTTGGGCCTGGCGTCGTTGATACGGGTGGCCAACTCGTTTGCGGCGAAGCCACCGAACACCACCGAATGTACCGCGCCGATCCGGGCGCAGCCCAGCATCGCCGTTACCGCCTCGGGGATCATGGGCATGTAAATCAATATCCGGTCCCCCTTGGAGACCCCCAATCCTGATAAAACGCCTGCAAAGCGCGCCACTTCATCTCGAAATTCACGGTACGTGTAGGTTTTGATGGTGTCCGTCACCGGGCTGTCGTAGATTAAGGCCGGTTGATCCCCCCTTCCTGTTTCCACGTGGATGTCCAGTGCATTGTGGCAGGTGTTCAATTCTCCGCCGGTGAACCATCGATAAAACGGTTTGTTGCTGTCATCCAATACTTTGTCCCACTTCTTGTACCAATGGATGTCTTCGGCGATGCGCCCCCAAAAGACATCCGGATTTTCGATGGATTCCCGAAATATTTCCTCATAGTTGCCGTCCATAGTACGGACCTCCTCTCTTTTTTGGTGAGTGAATGGATGGAAAAAGAAAAATGGCGTCCCCTTAAAATGGATTTTGTACGATAAAGGAGAACCGAAAGGGCTGTCAAGGGAAAATGAATATCATACAATACCTTAACAAAATATATTGGTTAAATGGGCTTTACGGTTTTAAGTCCGGTGTGAGGGGGGTGTCCACGGAGCTCCTGCGTTGGGGCAGCGGGGGATCTTCAATCTTTTACGGATTACCGGAGGATACAGGATTCCACCCGGGGTGCGGCGATGGCGAAAAGACGGGCCATGCCGTCGGCATCGAATCCCGGAGCCGTTTGTTTGAAAAAATCCGGGTCCAAAAGATTTTCAAAGCGAAAACACTGGAGGACATACCGTTTGGCCCCGTGAATGACCGACGCAATCCGGTCCATGATCGATTCATCCACAAAGGGCCGGACACAGGTGGTCCGGAATTCATAAGGGACATCCGCTTCCATGATCATACGGATGCTTTCGAGGATGAGCGGTGCTTTTTGCGCGTCTCCGATGGGAGGGCCGTACGACTGCGGATCGGTCTTGATGTCCATGGCCACGTAGTCGGTACACCCGGACGAAAGCAGGGTCTTAAGGATACGGGGTCTTCCGCCGTTGGTGTCCAGTTTCACCGAAAAGCCCATGTCTTTGATCCGCAGGCAAACTCCGGGGATGTCTTTTTGCAGGGTCGGTTCCCCGCCGGAGAGCACCACCCCGTCCAGCAGGCCTTTCCGCTGGCTTAAAAATGTGAAGAGATCTTTTTCAGAAAAAGTGTGGGGCGCATTTCCATTCACGAGGTCCGGGTTGTGGCAGTAGGGACAATGAAAATTGCACCCCGACGCAAAAACCACGCAGCTGATCTTGCCGGGGTAATCGATGAGGGAAGTTTTTCGGATGCCGCCGAAGATCAACGGGCCTCCTTTGGTTCCGTCAGGCCACTTTGAAGGTCTGGCATGTGGCCGCCTCGGCGTCTTTTTGGGGATGCCATTGCCGGATGGGCCGGCCATAGGGAATCACCCCGGTGTGGATTTCCGTATTATGACGACATAAGGTGCAGTGAAAATGCTCTCCGGTAAGGTATCCGTGGGCGGGGCAGACCGAAAACGTGGGCGTCAGGGTGAAATAGGGGAGCCGGTAGTGATCGGTGATTTTTCTCACGAGGTGCTTGACGGCGCCGGTATCCGTTACCTGTTCCCCCAAAAAGACATGGAGGACCGTACCGCCGGTATATTTTATCTGGAGAGGATCCTGGAGGGTCAAGGTTTCGAAGACGTCTTCGGTAAAATTGACGGGAAGGTGCGTGGAGTTGGTGTAATACGGGGCCGCGCCGCCGGAAAAGGCGTCTTCATTGGCGCAGACAATGCCCGGAAAGCACTTCTTGTCGAGCATGGCCAGCCGGTAGGACGTCCCTTCGGCAGGGGTGGCTTCCACGTTGAAAATATCCCCCGTTTCCTCCTGAACCCGGGAGATCCGGTCCCGGATGAAGTCTAGGGTTTCCAGGGCAAAGGCCAGGCCTTCCCGGCCGGCGATGTTTTGTCCCAGAAGATTTTCACTTGCCTCGTTCATCCCGATGATCCCGAGGGTGGAGAAATGGTTCTTCCAGTACAACCCCGCATGGCGTTTGATCTCCCTCAAATAGAACCGGGAATAGGGGTACAGGTTTTCTTCCGTGAACTTTTCCAGGACCTTGCGTTTCAGGAGGAGGCTTTCCACCGCCAGGGTCATGAGTCCGTCGAGGCGCTCCCAGAATTCTTCTTTATCCTTGGACAGATATCCCAGGCGCGGGAGGTTCAGCGTCACCACACCGATGGAGCCCGTGAGGGGATTGGCCCCGAAAAGCCCACCGCCTCTTTTGAGAAGCTCCCGGTTGTCGAGTCGAAGCCGGCAGCACATGGAGCGGGCATCCTCCGGCGACATGTCCGAGTTCACGAAATTGGAAAAATAGGGAATGCCGTATCTTCCCGTCATTTTCCACAGGGTCTCCAGGTTGGGGTTGTCCCAGTCGAAGTCCTTGGTGATGTTGTAGGTGGGGATGGGGAAGGTGAAGACCCTTCCTTTGGCGTCGCCTTCCATCATGATTTCGGCAAAGGCCCGGTTGAGCAGATCCATTTCCGCCTGGAATTCGGAATAGGTTTCCGCATGCAACCGCCCCCCGATGATCACGGGATGATCTTTGAGGGTGCCGGGGACGAGAAGGTCGAGGGTGATATTGGTGAAGGGGGTCTGAAATCCAACCCGGGTGGGGATGTTGATGTTGAAGACGAATTCCTGGACGGCCTGCTTGATCTCCGTATAGTCCAGGCCGTCAAAACGCACAAACGGGGCCAAAAGGGTATCGAAGTTGGAGATGGCCTGGGCGCCCGCCGCTTCCCCCTGGAGGGTATAGAAGAAATTGACGATCTGGCCCAGGGCGGATCGGAGGTGTTTCGGGGGTGCGCTTTCCACCTTTCCCTCCACCCCCCGAAAGCCTTGGAGGAGGAGATCCTTGAGGTCCCATCCCACGCAGTAAACGGACAGAAGACTCAAGTCGTGAATGTGAAAATCTCCGTTGGCATGGGCGTTGCGGATATTCGGCGGATAGATCTTGTGGAGCCAGTAATCGGAGGTGATATCCGAGGAAATATAGTTGTTCAGACCCTGGAGGGAATAGCTCATGTTGCTGTTTTCTTTGATCTTCCAGTCCTGTTTTTCGATGTAATGATCCACCATGTCCACGTTGGCCCGGGTGGCCATGCGGCGGAGCTGGGCATGCTGTTCCCGATAAATGATGTAGGCCTTTGCGGTCTTGTAGTAGGGGGAATCGAGGAGGACCCGTTCCACGATGTCCTGGATTTCTTCCACCTCGGGGATCACCCCCAGGCGCAGTTCATGGGCCAGGGTGAGGACCCGGAGGGTCAATTTCTTGGCTTCCCGCTCGCCGAATTCTCCGGTGGCGTTCCCCGCCTTGGCAATGGCGGCGGTGATTTTTGTCGAATCGAATTCCGCAATCCGTCCGTCTCGTTTCTTGATCTGTTCAAACACCGTGACACCTCTTGGTTTGGAGTCTTCAAATGAAAATCAATTCGGGTAACGGGTGCTGGGTTCGGGTTTTTTTGTTTCGGGTTTATTCGGAAGTGAAAACCGGCCGGCGCCGTTAAAATGCACGAAAATGCTCTGTGGATCCGGCGCCCGCTTCATTTCATGAGATTGCCCAATAACACAAGATTTTGGGGTCTGTCAAGAAAATGTTCCATATATTGCGTTAAAAGGACACATTTTCCATAATGAGAGATTTCTTACTCTTTCTGGGGGGTTATCCAGAGGTAATCCCCATAGGACAATTCGGCGGTGTCCCCGGAGGCCACCGGATAAACGGTTTTGAACGGAAGGCGGGTTCTTTGAAGGACGCGGTCCGGGAGGCCGAACTTCCTGATGATATGTCCGTTTCCGGCCAAAACGACCATGAATTTTCCGTTTAAGTGCGCAACCGCCTGTTCGGCCATGGCGTCTTCCCAGACGCATTGGGCAAGGTAAAAATAGTCGAAGTTGTGTCGGCCCGGCAGGCGGTGGTTTTGAAAAATTTTTTCCACATACGCGCGATGGGCGGCATTGGAGGTGTCGATGGATCGGGGAAGATGTTGTTTTTCTTCCGGAGAAAGGCTTTCAATCCCGCCGATGGCGATTTTCGCCGGCAGGTGGAACGGAATGTTCAGCCCGTAAAGGGGGATCCGGTTGTCCCGGATGAATTCCAGAATATCCCGGTATAGGGCAAAGTCGTATCTCCAGTTGGCATACCAGTGGGTCTTTTCGAGAAACGTTTTTTCGTCGAGTTTTCCGGATGTCCACGCGTCCAGAACCGTCTGATAGGGAGCATCGAACATTTCCATTCCCACCTGCAGACCCTTGACCCGCGGGTAAAGCGCTTTCAAAATTTTTAGCTGTACCGCGTGGTGTGCCGCATCGGTGTGGGACTCTCCGATAAAGACGATCCGTACACCGGAAAGGTCCTGAATCATGGTATCAAACGTCACCGGTTGACCGGAGGCACCGGACACGATACTCCCGGGGGGATACGTACGCTTTGAATCTTTAATGAGGGCGCCTTTGGGCATGGGCGTACATCCTGAGAAAACGGCGGCTGAAAGGAAAAAAAGGCTGCTCCACAATAAGAAAAGGCTCCTTGACCGCTGGGATTGTTTCTCGGCTTTTTTCATCTGAAATCCTCGACTTGGTTTTCGTCATGGCCGGGAGGCTTTCGGGAGTATCCTCTTGAGGAAGAAGGCGCGGAAACGGCTGATCTTCAGGGCGCGTTCCTTGATTTTTCAATGAATTGCGCGTATTGGGGGGTATCCCAGCCCTATAACGTCTTTTTTCAAGAAAACGGAGTCTTTTGACCCATGGGCCGTGAAAAAAGTCCGGTGTTTCGACGCGCCATTGTTCCTTGGTACGACTCGACTCCCGTATGCCTGATTCTCATGGGGGTCATGGCGATGGTTTTTGGTTTTGCTCTTTTCGGCATCATCGTTTCTTATGAAGAAGATATCCCCGATCGTACGGCCTGGGTACCGGTACTCCTGTCGGTTCTGAGCGCCGCCGTCTTCATATCCGTTTCGACCCGCCTTGTCCGGCGGCGCCTCAAACGCCTCTCCGAATGATTTTTTCTTCCGGTTGAAAAACGGATGCTCCGGAGGAAAAAGCCGAACAGAACTGTTCCAGGAAAAAATGGAGGATTTTTCCGGTGACTCCCCAAATCCGTACCCCTTCCAAAGGATAAACCAGTTCATGGACGCCGGGTAGGCGGCCGTGATAACCGCGGGCCATGTGGACCTGGAGTAATGCGGAAAGCGGAACGGGAACCACCCGGGCGATTTCGGCCGCATCGAATTGCAGCTCCCCGCGGCCGTTCCACACCCCCGTGAAGACTTCGATATCTTTGTTGGCAATCGTCTGAAAATGCCCCAGCGGTCCGATGAATCGGACATTTTCCCGGTGGATGTTCACCTCTTCCTGGAGTTCCCGAAACGCCGCGTCCAGGGTCGTGGCGTCCTCCGTATCCACATGCCCCCCCGGAAGCGCCACCTGATTGGCCCAGGGATACCCCTTTGTGTCGGTTTTGAGGACCGCAAGGATGTGCGGATTCTTCGGATCGAAGAACAGCAGGAACACGACGGTGGGGTCAAAGGCGTCTTTAACCGGTTCGTCCACGGGGTCGACGCTTTGGAGAACCCGCACCACGGTCGCCAGATCCAAGGGGCTTTTCCCTGCATGTATTTCCATGAAACGCCCCTTATTACTTGTTCTTTAAAAAGGTTTTCAGGGTCATGGTCTTATAGCTGTCCGTTTCGATATATTTCAGGGTGGACAGGAGATCCTTTGCGGAGATGAATCCCGGTCTTCCGCCGATCCGGTCACCGGTTTCGGCCAGAAAATAGGAGGTTGGAAGTCCGCGGACCCCGTATTCGGAGGCCACTTTGGGTTTCCGGTCGTAATCCACCTTGATGCTGATGAACGCGTTGTTCAGGGAATCGATCACACCGGGGTCGACGAAAGTCTCTTTGGCCATTTTGGTGCAATAGGCACACCATTCCGCCCAAAAATACAAAAAGACTTTTTTGTTTTCCTCCTGGCTCAGCGCCATGCCTTCCGAATAGGGGTGCCAGCGGATGCCGCCGGTGTTTTCCGTGTCGGCGGAAACCCACCGGGCGATCAATAGGAAGGAAAAAACGCAAAGAATCATTAAAACCCAAAATTGTTTCGGCTTCATCGATATCACCTCGTAAAATCCAATAGGCGTAGTCTATCGGTAATCAACAACAGCCCCATGCCGATGAGAAGGACTCCGGCCGCCGTGTGGACGTACCGTAGGGACTTTTGGGCCTTCCGGATCCACGCCAGAAAATAGTGGATGAAAACGGAAAGGACAAGAAACGGGATGGCCAGTCCCGCGGAATAGATCCCGAGAAGAAGGGTGCCTTCCAGCACGGTTTGCTGATTCCCGGCGAGAATCAGGATGGAACCGAGCAGCGGGCCGATGCAGGGGCTCCACCCGGCCCCGAAGGCCATCCCCACCACCAGGGTGCCGAAGGTATGGGCAGGTTTGCCTTTGAGGTGGATCCGCTTTTCGAACTCCAGGGCACGAATGCGGAAAATGCCGGTGAGATGGATTCCTAGGAAGAGGATCAACACCCCGCCGATGATGCGGACCAGGTCCCGGTGTTCAAAAAAAAGCCCTCCCAGATAAGACGCCGATGCCCCCAGGAGGATGAACACCACAGAAAAGCCGGTGACGAACGAAACGGTGGAGACCACGACACGGCGGCGGACGGCCTCGTCGTTTCCGCTCAGCTCCTCCAGGGATAACCCCGTGATGAATGTAAAATAGGCCGGCACCAGCGGCAGGATGCACGGGGAGACGAAGGACAACAATCCTGCCGCAAGGGCGGCGGGATAAGAGACGGCTTCCGTTATCATCCGGGAAAATCTTTCAAGGGAAATGTCGTTTCGGTTGATCCTTGTGATCCGGTTTTGGTTTTCGACCGGTGGCGATGGGCGTCACGTAACAACGGTGACCAAAATGTCGAATCGAACCGTTTCGTTGCACCCTGGTTACGATTTATTATATCGGGCGGTGTCTTTGGGATCAAGATAAATACCCTATCAATCATGTCAATTTTGATGGAATCGTAAAAAGGCCGATGTTGTTCGCGCCGCAACAATTTTCGTAAGATTCAAAGGGTTTCGCGAAATCTCCAGAACTCGGCACGAGTGCCTCAAACCGCGTGAGATTTTTAACGATCAACCCTTCATTTCACCGGCTCAGCTCCCGGGCCCGTTTTTTCGCCGCCGCCACGGCTTCCACGATGCAATGCCCCACCCGCCCTTTTTCCAGGACGCCGAGGGCGGCTTCGGTGGTGCCCCCCGGGGAGGTCACTTTCCGGCGAAGCGCTTCCGGGGACTCGCCACGTTCTTTAAGGAGGGCCAACGCGCCCCGGAACGTTTCCACGGTCAGGATGGCGGCGTCTTTTTTTTTCAGGCCCAAGCGGCGGCCGGCATTGCAGAGGGATTCGATGAAATAAAAGACATAGGCCGGGCCGGAACCGGAAAGGGCCGTCACGGCATCGAGATCTTTTTCCGGAAATTCCAGGACGCATCCGATGGAAGAAAGAATCTTACGGGTGATCCGGATATCTTCCCGCGTGGCGTAACGGTTGGGACTCATGCCCGAAACGCCTTTCAGCACCTGTGCCGGGGTATTGGGCATGACCCGGATGACGGGCAGGCGCTTTTTTTCGGTTTCGGAAAGGGGTGCATAGAGGCACGCCTCGATTTTCCGAATGGGAAACCCCGCGGCGATGGAGATGATCCGTTTTTTTTTGCGCGGCGTGGCAACCCTGGATCCGGCGAGTTCGGAGAGGACCGGGGGCATCTGCTGGGGCTTGACGGCAAGGATCGTCACATCCGCCGCGGAAAAGACCCGGTAATTATCCGGGGTCGTCTCCACCCGATGGGTCCGGCGTAGGAAATCCAGCCGTTGGGGGTTTACATCGGAGACAAAAATGTGGGACGCGGGAACCGTTTTGGAACGGATCAGGGCGCCGATGAATGCCTCGGCCATGTTTCCGCCGCCGATGAACCCGATGCGCAGGAGGCGACCGGAAGCGCTTTGAGTCATGATTTTTTCCTTTTTTAGAGAAGCATTGCTGTATGTTCCGTAAAGAAATGTTACGACACCGCCTTCGAAGTTGTCAATCTTCCATGCAATATCCGGTATGAAACGTCTTGACTTATTCTCCGGATTATATTTAAAGAATAACCTAAAAAGGATGGCTTCGTAAAATGTCCGTCTGTTGCGTTGCGCTGCATCCGTCGCCTGCCTGTGCATTGCACCTGTCTGCGTCGCGAACGCGACAGGCAGGCACAGACAGATCATTGCGGCGGACGCATCAGTACGCCGCAATCGTAAGGATTTATGCGCCTTGCATCGGGTCATTTTTGCTTTGCCGTCCCGATTGCGGGTTTTTATGATTTCACCAAAATTGGAATAAAGGATCGATTTCCACCATGTATTTTTTGGGGTATTTGTTGATGGGGGTTGCCAAGGTCCTGGACATCGCTCTCCTCTTGTTTATGTGGATCGTTATCGCCCGGGCCGTCCTCTCCTGGGTCAATCCCGATCCGTTTAATCCCATCGTTCGATTCATCCACAACGTGACCGAACCGGTGCTGTACCCGATCCGGACAAAGTTGCCGGTGGGTTTCGGCGGCTTGGACCTGTCCCCCATTGTGGTCTTTTTGGCGGTGATATTTCTTCGTACCTTTCTCATCAGCAGCCTCACGCGGCTCGCCGCCGGCCTGCTGTGAACGGGGAGGCTGGACGAAAGGGAGGGACTATGGAAATCACTCCGGACGACATTCAGGAGAAACAGTTCCGTGTGCGTTTCAGGGGGTTTGATATCGGGGAGGTGGATGCCTTCCTGGAAGAAACGGCCCGGGCGTTTCGCGCCGTGAAGGATTCCAATCACCGCCTGAAAAAGGAACTGGATGCCCTCAAACAGGAAAGCTTCAGGCAAAAAGAAAGGGAAAAAACCTTTGAACGGGTCTTGGCCAATTCCCAGAAGGTCCTGGACCAGATGAAGGATAACGCCCGGAAGTCCGCCGAGGTCATCATCGCGGATGCGGAAGTCAAGGCGGAAAAGATGCTCAACCGGGCGCACAACCGGCTGGCTCAACTCCATGAGGACATCGCCGAACTGAAACGCCAGCGCATGCAGATCGAGGTCCAGATCCGTTCCGTACTGGAGACCCATACCAAGCTTTTGGAGATGGGACGGGAGGGAATGGAGCAATTGGACGAAGAAGACGACAAACTGAAAATTCTCCGGCATCCCGTACCCCCCGAGGAGTCCCTGCCCATCTCATGAGAAAAAACCGTACGGATGGTCCATGGGGAGGCAATATCGGCAGAAACCGATAAAAGGAGCACGCGATGGCAAAGATCGACGCGTTTTTCAAACTGATGCACGAACAAGGGGCCTCCGACTTACACCTGGTGTCCAGCCAGCAGCCTGTCATCCGGATTCGCGGGGACATGGAGCGGGTCAAATTCAAAGTCCTCGACAGCGACGACCTCAGAGGCATGCTCTACGAGATCACCCCGGAAGAAAAGATCAAGAGCTTCGAGGAGACCGGGGATGTGGATTTCGCCTATGAGATTCCCGGACTGGCCCGGTACCGGGCCAATTTTTTCATGCAAAAAAACGGCATCGCCGCCGTATTCCGGGAGATTCCCAGCATCATCATGACCCCCGAACAACTCGGTCTGCCCCCGGTTATCTCCAAGCTGGCCATGCTGCCCAGGGGACTGGTCCTCGTGACGGGCCCTACGGGAAGCGGCAAATCGACCACCCTGGCGTCCATCATCGACAAGGCCAACCAGCAGCGCAAGGATCACATCATCACCATCGAGGATCCCATTGAATTCGTGCACTCCAGCCAGAACTGCATCGTGAATCACCGGGAGGTGGGAACCCACACCCGCTCTTTCAGCGCTGCTCTGAGGGGAGCCCTCCGGGAAGACCCGGACATTATCATGGTGGGGGAAATGCGGGACCTGGAAACCATCGGTCTGGCCCTGGAAGCCGCCGCCACCGGGCATCTGGTCTTTTCCACCGTCCACACCACCAGCGCCGCCAAAACCGTGGACCGGATCATCGAGGTCTTTCCGGCACATCAGCAACCCCAAATCCGATCCACCCTGGCGGACGGGATCCGGGCCATCATTGCCCAGGTCCTTTTCAAGCGGATCGACATCAAGGGGCGGTGTGTGGCCCTGGAAGTCTGCATCGCCACGCCTGCGGTGCGCAATCTGATCCGGGAGTCCAAGACCTATCAGATTCCGTCCTCCATGCAGACGGGAAAGAAATACGGGATGCAGCTTTTGGACGACGCCATCATGGATTTATACAACAAGGGATGGATCAGCGCGGACGAAGCGTACATCAAAGCCAACGAGAAAGCACGCTTCAGGCCCCTCATCAAGGGGCCGCCGGCCGACTTTACCGAGGTGTAACACCCGGGAAAAAGGGAGATCCGCCATGAAAAAACAGGAAATTGATTACATCTTTTCCCACATGCTCGAGTCCCACGAAGGGGTGTCGGATTTGAATTTCACGGTGGGCAAATCGCTCCAGGTGGAGGCCTACGGGGAACTCCTGCCGGTGGATCTGGAGCCCAGGATCAAAAAGCTCACCCCGTATCAGACCGAAGTCCTGGCGCTGAGCCTGGTCAACGCCAACCGGCGTCTCACCCAGTATTTGCTCAATACGGGGTCTTGCGATCTTTCCTATTTTTTAGGGACCAAGGCCCGGTTTCGGGTCAACATCTTTTCCCAGTCCGGGAATTATTCCATCGTCATGCGGAATCTGGAATCGAAAGTCCCCACCATCGAAGAGCTGAGTTTGCCGAAAGTCTTCCACGACATCGCCATGGAGCGAAACGGCATCGTGTTCTTCACCGGGGCCACCGGGACGGGGAAAACCACGTCCTTGGCGGCGATCCTGGAGGATATCAATGAACACAAGTCGGTTCATGTCATCACCCTGGAAGACCCCATTGAATACCAGCATTCCCACAAACGGGCCACTTTCAACCAGCGGGAGCTCGGCTCCGACTTCGATACCTTTGCCAGCGGACTCCGGGCCGCCCTCCGGCAGGCCCCCAAGGTGATCCTGGTGGGGGAAATGCGGGACCGGGAAAGTGTGGAGATCGGATTAAACGCCGCGGAAACCGGGCACCTGGTGCTCACCACCCTGCACACCGTGGACGCCGGGCAGACCATCGGACGGCTTCTCGGGATGTTCACCACGGAAGAGGAAAAACAAATCCGGATCCGACTGGCCGATACCCTGCGGTGGGTGGTGTGCCAGCGGCTCCTCCCCAAGATGGGCGGCGGCCGGGTGGCGGCGTTTGAAATTTTAAGAACCAATCTTCGGGTGAAAGACGCCATTTTGCACGGAGAATCCGAGGGGAAGACGTTTTACGATATCATGCAGGCGGGCAGGCCTTTCGGAATGACCACCTTCGACGATTACATCGTGGGCCTCTACGAAGCCGGCCTGATCACGGAACAGACCGCCCTGGCCTATGCATCCCGCCGGGCCATTGTGGGACGGGGAATCGATGCGGTAAAAAGCGCCCGGGGCGAAGCCACCACGGATATCGAAAAACTGGAACTGGACAAAACATACAACCAGTCCCGTTAACGCAGCCCTTTGGAACGCAAGGAGAAAATCGGCCATGAACATCATCTGTCCGGAATGCAGGAGCCGTCTCAGGGTCTCCGACGAAAAAGTCCCCGAACTCGAAGGTGCCATTCTGGCATGCCCTAAATGCGGCGGCCGGGTTCCTGTTACGGGGTCCGACATCCGCGAAGAATCCGTCGATGGCGTCCCGGAAGGTGCCGCCGGGTATGATGCCTCCCAAAAGCCTTTCGATTTTTTGGAAGCCGGAAGCCGAACGGCCATTGTTTGCACCACGGACGCCGCCGTGAAGCCCGCCCTGATGGAGGCCATGGAGGAGATGGGGTACCACGTGACGGAAGCCAAGGACGCCCGGGATGCCCTGAGGAATATGTGGTATCATGCCTATCACATGGTGCTGCTGGATGAACGCTTTGATACGCAGAACCCGGAACAGAACCGGGTATTGGCCTACCTGGAAGGGTTAAACATGGCCATGCGCCGGGAAATGGTGGTGGCCCTGATCAGCCGGAGTTTAAGGACCCTGGATGAAATGGGTGCATTCCAAAAAAGCGTCAATTTGATAGTGAACGTGAAAAATCTTCCGGAGCTTTCCCGCATCCTCCGGTTGGCCGTCCAGGAACACGACGCCTTCTATCATGTCTTCAAAGAAATCGCCAGGAAGGAGACCGCTTTATAAATCGCCCCCTCCCTGACAGAACGCCTTCATCCGCCCGATCCGGAATGGACGTCGAGATCGGCCCGGTCTCCCCGGGACTGCAGCATATCTCTTTGCCGGCGCCCCTCGAGGGGTTCGAACACTTCATCAATGTGTGGTTGTATCAAAAAGAGGGAGCCTTTCTGGTGGACGCGGGACCGGCGGCCACGGCGGCCCCCCTCATCAAGGCCTTGGAGCATCTTGGGATATCCCGCCTGGATTGGATCCTGCTGACCCATATCCACCTTGATCATGCCGGCGGAATCGGTGAATTGCTCCGCCGCTTTCCAGGAGCCCGGGTGGTCTGCCATGCATCGGCGGTGGAACACCTCATGGACCCTTCCCGCCTCTGGAAGGCGAGTCTCGATACGCTGGGAAGCCTTGCCGAGGCCTACGGCCCCATGGAGGCGGTTGCCGGAAAAAACCTGGTGACCGCGGAAGACCTCACCGGTGTCCCGGTCCAGGCGGTTCCCACCCCGGGGCATGCGGTGCATCACGTGAGCTACCTGGCGGAAAAAACCCTTTTCATCGGCGAGGCCGCCGGTGTGATACTCCCTCTCGGCGGAATCGAGGTTTACATGCGGCCGGCCACACCTCCACGGTTGTTCCTGGACACGTTCATGGAAAGCCTCGACCGGCTCATCGCCCTTGGCCCCGACGTGCTGTGCTGCGGCCACTTCGGTTTCCATGCGGACGCCGTTGACTTGATGAAGACTCATAAACGCCAATTGGGTTTCTGGGCGCAATGCGTCCGGGAAATCCTTGAAAGGCGCCCGGAAAAAGATGCGGTGGCGGCCTGCCTGGACATCCTCCTTAAAACAGATCCCGGGCTCGGTGGGATTTCTCAACTCTCCGCCGCCGCCCGGAAGCGGGAATATTTTTTCATAAAAAACAGCATCCGGGGATTTATCAGTGAACTGAAACGGGATAAAACCCGGTGAAGCGGTTTCACCCGGATCAGTTGATCGTTGTTTTGGGAATCGGAGGGGTTGCCTTTTTTCTCTTCGTGTACCGCTGCGGCCATCCCCTGTAGGCGTTCGTGTGCGCCGGATCAACAACCCCCGTCAGGCGGCCTGAGGTCTTCCAGGGCCGTGGAGATCTCCCGGGCGATGCGCCGGGCCGCGGCTTTCGGGTCGGCTGCATCCCGGATGGGACGCCCCACTACCAGGTAATCCGCGCCCTCCCGGATCGCCTGCCCGGGGGTGACGGTGCGGATCTGGTCGTCCCGGGGGTGTCCTTCCCAATCGGGCCGGATGCCGGGCGTCACCGCCAGGAAATGTTCCCCAAAAGTTTTTTTGATTTTTTTGGCTTCCCGGCCGGAACAGATCACCCCCGCGCACCCGGCGGCCTTGGCCATGGCGGCGCGCTTTAATACCAGATGTCCGGCGTCCTTGTCATACGGCAAGGCATAGCCGGCCTCTTGCAAGTCCTTTTCCGAAATGCTGGTCAAAAGCGTCACGCCCAGCAGGTGCACCTTTCCTTGTCCCGCGGCCGTTGCCGAGTGCAGCATGGTCATGGAATCCCCGCAATGGAGGGTGGCAAAGGTCACATGAAGATCCAAAAGGGCCGTTACGGCCCGGGAGACCGTGTTCGGAATGTCGTGCAACTTGAGATCCAGAAAAATGCGGGCCGGGCCCACGGCGGAAACGGATCGAACCACATCCGGGCCGCAACGGATAAAAAGTTCCAGGCCGATTTTAAAAAGGCCCACCGAATGCGACAATGTCCGGGCATAGGCGACGGCTTCTTTTTCGGTGGGCACATCCAAGGCAAAGATGATCCGATCTTCGGGGCGTGCGGGTTTCATTGGAAAACCTTTCGCTTCATC
Source organism: uncultured Desulfobacteraceae bacterium (assembly GCA_964596535.1). Classification (GTDB taxonomy): domain Bacteria; phylum Desulfobacterota; class Desulfobacteria; order Desulfobacterales; family UBA2156. The sequence continues at coordinate 28,147 of CAZQUR010000030.1, forward strand.
GATGCCGCATCAGACGCGGCGGGTAAAATCACGTGCAGGGCACTGGGGATGAGGGAGAGGGTGGACGGGAGGATACCGGGGCCCTCGCCGTCGACATCCAGGAGGACGGGAACATCCGAGGCGGCGTCCACACGGGTGCAGGTAAATACGGATACGTCTTTGACTTCTTGAATCCTCCCGTTGTATAGGTGCCGCAAGTTCAAAAAAACCCGGGACAACGGCAGGTCGCCGATGACGGTAACATGAAATATTCCGTCGTCGGGCCGGGCGTCGGGCGCCACGAGCATCCCGCCGCCGTGGTATCTGCCATTGGCCACGGCCACGTTCCACGAGCGCCACGTCCCGACGGGATCCCCGTCCATTTTCAGGTGGATCCGCTTTTTCCCGTAGCGCAGAACCGCGATGAGAGTGGCCCAAAAAAAAGCGAATGTGGGGCCCAGGGCCCGGGGGGATTGCCGCACCCGGCGAGCTACTTCGCCTCCCAGACCGAAGCTGGCCACATTCAAGAAAAAGCGACGGGAACGCATGCCCCGGGCATCCTGAAAAAGGATGCACCCCACATCAAGGGGTTTTGCGGGCATATCCCGGATCAGGCTCAGGGCATGATCCGTGTCCCGGGGAATGGATACGGACCGGGCGAAATCGCATCCCGTGCCGTTGGGAACAAGTCCGAGAAAAACCTCCTCCCGGAGGGGTCGGTCCAGGGCCATGAGGGCGTTGATCACTTCATTCAGCGTGCCGTCTCCGCCCACCACCACCAGGCGCCGGGCCCCTTGGTCGACGGCGGCCGCGGCCAGAACGGCGGCATCTCCCGGGTGACGGGTGGCGGCCACCGGATGGTTTCCGAGAATCCTGCGGGCGCTTCTGTGGATGCGGGGCCACCGGGCGGATAAGGATCCCCCGTCTGCGTGGGGATTCACGATGAAAACGGTCTCGGACAAGGGCATGTCTGTTCCCGGCGTAAACGCCGGCGCTTCAAATCCGGTTGCAAATCGGGATAATCGTTAATCGATGCTTTTCTCTTAGGACAAAAAAGCATCCGCGGAAAGCTTTTTTATACCCATCGGCTTTCGGAAAAACCTGTTGAAGGATCCGCGTCGATGATGATATGGCTTTTTGGATTGAAACGGCCTGTGTATCGAACGCTTTTCGCGGTAGCTTTTAGGATCGAATCAAAGAAGCGTTATCCACTGTTACGGTGGCCGCGGGAACCGACGGGTCCGGGAAAGGCCGTTTTCGTCACAATGAATTTTGATGGCTTCGTAAAAAGTCCATCTGCGGCGCTGCGCGGCATTCTTCGTCATTGCGGCGTACCTGTAAGTACGCCTCATTCCTCAGAATTTGCGCGCCTTGCATCTGGATCTTTTTACTTTGCCATCCCAAATTCAGCTTTTTACGAAGCCATCAATTTTGTAAA
>CAZQUR010000031.1:0-25617 GCA_964596535.1 uncultured Desulfobacteraceae bacterium
AAGGTTGTCACGCGACCTTGCTCTTTGCCCCCCCTGTTGCTGCCTTGTTAGAAGAAAGGAGTAGTCTATGGCATTTAATGAAAATACCACCGTTCTGGAACCCCGCTCCCTGCCGAATTTTGTGGAAACGCCCTATGTGCGGGATATCGCGGAAAGGGCCATGTCTTATATTGCGGCCGGTTTTCCGATCCATTTTCGGGGGACTTCCGGGACCGGAAAGACGACTCTGGCCATGCACGTGGCGGCCATGATCGGCCGGCCCGTGGTCATGATCCACGGGGACGAGGAATTCTCCACATCGGACCTGGTGGGCGGGGAGACCGGTTTCCGCAGCCGCAAGGTGGTGGACAACTATATTCATACGGTTCTGAAGACCGAAGAGGATATGCACAAGAGATGGGCCGACAATCGCCTCACCGTGGCCTGCAAGAACGGGTTTACCCTGATATACGATGAGTTCACGCGCACCAGGCCCGAGGCCAACAATATCCTTCTGTCGGTCCTTCAGGAGAGGATGTTGGATCTTCCTTCCCCGCGCCACGGAGAGGGGAACTACCTGAAGGTCCACCCGGACTTCACTGCAATATTTACCAGCAATCCGGAGGAATATGCCGGGGTTCACAGGAGTCAGGACGCCTTGCGGGATCGGATGATTACGCTCGACGTCGATTATTTTGACGAGGAGACCGAGGTGCGGATCACCGAATTCAAGTCAGGCCTTGTCAATGGGGATGCCACCAAGATCGTCAGGATCGTAAGGGGGCTGAGAGATTCCGACACCTATGAATTCGCCCCGACCATCCGCGGCTGCATCATGATTGCCAAAACCCTTGCGGTCCGCCAGGCCAGTGTGGACAAAAAGGACCCGGTATTCAGGCAGGTCTGCATGGACATCCTCTCCTCCGAAACCAGCCGGATCGGCACGGCCGGGCGCGATGCGAGGGTCAAAGAGGTCATTAATGAATTGATCGATCAGATCTGTTAGGAGGCAAAGGAGGGATTCCATGGCAAAGGAGATTCGAACGCTCGGGCACATCAAGACGCTCATGGGAATGAAACATCGTTCTCTGCCCAAGGCCGACCGGGCAAATGATGCGGAAATCTATCTCTTGAGAAACAATCTGGCGCTCTCCCTCAAGGAATTGGTCAGCATTAACCAGAGAAGGGAGACGGTAGAAACGAGGATTCAAGACATCGAGACGAGGATTGCCGAACTGGAGGCCCAAGAGAAGGAGAAGCGGGCTCAACTGGCGGACAATACCGGCGAAAAAAGAATCAAGCCCAGGGGCAATATGAAGGTCATGAAGATCGATTATTGAGAGAGGGGACCTGTTGCGGAGGTACACTCAAAGGAGCGGCGACGTATGACCAAAGAAGGCAAATATGTGTACTGCATCATAGAGGGGAATGAAGGGCGCAACTTCGGACCCATCGGCATCGGAAAAAGGGGGGACGTTGTCTCCACTATCGGATTCAATGATATCAGTGCGGTTATCAGCAGTTCGCCGGTGACCCGATATGTGATCGACCCCGAAAACCTCATGGCCCATGAAAAGGTCATCGAAGAGGTGATGAAGGATTATACGGTGTTGCCTCTCAGATTCTGCACCATCGCCAACAGCGCCGAAGAGGTCCGAACTTTCCTGAGGAGGCGATACGGCGAGTTCAAAGGGATGCTCCGCGATATGGACAACAAGGTGGAGATGGGTCTCAAGGCCCGGTGGGCGGATATGAAGAGCATTTTTGATGAGATCGCGCAAGAGGACCCGGATGTGAAAAAGCGAAGAATGGGGTCTGTCCATGCGGGTGAAGACCCGGGGGATGGAGGAAGGGTCGCCCTGGGAAAGGCGGTCAAAGCGGCCCTGGACAGGAAAAAGACGGTCGAGGGGGAAAGGATTCTCAGCAAGTTCAAACGGGTGGCCCTGGATGTGCGAAGGAATGACCCCGCAGGGGATGATATGTTTCTCAATGCGGTCTTTCTGATTGACCGGACCCGCGAAAAACAGTTTGATTTTTTGGTGGAAGACCTGGTTGACAGTTATAAGGATACGGTGGATTTCAAGGTGGTGGGACCTGCTCCTCCGTTCAACTTTCTCAATATTGAGATGAAACTGTAGGGGTCGAGCACCACTTAGGATTGTCGATTGATGGTTGTTGATTGAAAGAGACGACGCCCTGCAAGCGGTGTTCGGAACACGCCCGTCTGACGCCGCGATCGACTCGGCGCAGGGAGGGAGCACGGGAACCTTGAAACAACGTGGTGACAATTTCATGACCACACATGACCACCTCATGACGGCAAGCTCAATGACCAATGACCAAAGGTTCTGAATATGAATATTGAAAAACCGAAAGGGAAACCCGGAACCATCGTATTGAAGGTGGCCGAGGCCGGATCCAAGGATGTAGGCCGGGGCATTGTCCGGCTGGACCCTGCCGATTTTCAGGAAATCGGCGCTGAAGTGGGTGATGTCGTTGCCATCACGGGTAAAAGGGAAACGGTGGCCAAGGTCCTGCCCGCTTACATGGGGGACAGGGGCCAGGGACTGATCCGCCTGGACGGAATCGCCAGGGAGAATGCTCAGGTGGGCATTGACGAAAAGGTCACGGTGGTCCGGTGCGACTTTCAACCGGGGCAGAAGATCGTGGTTGCCCCCCTCACCCTGATGCGTTCCTATGATGCTCGGTATATCGGAAGTCTCCTTGAAGGACTTCCACTCATCGAAGGCGATCTGGTGCGGGCGCGATTGATCGGTTCCCGCACCCAGGATTTCAAGGTGGTCTCCACAAGGCCTGCCGGTGTGGTGATGATCCATCCCAGGACCGACATGGAAATCCAACAGAAGCAAGAGCCGGGCGAAGGGAAAACCCGCATTTCCTATGAAGACATCGGCGGGCTGGGAAAGGAGATCCGAAAGATCAGGGAGATGATCGAACTTCCTCTGAAGTATCCACAGGTCTTTGAACGTCTGGGCATCGATCCGCCCAAAGGGGTGCTCCTGCATGGTCCGCCGGGTTGCGGCAAGACCCTCATCGCCCGGGCCGTGGCCAATGAGACCGATGCCTTTTTCCGGACCATCAGTGGCCCTGAAATCATGAATAAATTCTACGGACAGAGCGAGGCCAACCTTCGAAAGATATTTGAGGAGGCCTCGGCCCGGGCCCCGAGCATCATTTTCTTGGATGAAATCGACGCCATTGCCCCCAAACGGGAGGAGATGGGAGGCGAGAAGCAGGTGGAAAAACGGGTGGTGGCCCAGCTCCTTGCCCTGCTGGACGGCCTTTCCTCCAGGGGCCAGGTCATTGTCATCGGCGCCACCAATATTCCCAATGTCCTGGATCCTGCACTGAGAAGACCGGGCCGTTTTGACCGGGAGATCGAGATCGGCATCCCAGACATGAACGACCGTCTGTCCATCCTGGATATTCACACCCGGGGGATGCCACTGGCCCAAGATGCGGATCTGCGCCGTCTGGCCGAAATGACCCACGGCTTTGTGGGGGCCGACCTGGAGGCTCTGTCCAGGGAGGCGGCCATGGCCACCCTCCGGAAGATATTTCCCCGCATCGATTTTGAACTGGAAGAGATCCCTTACGACACCCTCATGCAGCTCCAGGTCTCAATGGATGATTTTATGGAGGCCCTCAAGGAGGTGGAACCGTCTGCCATTCGGGAGGTCTTTACCGAGGTCCCGGATGTCAGGTGGGATGATGTGGGGGGGCTGGAAGGGGTAAAGCGGGTGCTCAAGGAGACCATTGAGTGGCCCCTGAAATATGGAGATTTGTTCAAACAGGCCGGAACCAGCCCGTCCAAGGGGATACTGCTCTACGGTCCCCCCGGGTCCGGCAAGACGCTCCTGGCTAAGGCCGTGGCCTCGGAATCCGAGGTCAATTTCATTTCTGTCAAAGGGCCCGAACTCATGTCCAAATGGGTGGGCGAAAGTGAAAAGGGGGTCCGGGAGGTCTTCAAAAAGGCCAAGCAGGCCTCTCCCTGCATCATCTTTTTTGACGAAATCGACAGCGTCGTGCCCAAACGGGGTTCGGATGCGGCCTCTCATGTGGCCGACAGGGTGATCAGCCAGTTTTTGACCGAACTGGACGGCATCGAGGAACTGAAGGGGATCATGGTCCTGGCCGCCACCAACCGTATGGACATCATCGATGAGGCCCTCCTTCGGGCGGGAAGGTTTGATTTTCATCTTGAGATGCCTATGCCCGACCGAACCGCCCGGCTCGAAGTCCTCAAGGTCCATACGCGGGCGAAACCCCTTGCAGAGGATGTGGATCTCGCTGGACTTTCCGAGGCGCTGGACGGCCTTGTAGGGGCGGATCTGGAATCCGTATGCAGGAAAGCCGCCATGAGAGCCATTCGGGAATTCATCGAAAGTGGAAAGAGCGACTATTCTGATTTAAGAATTTCAAACAACCACTTTCAGGAGGCATTGAAGGAGGGGCGTTAGGGGCTTGAGATGTCATTGGGTGGTCATTCGGTTGTCAATGAATAACAGCGAAGCCGAATGACAACTGTAAGTTATGGAGAACGAATGTCCACAGACGGAACATACCTTTATGGTTTTATTTATGCTAACCATGGGGAACATTTCGGGTCCATAGGAATTGACCGTGCGGATGTCTCCACAGTCGTTTATCGGGACATCGCTGCGATTGTCAGCTCCCTCCCCCTATTGGCCTTCGACGACCTTCCGAAGGAGACGCTCCTGCGATATCTGACCCTTCATCAATCGGTGCTGGAGACAGTGCTGAACCGCCGGATCGTCATTCCGGTAAAATTCGGAACTGTTCTGAAAGGGGATGCGTCGCTTCAGATGGCCCTTGAACAGGGATATGATCGGGTCTTTGCCGGGCTGAGGGAGATGGAAACCAACATCGAAATAGACCTTGCCGCCCTATGGCCGAACCTGGAGCCTGTCCTGGCCGAGATAGGCGAAGAGAAGGAGATTAAGGCATTAAAGAAGACGGCATCGAGGTTGTCGGAAGATGAACGCTTTGATCTGAGGGTAAAGGTGGGAAAGCGGATCAAGACGCTGCTGGATCAGAGGAGAGAGCGATTCAAGAATGAGATTATGGCTGCTGTCCTTCCGTACGCCGAGGCGCACAGGATCCATGGCCTGATGGACGACGCCATGATTCTGAACGTGGCTGTGCTGATTGAGAGAGATCGGGCGAACGCTTTGGAGGCGGAGATTGCCGGACTGGATCGTCGGTACGAGAATGGGATCAATTTCCGTATCATCGGCCCCTTGCCCCCCTACAGTTTCCAAACCCTGGAGATCAGGGAGATGGATTATCCCCGCTTGAATGAGGCCAGGAAAATCCTCGGTCTGGAGGAGGAAACGACCCTGGGGGAAATCCGAGAGGCCTACTGGAAACTGACCAAAAAGTTTCATCCGGACAGAGTTCCCGGGGGTGCAGACGCGCAAAGGCGGTTTGAAAAAATCAATGATGCGTACAGACGGGTAACCGACTATTGCAGCGAAAACGGCTGTTCCTTCAAGGAACAGGATGTCAGAAAGTGGATGAGGGTAGAGGCGTTGGAAGCGCAACGCCCAAGGTCCCTTGAGATTGATGATTGTCGATCGGTGATTGTTGATTGAAAAGACAACATCCCGAAAGCAGAGCCCGGAATGCGGAACGGGGGAGATCGAAAATCGCTGACAACCAACTCCGGAGTTATGAATGCGGAGTGATGAATGATGAAAAGCATATAGGCCAATCCGCGGTATGGTTTGATTTCCTTACTCATCACTCATTACTCATCATTCATCATTCTTTTTTCTATTGACGGCCGCAGGACAATAAAGGAATCACATGACAGGAGAAGGACAATACATTTACGCCATTATCCAAATCGATGAAGACAAGAGTTTCAGCGTAAGGGGCATTGGCGACGGGGACAACGAGGTCCATACGGTCCGGCAAGGGGATGTGGGGGCAGTCATCAGCAGGTCTCCGGTCAGCGAATATCCTGTCACTCGGGCAAACACCATGGCCCATCAGAAGGTCATGGAGGAGGTGATGAAGGCATATCCGATGCTCCCTGTCCGGTTTGGGACCGTGTCTGAGGGGACCGATCAGATCAGGGAGAAACTTCTGAAGGGACGGCATCAGGAGCTGAAGGAAACACTCCACTATATGCGGGACAAGGTCGAGTTGGGGCTTAAGGTCATGTGGAAGGATATGACGTCTGTTTTTGAGCAAATCGCGGCCGGCAATGCCGAGATCGTCCGGTTGCGGGACCGGCTGATGAATCGGCGGGGAGGCTTCCAGAGAGACCAGGTGCGTCTGGGAGAAATGGTGAAAAAGGCCCTCGAGGGACGAAGGGAGCGAGAAGAACAGGTCCTTCTTGATCCCCTTGACGGGCTTTGGGTGGAGCGAAAGCTGGGTCGGCCGTTCGGCGATCAGATGATCAGCAATGCGGCATTCTTGGTGGAAAAAGACAAGGAAGCGGCTTTTGATCTTGCCGTGGAAAAGCTGACCGGCAAGTACGATGGCGCCATGATCTTCAAGTATGTGGGACCCATCCCTCCCTGTAATTTTGTAGAGATTGTGGTGAGGTGGTGAGGACGCCATGGCGTTTATCTTGGACAACATTCTTTTTTCGCCCATCAAACTCACCGTATGGCTCGGTGAAAAACTAAGGGATGCCGCTTATCGAGAAATGACCGATGAGTCAAAGGTTCATGAGGCACTGCTCCATCTTCAGATGCGGTTTGAGATGGAAGAGATCGGCGAGGCGGAATATGAAAAGGAAGAACATCGACTGATGGAACAGCTTGAGATGATCCGAAAAAGGAAGGAAGAAGGGTAATCGCAACCCAAAGACGGGTTCGTGGGCGAAACGGAGGAACATATGGGCTTAGGAATGGGAGAAATTGTCAGGAGGGCGCGCTCTGAACTGAATGCGCTCACGGGTCTCGATATTTCATCGACCATCAAAGCGGAAAAACAAGGGGATGGGTGGCTTGTCTCTCTTGAGGTGGTGGAAAAGCACTCGATCCCCGAAAGTATGGATATCCTGGCTGCCTATGAAACCAGGATGGACGGTGAAGGAAATATGCTGGAGTTCCGGCGGACCGGCATGCGAAGACGTGTCGATACTGCAGAAAGTGAGATTTAGAATCTTTGTTTGTAATCCCGCCTTGCGGGACAATTTGCGGAGAGATCTTGTTGAACCGCCAAGATGAGAAGGACGCGAAGAGATTTTGGTAGGTCATTATTCTTAATCGCCTGTAAACAAAAAAGATGTTTGTGTCTTAGTGACTTTGTGTGAAAAGTTTTGGTTGCGGGCGTTAGCCCGCGTTGGGAGATCGGTTTATGGTTACGGGAACGGAAATGAAGGCATTAAAGACGGTGGGAAAGGAAGATGGAAAGACCTCGACTCGGGGCGTGAGCCGGCAGTTAGGGATTGATCCCGCATACGCGAGGATTTTGTGTATGAATTTGGCGAAGGGCGGTTATCTAAATCAGGAGAGCCATGGGCATTTTCAGATCACGATGAAAGGCCAAAAGGCCCTGGGATGGAACCGCGATGCAGGCCGGGTCCTGTCGCCGGCGGGCGGCAGCGGAAAGGTGGAGGCGGAGGAATTCCATTGGAGGTCCATTTCAGTGGCCTGCGTCGGTAAGCGTGTCAGTACCGGCGTCGTTTTTAAGCCGGGTCAAGAGGAAGCAGGGTGGAATACCATATGTGTGGGTAACACCAAAACGGTAAAACGCAGGCAATGACCGAATGAGAAAACGCCACCCGTGAAGCGAGAAAAGGAGTCGATATGGCACTGGAACCATCGAGAGAAAACGGGGCCGGACTGGCGGACGTTATAGACAGGATCCTTGACAAGGGACTGGTGATCAACGCAGATATCGCGGTATCGGTGGCGGGCGTTGAGTTGTTAGGGGTGAAGATTCGGGCCGCCCTCGCATCTTTTGAAACAGCGGCAAAATATGGTCTGGAGTTTCCGTCCGGCACAGACCTCGAAGCGCCGGTATGGCAGGAGGCTGTAGTCGCCAGAGAAACCTGCCCGCAGTGTGAAAAGCGGGCAGGGCTTCAAGAACTCATGACAACGGGTTGTCCGTGGTGCGGCTGGGTGAGCGCGAGGGCGAGGCCGCAGGTGGTCAGTGGCGAATGACCGGAAAGGGATTGGCCTGCGGCCGGCATTCGTTGCGCTGTCATTTGTAGTCATTAGGCCTTCGGCCGTCATTTGGCTTCGCCGTCATTGGTTGTCAGGTTTTTGGTCTCGGACTTTGGACGTTGGACCTTGGACGAACATATGCCCATAGATATCGATGAAAAGAATCTGAAACATGGGGTCCTGGGACTGGTCGTGGCCTTGGTGGAGATCATCAAGGACGCCCTGAAGCTCCAGGCGTTGAAGAGGGTGGAGGGGGAAAGCCTGACAGAGGAGGAGATAGACCGGCTGGGAGAGGCGCTCATGGACTTGGATGCGGCCATTGAGGAGATGAAAACCGAACAGGGGATATCGGAATCCGTCAGGTCGGTCAGGGACGGTCTCGACAATATTGTGGATGAGCTGCTGGATAAGATGATGGGCGGTCCCCTGTCCGAAGGCCAAGATCCAAAATTGAATGACAACCTTTTGAACGCGGAGCTCCGAACGCGGAACGCGGAAGAGTAAGAAACAACAAAATGACCATGAGTGACGCCCGCAGGCGAAATGACAACGCAGCGAATGACGCCCGAAGGGCAGCTGACGACGAAGCCTAATGACAGCGCAGCCACATGACAACAAAACGGGTGACAATCGAATGGCGACGAACCTGAAGGATGTCGTCAAAACGCTTGTACGACAAGAAATCAAGAGGGTCGGAAGGTACCTCTACTGCATTGCCGACGGCACCGAAGGTGGGAGCCTTGGCAACATAGGGATAGAAGAAAATGCGGTCTATTCAATCCCTTATAACGATCTCTCCGCAATCGTCCACAATTGTCCTGCCAGGCCATACCAATCAGAAAACCCGGAGATTGTGAAAGGCTGGGTCATAACCCATCAGAAGGTTGTGGATGCAGCCTGGGACAGGTTCGGAACGGTCATTCCGATCGGGTTCGACACCATCATTCAGGGGGATGCCGCGCTTGATCCAGAGGAGACTATGAAGAAATGGCTCGACGATGATTATGACAATCTGAAGGCAAAAATGGAAAAGGTCAGAGGCAGGGCAGAATACGGCGTTCAGGTCCTGTGGGATCAGAGAACGGCCGCGCAAAAAATAGCCGATGAGAATCCGGAAATCAAAAACCTGAGCAACGAAATACAGTCAAAGCCGCGCGGCCTCGCCTATATGTACCGGCAGAAACTGGAAGGGCTGTTGCGCAAAGAAATGGAGAAGCGGGCGGATCAGTATTTCAGGGAAATTTATGAAAAAATAATTCCTCATGCGGATGATATTCGTGTCGAAAAGACCCGGGAAACCGAAAATGAAGAGAAACAGATGCTCCTGAATCTATCCTGCCTCCTTCCAAAGGGAGGGAGCAGGGAATTGGGCGAGGAATTGGAAAAGATCGATGCCCTTGAAGACTTTTCAGTTAGATATACAGGACCTTGGCCCCCCTATTCCTTCGTTTAGAAACAGCCATTGATCATTCGTCATGGGTCATTGGCAAAGAATGGTTCACGTGCTGGCAATGAATTCGAAGGAAGCAGGATTGTGCCGAACGACTAATGACCACGCAATGACAATGAATGACCACCGAATGACAATCAATAACGACCGCAGGTCAAATGACAGCACAGCGATATGACCCCTCAACGCAATACAAATGGAACCCTGACAGATCTCCTTGACCGGGTCCTGGATAAGGGCCTGGTGATCCATGCGGATGTGATTGTTTCGGTGGCGGGCATCCCGTTGATCGGCGTCAACCTGAGGGCGGCCCTGGCCGGGATGGAGACCATGCTCAAATATGGGATCATGCAGGCATGGGACGAAAAGACCAGGGCATGGGAAAGGGAAAACAGAAGGAACAAGAAGGATGCCTTGATCGCGGGGGAAAAGGTGCTCCTCAAGATGCTGGGGGCGCTCTATTCAAAAGAGGGAATCTACACGGCCTGGACATATGCCTGTTTCTATTTGACTGACGAGAGGTTGCTCCTTTATCATCAGGATTTCAATAAGATACTTTTTGAGGTCCCCCTGAACAAGATCCGGGGCCTGATGGTCAGGGATGGGGATCGGGTTCGCGATGAAAGGGTGAAGGATGAACTGTGTCTCCTGCTTGAAGGAGAAGAAGTGCGCAGGCTGACTGCGCTGGATGTCCGTCAACTGAAAGGGGCTATAGAAAACAGGATGGAAGAAGCAGGGCTTCGTCCTCAAGGACCTCGGACGCTGCCCCCTGTTGAAGAATATGCTGAAGGGGAAGAAACAGAGACCTGCCCCCAATGTGGAAAACGCGCCTTGATAAAGGAGCTGTTGCAGGAGGGGTGTGGGGTGTGCGGCTGGATCAGCCCGGTTAAGAGGGTTGAAGGAATCGAAGCGTTGACATGAGGCACGGTAAGCGTGGGAGGAAGAAGCAAATGAATGAATTAGGGCATGACCGTTCGAGAGAACAGCTTAATCGTGAGGGTGGGTCCATTTTTTCGGAAAGGCTTGCGTTCACGGGGAGAATCGCGGCCAGTATTGCCCACGAGATCAGAAACCCTCTCAGCAACGTGTCCCTTTCGGTCCAGCAAATCAAGGGGGCCTTTCCGGAAGACAGCCCCTGGGCCAGGCATGTCGATATTATCATCAAAAATACGGAAAGGATCGATTTCCTGATTACGGAACTCCTCAACTGCGCCCGACCGCCAAAACTCAATATCCAGCCTCACGATATCCACGATATCCTGGAAGGCATCCTGGACTCCATAAAGACCCAGACAGCACCGCAGCGCATAGACGTTCGCAAGAGGTTTACGCCCGGAGCATCGATGTTAGGTGTCGACAAGGAGCAGATCAACCGGGTCTTTTCAAACGTGATGATCAATGCCGTTGAATCGATGCCGGAGGGGGGGAAGATGACGATCACGACAGGGATCGAGGGGGATTTTTTTGTCACAAGGATTCAGGATACGGGCGGAGGAATCCCTGAAGAGGATATTATCCGGATATTTGATCCGTTTTTCAGCACCAAGCCTTCTGGAGTGGGACTCGGTCTGTCGACTACCTATGGAATCGTTGTCAGCCACGGCGGGACCATCGGGGTTGAGAGTGAGTTGAAGAATGGGACGGTCTTTACGATTTCCTTGCCGGTGACGTAGGGAGAAAGAGGGACGATGAAAGAGCTCAAATATGATGTCAGACGAGGGGCCGATATCTACCGGATGATCTATCACTCGAGGCTCAAGCGCTGGATTCTGAGAGACATCATCAAACGGGACGAGGCGCTCGTCTGGCGCAGTGGCCTATCGGGATGGCGCAGGCCCGAGGACCTACCGGAGCTGAAGCCCTATTTTGAACAGCGGGAAGCAGAGCAGCTTCAAAACGAGGCGTTCAAGGAAACCCCTCTTCCCGTTCCCAAAAAGGAAATACGGAATATCCTGATCATCGATGACGAAGAAGACCTGTGCTGGCTCCTTTCCAATTCTCTGAAGGGGAGAGGATATACCGTATGGACCGCAAATACGATAACGGAAGCGGTCGAGTGCCTTAAGGAACCCCCGGATCTGATATTCCTCGACCTGAAACTCCCTGACGGCGACGGCATGGATATCCTTCCTGAGATCCAGTCAATGAGCCCGGATGCGGTCGTTGTGATTATCTCTGCCTATGGGAGCGTGGAGAGAAGACTGGATGCCAAGAAGAAGGGCATACACAGATTTATCGACAAGCCGTTGAGCGAGGAAAAGGTCATGAACGCCATCGGGTGGTTTTCCGGCGGAGGCGACAGTTGACACGCGCGATAGGCATAGATCTGGGAACGACATATTCTGTCGCAGCGATCATTGAAAACGGGCGGGCAAGGGTGGTGAAGAACGCCGAAGGCGAAACCCTGACCCCTTCGGTGGTGGCTGTGACGGTGCGGGGAGATTTGTTGGTCGGCTCAATTGCCAGGCGACAGGCGGAGGCCAATCCGGAGCGGACCGTTATGTCCATCAAACGGCATATGGGGACGGATTACAGGGTCTCTTTTAACGGGAGAGACTATTCGCCCCAGGAGATATCGGCCCTTATTCTGCGAAAGATAAAAAACGATGTGGAAACCTCGCTAAAGGATCGAATCGACCAGGCGGTGATCACGGTTCCCGCGTACTTCAACCATGCCCAGCGGCAGGCCACCAAAGAGGCCGCTCGCATGGCCGGTCTCGAAGCGGTGCGGATCATCAATGAGCCGACGGCCGCTTCCTTAGCCTATGGGTTGAACCGTGAACAGATTCAGACCCTTCTTGTCTGGGACCTGGGCGGGGGCACTTTCGATGTGTCCATACTGGAACTCGGAGATGGCATGTTTCATGTGAAGGCCGTCAGCGGCAATACCCGGTTGGGCGGGGATGACTGGGACGAAAGACTGGTTGCACATGTTGCCGAGAGGTTTCTGAAGGATTATGCCCTGGATATGCGATCCGATCCCGTATCACATCAGAGGCTGAAGGATGCGTGCGAAAAGGCCAAGCGGGAGCTGTCGTACGCGCAAAGCGCCGAGATCTCACTCCCCTTTATGGAGACCGCGAGCGGGACCCGGACCCTGCATGCCCGGATCGAACGAAAGGAATTTGAGAACTTGACCGCCGACTTGGTGAAGAGGCTCCTGGGCCCCACCCATCAGGCCCTCGCCGATGCCGGGTTGACGCCGGACAAGCTCGACCGCGTGATATTGGTGGGCGGCTCCACCCGAATGCCTTCCATCAGAAAACTGGCGGAGGATATCTTCCATAAAAAGCCCTTTATACGGATTAACCCCGATGAGGTCGTGGGAATCGGCGCGGCTGTCCAGGCCGGCGTTCTGATGAATGAAATCCAGGATGTTGTCCTGGTGGATGTGACGCCGCTTTCTTTGGGGATTGAAACCGAAGGTGGCCTCTTCGCCAGGATCATCCCTCGGAACGTCACGGTCCCCGCGTCTGCCAGCCGCATCTTTACCAATGCGGAGAATGATCAGACAGAAATGGATTTCCATATCCTTCAGGGCGAGCGGGAGATGGCCATCGACAACATGAGTCTGGGAAATTTTCAGTTGACCGACATCCCCCCCCTTCCCAGGGGAACCGCCAAGGTAGAGGTATTGTTCCAGCTCGATGTGAATGGCATATTGAATATCTCTGCTGAGGAGCTTTACACCGAAGCGAAGACCGGCATCATGATTGACGCCTCGCATCTCCTCTCAGAACAAGAAGTGGAACATGCGATCAGGGAAGCAGAAGCCCATGCTGAAGAAGACATGGAGAGACGGGATGCATCTGAGATCAATATCCGTGCCGACGGCATGCTGCGTGCTGCAGACCTGTTCCTTGGGGAGAAAAGACAAAAGCTTGCTACCGCATCCAGACGCCGGATCGAGCACTGCCTATTGGATCTGAAAGAGGCCTTGAGCGAAGGGGATAGCCAGATCATTGCGGAAAGGACGGTGCGGTTGAGGAAGATGCTGGAGGGATGGGGATCGTCCGAGGTCCAAAGTCCAAGATAAAATGAAAAATGACGGGGAAAGGCTGACTGACCGTGATGAAAAGAATCCCCATAGCTCTGAGACCTGCGAGACGGAGCATGCCTCCGCAGAGGAATGCTGCGCCCGAATTCCTCCCCGGCGAGGAAGCTGTGCTCGAGGCCCAGGGTGGATACAAGGAGCGTCACCGGAGGGGATGGCAGCCTGTCCAGATCTTTTTGACCAATAAACGGCTGATCTGTTATCTGCGACCCCAGGTTAAGTTCCAGATTGCCATCGACAGAATTAAAAGGCTAACCGATGAGAAACACTACTACGTTTTAAAGGCGCGAGACGCTCTTTGCATCGCCTATGACGCTGTCGAAGGATCACGGGGCGGTAGGATCCTCCTGATCACAAACCGTATTTCGGAGTGGAAGGAAAAGATCCAGCAGATGTGTTTCCTGAAGATCGATCTCGAAACCATCCAACGGATATCCGGCCACCTGGATGTCGAAAGCAGAGAGATCCTGTGGCACCTGTGGGAATACCGCCATGCAAGGATCAACCGACTGGCAGACCTGATAAAAGCCCCCGACCACCTGCACGTCCTCTCCCTGATCACGGAAACCATCAACCCCATCTCCCAGAAAACGCTCGGCTGCCCGATCCTCTCGTTTGAAAGGAAGCGGAACGATCCAGACACAGGAGAAGCCATCACCTTCAGTTGGTGGATAATCGGTCAAAGGGCATCCCTCCTGCCGAGTGAAGAACGGCTTGTGGACATCTTTGAGGAGGGGGAAACGATACGGGTCATTATGGAAGTACGGGGTGTTGACCCGAACGATCTGAAACTGGATGTCAACGGCGATCAGGTATTGGTCCGATGTCATAAGCTGGGGGCTTCCCTTCGGGTGAAACTGGACCTGCCCTGCGAGGTGACGCCGCATGACCATATGATGCATATCAGAAACGGCTTTCTGGAAATGCGCTTGACAAGAGTGAAAAGTCCGAAGTCCGAAGTCCACGGAATGGCGATCCAATAACAATGAATGACCACCGAATGACAATCAATGACGGCCGAAGGCCCAACGACAGCGAAGCGAAATGAGCCGTCCAGTTCCCGAATTCTTACATAATAAAGACCTCCGGCTAATTTTTTTTGGCGGAAAGGGGGGCGTGGGCAAGACAACCATGGCCGCTGCGTCCGCCCTCCATCTGGCCATATCGCGTGGGGAGGACAAAAAGATACTGGCGATATCAACCGATCCGGCCCATTCGCTCTCAGACAGCTTCGGGGTTGCGATCGGGGACCGGGTGATGGGGATAGAATATGGTCCCAAACCCCAAATCCCAAATCTTTTTGCCCGTGAACTAAACGCAACCCGTTTGCTGGATGAATTCAAACGGAAAAACCATGACATTATCAAGAGACTGGCAGAGCGGGGGACCTATTTCGACGAGGAGGATATTGCAGGGTTCTTGGAGCTTTCTCTGCCAGGGATGGACGAGGTCATGGCCGTTATTGAAATAGCCGACCTGTTGAAGGAGCGTGCCTATGATGGGATCATCGTTGACACGGCCCCTACGGGACACAACGTGCGGATGATGAACCTGCCTGACCAAATGCTCGCATGGATCGAGACCATGGAGCTGATGCAGAACAAACACCGTTACATGACTGAGGTTTTCAGCGGGAATAAATACAGAAAGGATGCGTGCGACAGATTTCTCGATGATCTTTCCTCGGACATCGACCGGGTAAGGAGGCTCCTGTCGGATAGGAAAACGACCCGGTTTGTGCCCGTCATGATACCTGAACCGATGAGCATTTACGAGACCGAGCGGCTGGTCGGCTCCCTTGAGAAGAATGGGGTCCCGGTGAAGGAGATGATTGTCAACCATGTGGTGGAATCCGGGGGATGTGCTTTCTGCCGGTCAAGGAGAGAGGATCAGGAAATACCACTAAGGGAGATCGAAGAGCGGTTTCCCGGCTACGATCGGATCAGGATCCCGGTGTTTCCCCACGAGATTCGTGGAATCAGCGGCCTGAATACAATTGCCGAGGCTCTCTCGGGAATGCATGTGTCATTGTATTCGGAGAAAAGAGTTCAGATAGTGGATGCCCCTGCCGGCTGTCTGACCCTCGATTTCGGCCTTGAATTTGTCCTGTTCGGAGGTAAGGGGGGGGTCGGAAAGACGACCCTGGCATCGGCAGCCGCCCTTTGGCTTTCACATCGCTATCCCGAAAAGAGGGTGCTTCTCTTCTCCACAGACCCGGCTCACTCCCTTTCCGATTCCCTGAATCAGCCGATTGGAGACGAGATGACGCCGGTTCAGTGGTCAGGGGCTAGAGGTCAGAGGTTAGAACTCAGAGGACAGAAGACAGAGGGCAGAAGACAGGATGTCGATGGCGGCGACCGGAGACCCCAATTACCAATCAACAATCAACAACCAACAATCGAAGGCCTTTTCGCCCTGGAGATTAATGCGGACAGACTGTGGAAGGAATTCAAGGAGACATTCAAGAGTGATACCGAAGCCTTGTTCAACAGGTTTGTGTCGCGGGGGGCGGATATCCGGTTCGACCGGGAGGCGATGACCGAGATCATCGAACTGGCCCCCCCGGGCGTGGACGAGATCATGGCATTGAACAGGATCATGGATTTGAGGAATGAGGGGAAATTTGATATCTTTGTGCTTGACACCTCGCCTACCGGGCACCTCCTCCGCTTTCTGGAACTACCCGATTTGGCCAGGGAGTGGTTGAAGGCATTTTTCGGCCTCCTGCTGAAATACAAGGGGGTCGTCAGTCTGGCCGGTGCAGCGGAAAAGGCCCTGGCCCTGTCCAAGAATGTCAGGCGGATTCAGGAAACCCTGACAGACGCCAAAAAGACCGATTTTGTCGCAACGGCCATACCAGAGGCCATGGCCGTCTCTGAATTGGAGCGTCTGATGCGTGCTTTGCAGGCTGGAAATATCCCGTGCCGCCATATCGTTGTCAACAAGGCGATCTCGGAGACCGATTGTGGGTTCTGCTCCGTCAAGCGTGCAGAGCAGCAGGATTATGTCCGGAAGATCTCTTCGATTTTCCCTGACCGGACGATCGTGCAGGTGCCCCTTTTTCCCCACCAGATCCGGGGAATAGAAGATCTGAGAGAGCTTGGCGATGCCGTATTCTGCAAGGCCGGCAAAGACGCATGAGTCGGAAGTCCAAAGTCCATGGTCAAGAGGAAAGCAATCACTGAAACACCGCTTTGCAACGGAATGACTACCGAATGACCATGAATGACGGCCACAGGCCACATGACGGCGCAGCCAAATGACCAATGACCGTTGTCGAATGAAAAGGAACAGCCTCAGAAAATGATCCCGTCGGGACGAAATATACTGGTCGTGGATGATGACCCCGATTTTATCTGGCTGATCCGAAACATGCTGGAGCAGAACGGATACCGTGTTTCGGAGGCCCCTGACGGGCAATCGGCCTTGGCACTTTTTGAGAAGGTCAATCCCGGAGTGGTCCTCCTGGATTATCGAATGCCGGGAAGGGACGGGCTTGATATCGCGCTGGAAATGAAGGATCGGGATGTCTCTGTACCGATTATCATGATTACCGGTTACGGGGAGGTCAGGGTTGCGGTCCACGCCTTGAAAGCGGGTGTGTATGATTATGTCATCAAACCGGTTGACAAAGATGATCTCCTTTTCGCCATTACCCGAGCGATGGAGAAGCAGTATCTCGTGGAAGAGGTGGAGCGATTGCGGGCCGTGCTGCACGAACAAGGTTCGCTCTACGATCTGATGGGGAGGAGCGGGCCTGTCAGAGACCTTATTGATCGTGTGGAAAAGGTGGCGCCCACATCGTTTACTGTTCTGATTGAGGGGGAGAGCGGGACAGGGAAAGAACTTGTGGCGAGCGCCATCCATGATTTGAGCCAGGCAAAGGATGGACCTTTCGTGGCTGTGGACTGCGGGGCCATCCCCGAAACCCTCATTGAAAGTGAATTGTTCGGCTACGTGAAGGGTGCTTTCACCGGGGCCTACGGCGACAAGCAGGGGCAGTTCGAATTGGCGGAAGGCGGGACCCTGTTCCTTGATGAAGTGGGAAATCTTCCCTATACGGTGCAGCAAAAACTGCTGAGAGTGCTGCAGGAAAGGGCGGTTCAGAGGCTCGGCGGTAAGGCCCCTGTGAGGATCAATGTGCGTATCGTCGCGGCCACAAACCAGCCCCTCGAAAAGGATGTAGAGACGGGTCGCTTCAGGTCAGACCTCTATTTCCGGCTGAACGAGTTCACCATTCGCACGCCAGCGCTGAGAAAAAGAAGGGAGGATATCCCCTATCTGGCCTCCCGGTTCGTGTGTGAGGTGGAGGAGGCGCTGGGCAAGAAGTGCGGAAGGATCTCTGACGAGGCCTTACGTTTCCTCGCCGGGTATCATTGGCCCGGCAATGTCCGCGAGCTGCGAAACGTCATCCGACAGGCCGTGCTCCTTTCAGGGGACGAGGGAACCATATTGTCTCACCATCTGACATTCAGTTCTCACTCGACGCCTCAAGCAGAAAGAGGAACCTCCTCGCACGCCGTGATTTGTGATGGGGAGAAATCCCTCCAGGAAATTGTGACGGGTCTGAAGGAGGCCTTTGAAAAAAAGGTCATTGAGGATGCGATGCTCCAGGCGAAGGGGAACAAAAGCGAGGCAGCCAGAAGACTCAAGGTGGACTATACGACCCTCCTCAGAAAAATCAAGGCTCATCGGATCGATGCGATTCCCCGGTGGTCTTGAACGGACTTCTTCACTTCATCGCTGAGATAGCCGAAGTGCTCCCTCTTGAATACCTCCATGGCCTCCTCGACCTTGGGGGACGGCGAATTCATGAAGAATTCGAATAAACCATGGCTCAGCGCGGCAAGCTGCTGGGCATTCGGTCGTCCCTTGAAGGCCGGGAGCATGTCGGCGATGGTGAAGTTCCCGGCCTGGCCGATATTCCGCGAGAAGGCCAGGGAGTGGACCGTCCTTATCTCCACATTCCTCGGGCACTTTCCACGCGCCTCTTCTCTGGCTTTCCTGTTGAAGATCAGGTAAAGGATCTTCAGATCCGGATGGGCCGAGGCGATCATCTGAAGGGTGGTGGTCTTCCCGATATGGCCCCAAGACCCCATATGTTCGTTGGGTATGGTCCTTGCCAACAAATTTTTTTCCGTCTATGATTCTCCCGAGGATGACGAAAGTTGCTGCCACGGGTGACCTTACAAATTATCCCCGATCACACGCCTCCCTGACTTTGATTGCCAGAGTTTTCAGTGAAAAGGGTTTCTGGATGAATTGGACCCCTTCCTCGAGCACCCCATGATGGGCGATAACATCGACCGTATAACCGGACATAAAAAGCGTTTTCATCCTCGGTTTCAGGTGCTGTATCCGCTGTGCCAGGTCCTTGCCGCTCATCTGCGGCATCACCACATCGGTTACGAGGAGATGAATGGGGCTTGGGTGCCTTTGGACCCATTCCATGGCCTCGTCCGGATTGCTTGACGCAATTACAACATATCCCAGCAATTGAAGCATCATTTTTCCGATGCTCAGCATTCCTGGATCATCTTCCACCAACAGCACGGTTTCCCCTTGTCCCCGGGGGATCTGTCCAGGAGTCTCTAGGGTTTCTTTTCCTTCACTTCCCTTATCCCTGGGGATATAAATCCTGAAGGTGCTTCCTTGATCGGGTTCACTGTAGACATTGATAAATCCCCGGTTCTGCTTGACGATACCGTAAACAGTGGCCAGTCCCAAGCCCGTTCCCTTATCCGCTGTCTTGGTCGTGAAAAACGGTTCGAAAAGACAATCAAGCGTCTCTGCGTCCATCCCGCAGCCGTTATCGCTGATCGCCAACATCACATATTGTCCTGGTTCATATTCCGCGTCGTCGGTACGAAAAAATCGATCCAGTGTCACGTTTTTTGTCTCTAGGACCACCTTTCCCGGACCTGAAACAGCGTCGCGGGCATTCACGCAAAGGTTGGCAAGGAGCTGATCCACTTGAGCCGGATCCATTCTTACCGACCAGGGTTCAGGACCGGGTTTCCACAATAAATCAATATCCTCCCCGATGAGCCTTGAAATCATTTTGAGCATATGTTCTACGGCGCTGTTGAGGTTCAAGACTCGTGGGACGATGGTCTGTTTGCGGGCGAAAGCCAGAAGTTGGCGTGTCAATGCTGCCGATCTTTCTGCCGCCTTTTGGATCTCCTCGAGGTCATCATAGAAACGATCCCCCGGTTTCAGTTTGTCGAGCATCATCTCTGTATGCCCGAGGATCACCCCCAGCATGTTGTTGTAATCATGGGCCACGCCCCCGGCCAATCGCCCTACCGATTCCATTTTTTGGGCTTGCATTAACTGGGCCTGCAATTTCTCCCGTTCTCCCTCTGCCCGCTTACGCTCAATGACTCCGGTAATGATGCGGGATGCCGAAAGGAGCAACTCCACATCTTCTTCCGGCCATTCCCTATGCATCCGGCATTCGTCGAAACCTATGAAACCATAGTATTTTCCCGTAACAAACAGCGGCACCACGAGAAGCGACATAATTTTTTGGGGCCGAAGGAGCTCTTTTTCTTTTTCACCTGGAATTTCCTCTATATCCGAATAGTTGATCACTTGGTTGTTTTTCATCATCTCCATCCACCAGGGAATCTCGCTTGCAGGAATACCTTGAAGATCTTCTTTTTGAGCAAGAATCCCGGGGACTGTCCACTCAACCGTATTATCCATTGTATCCACTTCGTGATGATGCTCAAAAATGTATATTCTACTGACATCCAAGGCCTTCCCCATGATCGCGAGACATTCATATTGAAACGTATTGAGATCTTCGACTGTTATGGCCGACGTCAATATCGTTGAAAGGAGATGTTCATAATCCAACCGTTTTTTCAGTTCTTCTTCCGCCCGTTTACGTTCGGTGTCGTCCTGGACACAGAGAAGCACGCGGTTCGAATTGTCGAATTCAACATGCGCGGTGGAAAGCGAGAAACACCGTGTTTCGATGGTTTTTCCCTGCTGAACGGGAAGCCATACTTCCACGGCTTCACGGTTTCCCCGATCCGTGAAGGTGTCAAAGAGCACACCTTGCACGCGGCAGTCGGTGCAGGCAGGAGCGAACCCGCACCCTTTCGGATGGTCGAAATGATGAAGACAACGGAGGGCTTCGCAGCTATAACAACCAATTGTTTCATGTATGGTACGCCCTGCAAAACGGGCCGCAAACCCATTCGCCTTGCATACACGATGCTCCCCGTCCACCAGCATCATGGCCATAGGGGCATGGGCATTGATTGCTGAAAGCTCGGTGAAAGCGGTTGCGGAAAGATCCGATAGAGCCGCGGCAAGGGATCGCTCCCGCTTTTTTTGTTGGGAATAGTCGCGACATGTGTACAGTACACCATCTCTCCCGAACCTGACCCGCTTCATGTCGGTCAGCAGGATTCGGTATCGGCCTTGTCCATCCACAATTTCATGTTCGATGTTGGAAAGTCGTCTGTTTGCTTCCAGGTGTTGCAGGAAAAAGAAGCTGTGACCAAACAATTTGTCTATGGTTCCAATGGCTTTCACTTCTTCCCGGGTTCTTCCGAAAATTTCCGTCACATTCCCGCCTGCATAGACGATCTTTCTTTTATCGTCGGTAAGAATCACTGCATCGGAAATGTTTTCCAATAATGCTTGATGAAAGGGCTCGCGAGCCGCCTGCGCTCTCGTCAATTTTCCGGGCGTTCCGGTCTTTGGCTTTTGAAAGTGTTTATCCATTTTTTCTGCCGCCTTCATGGGGTTTACTCCACAATGTCAGTTCATTTTCGCGAAACCGCTTTCGAAACACATCTGGATGAAATCATCCGTTTTCTCGACCCTGCATCTTCAAATTCATTTTTTTGGAATTCGTGGTTTTCCAAATTAAATCCGCTCCAGACGATACCGGCGGACCCCCAACCCCACGGCTTCGGCGTAGTCGAGCTGGATCTCCCAGTCCACCTTGGGGTATATCCCCTTGAACTTGTCTTCTCCGGGGCCCGTGTGGGTGGAAAGGCAGGACCCCGGAAGGCCCGACTCCCGGTTCACCAAATCCACGGACGCCTGGTCCACGGCCACGGGATCCCGGGACGCCACGACCCCGATGTCCCGGATAATGGGTGCGTCATTGAAGGGAACGCAGTCGCACGCCGGGGACACGTCGGTGATGAAGTTGACGAAAAGGGCCTTGCCTTCTTTTTTCTGCAGCACGCCCAGGGTGTATTCCACCATGTTTTCCAGGAAGACCGGAATCGACTGGTTCCACTGGATCTGAATGGCGCCCACGGGGCACACCAGGATGCATTCCCCGCACCCGATGCAGGCCTTGGTGGAGATCACCGCCTTTTCCTTGACCAGGGAGATGGCCGATTGGACGCATCGGGCCACGCATTCCCCGCATCCGGTGCATTTTTTCCGCTTTACTTTGGGGGACAGGGTGGAGTGCTGGGCCAGCTTCCCACGGCGGGAGGCGCATCCCATCCCCACGTTCTTGAGGGTCCCCCCGAACCCGGAAAGTTCATGCCCTTTGAAATGGGCCAGGGAGATCAAAACGTCGGCCTGGTCGATTTCCGCGGCGATGTAGACCTCCTTGAAGTGCTTTCGGTTGACGGACACCGCTTTTTCGCTTTTTCCCTTCAAACCGTCGGCAATGACCAACGGCGCGTTCACCACGGAAAAGGCGAACCCGTTTTCAATGGCGGTGACCAGGTGCCCCGCCGCATCGCTGCGGGCACCGGTGTACAGGGTGTTGGCATCGGTCAAAAAGGGACGCCCCTTGAATTGTTTCACCGCATCCACGACAGGGCGGACAAAGACGGGCCGAATGAAGGCCGTGTTCCCCCGCTCCCCGAAATGGACCTTGACGGCCACCAGGTCCCGGGGTTTCACCACCTCCGATAGGCCCGCGATCTCCACCAGCCGGGCGAGTTTGGCGACAAAGCTTTCCTTGAATGTGGCCCTCAGATCGATAAAATAGACTGTACTTTCCATATCCGTCCCTTTTACAATCCGTGTTTCTTGACTTTTTTGCTCATGACGCTCTTGCCGATCCCCAAAAGGTCCGCGGCGCTCGATTGAATTTTGTCGCAGCGTTTCAGGGCCCGTTCGAGCATCTTCCGTTCCAGCAGATCCAGGGTTTCTTCCAGCCGGGCGTCCTCCGGAATGGCGTCCATCACATCCATTTGGTCGATGCCGCTTCTGAATTCTATTGGCAGATCGGCCACCCGGATGGTCCCCGTCGGGCACAGGATCATGGCGCGCTCGATGACATTTTCAAGCTCCCGGACATTCCCCGGCCAGGAGTATTCATAAAAAAGCCGTCCCACCTCCGGATCGATGCCGGTGACGGGGGGGTCGATCCTGCGCTCCGGGGCATACTTTTGAATGAAGTGATCCACCAGCAGGGAAATGTCCTCCCGGCGTTCCTTCAGGGGGGGAATTCCGATGGGAATGACGTTGAGGCGGAAAAAAAGATCCTCCCGGAACCGCCCTTCGGCCACTTCTTCTTTCAGGTGTTTATTGGTGGCCACGATGAGGCGGATATCCACGGGGATGGGTCGGGTGCCGCCTACCCGTTCAAAGGTTTTCTCCTGAAGGACCCGGAGCAGCTTGACCTGGAGATTTTGGGACAACTCTCCGATCTCGTCCAAAAAGAGCGTCCCGGTGTCGGCCCGCTCAAAGCGTCCTTTCTTCATGGCCGCCGCCCCGGTGAAGGCCCCCTTCTCGTGGCCGAAGAGTTCGCTTTCCAGAAGGCTTTCCGCCAGGGCGCTGCAGTTGACGGCGATGAAGGGGTCTTCCCGTCGCGGGCTGTGATAGTGGATGGCCCGGGCCACGAGTTCCTTGCCGGTCCCGCTTTCGCCCTCGATCAAAATCGTGGCGGTGGCGGGGGAGACCTTTTCGATCATCTCGAAGACCCGGCGCATGGCCTTGCTCTTCCCGATGAGGTTCCCGAAGCCGTATCGATGGGCCATATCGCTTTTCAGGCGCCGGTTTTCCTTGATGATCCGATACAGACTGCAGGCTTTTTTCACATAAAGGAGCATCCGTTCGTTATCAAAGGGTTTCAGAATATAGCTGAAGGCCCCTTTTTCCATGGCCTCCACCGCCTTTTCCACGGTGCCGTGGGCGGTCATCATGATGACGGGCAGATCGGGATCCAGATGCTTGATCCGTTCCATGAGTTCGATGCCGTCCATGCCGGGCATCTTCATATCGGTGAGCACCAGGTCCACATCCGCATTTTTCAGAATCTCCAGTGCCTCGGGACCGCTGTTGGCGGCCAGCGTCTCATAGCCTTCCTCTTCCAGGATGGCCCCCAGAACAAGCGGATAATTCTTCTCGTCGTCGACGATCAGGATGGTTTCCATGGGGCGTTCTCCGGCCTGACCGGCAGCACCAGCGTCACGGCGGCGCCGGCGGCGGGCTTGTTTTCGATGCGAATTCCTCCTTCATGGGATTCCACCATGGCTTTTACAATACCGAGTCCCAGGCCGGTCCCCTTTTCTTTGGTGGTGAAAAAGGGGGACCACACCCTGGATAAAAACTCCGGGGGGATCCCCTGACCGTCGTCTTCGATAATGACGGTCACCCGTTTGTCCCGGGCGGTTACGGTCACGCGAATGACCCCGCCTTCCGGCATGGCCTGGAGGGCGTTGATCAAAAGGTTTAAAAAGATCTGGTGGAGCATGTCGGCGTCCGCCAGGATCTCCGGGAGGGCTTCCTGGAAACGGGATTCCACACGGCATCCCTGCTGTTCCAATTGTACCGACAGGAGCTGAACGGTTTTTTTGATCACCTCATCCACACGGCACGGGGACAGGTTGGGGACTTTGGGCCGGGCGAAGTTGAGAAAATCCGTGATAATGGCGTTGAGCCGGGTGGCCTCTTCCACGATGATATCGGGAAGCGCGTTCATGTTCCCGGCGACTGTTTGTTTCTTTTTCAACAGTTCGGCGGAACTTTTGATGATCCCGAGAGGGTTGCGGATTTCGTGGGAGACCGCAGCCACCATTTCTCCCAAAGAGGACAAATGCTCCGACCGGCTGAGCTCTTCCTTAAGCCGGATCCGCTCCCGGGAACGCGCTTCGATGATCCCCTCCCCCCTCCTTACGATGAAAAGGAGGATTAAAAACAACGCCCCCATGACCAGCGCCGACGTGGTGATCACCCGGATTTGAAACCGGAAAATGGCGTGATAGTCCTGGGACAGGTCCTGGACGATTTCGATAACGCCCCCGACAGGCCCCGACAGCTTGGACAAGGGCATCTGCGCCCGCAAGGGGGATAC
This sequence comes from uncultured Desulfobacteraceae bacterium, assembly GCA_964596535.1. GTDB lineage: Bacteria > Desulfobacterota > Desulfobacteria > Desulfobacterales > UBA2156. The sequence continues at coordinate 24,939 of CAZQUR010000031.1, forward strand.
GGTGGTGAGACGGCTTTCCTGCGGGAACCCGGTAAAAATCTCGATGAAGCTCCCCCGGTGGGTCAGCTTGGAGGTCACCTTCCCTTCCAGGGCCTTCTCATAGGCGGCACCCCCGATATCTTTTTTCCCCACCAACGTCGGATCAAAGCTGTAGGAAATCACGTTTTTCATATCGTAGATCTGGATCATTTCCACCTTGAAGCTGTGGAGCGTACTCCGGACCACGTTGTCCATCCACTCGAACTGCTCTTTGTCCCTGAGCTGGATCTTGCCGTATTTCAACGCGGCGGGAATGATGAACTGGGTGAAGATCTGCCGGTTGAGATTGTCGATGATGGATAACGCGTAGGCTTCGCTTTTCTTTAAATGCATCTGGCGGGCCCACTGAATATTGGCAAAAGCCAGGGCTACGGTACCGATGAAGATGAAAATCAAACTGGTGAAGGTGAAGTACTTCACCAGCCGGAACGGTTTCACTTTTTCCTGTTTTTCAGGATCCATCTTCATCTGCGGTAAAAAGTCCCGCCGGGCCTCAAGGGATTTTGGAAAAAAATATCATATCGGATCACACCGACATAGTGCAAGGGCTCACAGATGTCGGCACGCATGGGAGCGAAAAAACCGGCTTCCGGTCAGGGCGTCAATCGGTGGGGATGGGAATTTGGGTGATCAGGGTCTT
>CAZQUR010000031.1:25717-28840 GCA_964596535.1 uncultured Desulfobacteraceae bacterium
GCTTCCGGTCAGGGCGTCAATCGGTGGGGATGGGAATTTGGGTGATCAGGGTCTTGATATCCTCGTCGGCAAAATGGATTCCCGCCCCTAGAAAAAAGGATGCGTCATCATCGCTGATGAAATCGTCATACCCCGCCGTAAGGTAAATATGGTGGATGGGAGAAAAATCGGCCTTGAATTTCAAGTGGGGATTGTCCTCCCAGTCGAAGTCGAAGGCCTCCAGGGACAGGGCGAGGCGGTCGTCAAACAGGTAATAGTCGACGCCCACGCCTCCCGTGGATTCGAAGAACCCGCCGCGCAACCCCAGGTTATAGTACCGCTTCGCGATCTGGGCGGAAAACTTCAGCGCGTCTTCCAGTTCGATCCGCTCCTCCTCGTAGATCTGTCCGTCGACCTCCCGGGTGACCCGGGTCACTTTCTTCTTGCCCGCCGGATCGTCCACCACCTGAAACAGGTAGTATTTGTCTTCCCTGGGCTGGACGCGCAGGGTGAAATACGATTTCGCCCATTCCTGTTCGAAAAGATACTCCCCCCGGTAGTCGAGATAGGTCCGGAAGGTCTCCTGCTTCTGGAGATAGTCGTTGATCCCGGTCAGCGCCGTGTTGATCTTGTCGACGGTCTCCTCGTCATTGACGAGTTTACCGATGGATCCTTCGCCGCGGTTGATTTTATCCGAAACCGCCTGGACGGAGGCCAGGGTGTCATTCAGGCGCGACATGGTCTTATCTTCATTGATGAGTTTGCCGAGGGTGCCCTGTCCCTGGTTGATCTTCTCCGAGACTTCCCGCAATGCGGCCAGGGCGCCGTTAAGATTCTCCACGGCCTCCTCTTCGGTGAGCAACCGGCCGAGGTTCCCCTTCCCCGCCTCGATCCGGGAGACGATCCGGTTCATGCCCTCCATGAGGGTACCGAGGCGGTCGGAGGCCTGGCTCATGTTGGTCACGATATTCTGCACATCGTCGGTGTTCACGCCCCCGAGGGCCTTCAGGGTCTTGGAGAAGTCGGATAAATTGGCGATGATCAAATCGATATTGTCTCTGTTCTCCTGCACCGTACGGTTCAAGGTCCGGACCATCTCCTGGAAATCCCGGAAAACCTCCTTGAGGGTGGCCTCCCCTTCCTCGCCGCCCATGACCGTGGCCAGGGATCCGGAGAGGGTTTTGATATCGGTGGCCACATCCTGAAGGGTTCCCATGAGGGAATCCAGGTCCATGGCCGGTTCCGTGCGCAGCAGCCGCTCACCGGGACGGATCTCCGGTGCCGCTTCGGATCCCCGCCCCAAGGCGATGAACTTATCCCCCAATATCCCCCGGGTCCGGATCACCGCCTTGGCGTCTTTTTTAATCCGGATATCCGGGTGGATCCTCAAGAGCACGTGCGCTTTTCCCTCTTTCAGGGAAATGTCCTGGACCCGTCCCACCTCCACACCCGCGATTTCCACGGGAACGTCCGGGACAAGTCCGGAGACCGAACCAAAGACCACCTCAATGTCGTATCCCTTCTCCCGGGTAAAACTGAGTTTCCCCATTTTCATGGCCATGTACCCCAGCAGGACAATCCCCATGACCACGAAAAAACCGACTTTTGCCTCCACTGTCAGTTTGGACATTTTCCGGGGGCCTCTTGTCTGATGAAGCGTTTCACAAACGGGTCTCCGGAATTCCGTATCCGGTCCGGATTCCCGAATTCGATAATCTTTCCTTCATATAACATGGCAATGTTGTGGGCAATCTTAAATGTGGAGGTGATGTTATGGGTGATCACCACACAGGTGGCCCGGGTGTCGCGCTGGGTGTCCACGATGAGGGCGTCGATGGCGTCGCTCATGATGGGGTCCAGGCCGGTGATGGGTTCGTCAAAAAGGATGATCTTGGGATCCAGGGCAATGGCCCGGGCCAGCCCGGCACGCTTGCGCATGCCGCCGGAGAGCTCGGAGGGCATCTTTTCGGTCACCCCTTCCAGGCCCACCTGTTTGAGTTTTTCTTCCACGACGCGGCGGATTTCTTTTTTCGGCAGCCGCGTGTGCTCCACCAGGGGGAAGGCCACGTTTTCTCCCACGGTCATGGAATCGAAGAGGGCGGCGTCCTGGAAAAGCATCCCGAATTGCTTTCTCACCTCGTTGAGCTCCCGCTCGTTGAGCCGGGTGATGTCCGTGCCGTCGATGAAGATCTCTCCGGAGTCCGGTGTCATCAGGCCGATGATATGCTTGAGAATCACGCTTTTCCCCGAGCCGCTTTGACCCAGGATCACCGTGATCCGGGCTTCCGGGATTTCCAGATCCAGTCCGTCCAGAACCGTTTGGCTCCCGAAACGCTTGGTGACACGGACGAGGCGAATCATTTAAAACATCACCGCGGTTAAGAAAAAATCGCTGATGAAAATGGAGACGGTGGAAATGACCACGGCCTGGGTGGCGGCCCGGCCCACGCCTTCGGCGCCGCCGGTGGTGTAGAACCCTTTGTAGCAGCTCACCACGGACAGGATCAAACCGAAACACGCGGACTTGATGAGGCCGTTGAAGATATCGTTCAAGGTCACCATCTCGTAAATCCGGGCCATGAAAACACCGGAGTTGATATCGAGGAGTTCCACGCCGACGAAATATCCGCCCACGATACCCACAAAATCCGCCACGACGGTCAGCAAGGGGAGCATCAGGATGCCGGCGAGAACCCGGGGCATGACCAAAAACTGCACCGGATTGACGGACATGGCGTATAACGCGTCGATCTGCTCCTTGACCCGCATGGTGCCGATTTCAGCGGCCATGGCGGAACCGGCTCTCCCGGTGACCATAAGGGCGGTGAAAACCGGTCCGATTTCCCGGGTCAAGGACAGGGCCACCGTGGCACCCACCAGGCTCTCCCCCCTGAACATCCGGAAGCCGTAGTAGGACTGGAGCGCCAGCACCATTCCCGAAGACACGGCCGTGATCAAGACGACGGTAAGCGAATTCACCCCCACGGTTTCCATCTGTTTGAAAACCACCCGGAAGCGGAAAGGCCGCCGGAAGGCCCATGCCGTTGCGGAAAGGAAGAGAAGCATGACCCGCCCGAACTCTTCCAGGATTCCGACAAACGGCCGTCCGGCATATTCCAAGAATTTCACCACGGCGATGCGTTG
>CAZQUR010000032.1:0-27825 GCA_964596535.1 uncultured Desulfobacteraceae bacterium
TGGCCAGTGTGTTTGCCATGTTTTCAAGTGCGGACGCGTCGGGAAAGATCACCGTCATTTTCAGCTGACCGTCTTCACTTCTTTCCATGCATTCGGAAAGCCGTTCCTTAAAAATACCGGCCAATTCTTTTCTTGGGTCCGTTTCTTCTTTGTCGGGGAACATCTCACGGATAAATGCAAAAGCCGCTTCAAACAATTGCCCGCCTGCCCTGGCCATTTTTTCCTTTCGGGCCAGGATTTCGGCTTCTTTTTCCACTTCTTTTTTCCGGCTTTCATCAACCGGCGCATCCGGTTTTGCGCCAAGTAAAATCTCCAAGCGCCTCTTGAGTTCATCCATACCGCTGGAAAGGTCGATGGACCGGGTATCCGCATCCGGATCGAGTGCGGCCAGAAAGAGCGCTTGTTTGGCCGATAACGTTCCCAACAGGCCTTCTTCCAGGGTTTCCTCCGTGACCAGGAGAAATATCTGAACCGGCCTTTTCTGTCCCATACGGTGGGCCCTTCCGATTCTCTGCTCAAGAACAGCCGGATTCCACGGAAGATCCAGGTTGATGACGGTATTGGCCGCCTGAAGGTTCAGACCCGTGGCACCGGCATTGGTGGTCACAAAGAGCCTGCATTCCGGATCCTTCTGAAACCGTCGCATCAAGGCCGTCCGTTTTTTCTGAGGTACAGAGCCATCCAGCCGAACATAGTTCAACCCGTGCTTCTTGAACATCGGTTCTATCAGATCGAGCATGGTGGTCCATTCTGAAAACAGGATGACCTTCCGGTCATCCTCGTTCATGAGCTCTCCCAGGAGGATATCCAGTTCCTCCAATTTGCTGGAATACCCGGGAGGCTGCTTATCCACCAAATAGGTGCTGTTCGCCGCCATCCGGCACAACAGCAAGGCCTTTTGGAGGCGGAGGAGGTCCATTTCCGTGAGATACCGCTTTGAAAGAATCGTGCGGATAATCCTTTTCTGGCCGTTATGGATCTCAAGCTGTTCACCGGTGGGAGGGATTTTCCGGATCTCCGTTGACCGGGGAGGCAACTCTTTCATGACCTGTTTTCTCGTCCGGCGGAGCAGGACCGGTTTCAGCTTTTCCCGGAACTCATCAAGATTTTGATATCCCAGAAGCTTTCCTTTTTCATCCGTGACCCTGTATCTGTTATAGAAACGAAACGCAGGCCCCAGGCGTCGATCATCGATAAACTCCACAATCGAGAAAAGCTCTTCGAGACGATTTTCCAGGGGAGTGCCGGACAGCACCAGGGCAAATGGAGACTTCAGGGCCTTTATGGTCTGGCTGGTCTTGGTCTCCCAGTTCTTGATCCGTTGCCCTTCGTCAAGAATGATGAGATCCCAGTTGACCTTTTCAATGGCAAGAATGTCCCGGAGGACCTGCTCATAATTGCATACGGCAAAAAAACAGCGGCTATCGTACTGTTCCGCCCGTTCCTTTGCACTCCCCAGTACGATCTGGCAGTCCCGATCCGTAAACCGCAGGATCTCGGATCGCCACTGGGATTTCACTGAGGCAGGACAGATCACCAAAACCCTGGATATATCCGCATCCTGGGAAAGGAGTTCCGCCACCCCGATGCCCTGGATCGTTTTTCCAAGCCCCATGTCATCTGCAAGGACGGCCCTCCCGGCCCCCACGGCAAAGGCAATGCCGTCGAGCTGATAGGGCAGCAATTCCGCCTTGAGGAGACGCTTTCGCAACGGGTGGGTCGCGGCATCCTTCCGGATCTCTTTCACCCTCTGGCTTACCCGTTCCCGGTAAAGGATTTTATTGATATACTCTTCCGCATCCGGATAGATCGTCACCCCATGGCCCTGTTTTTCAACGGCTCTGATCCGATCAAGAAGGTCTCCGATATCTTCCACAGGTCTTTGCCTAAGCGGGTCGAGAATTTTGCCGGCAGCGGGATCGAGGTCCTCCGGCACGAGCAACCGCAGCTCCAACACCTCTCCGTAACGAAGGTAAATACATATATCCCGGTTCTGAAAGGGTGTGTTTCGAGCGGTTTTACCAAACCTGTTTTTGACCTTCCCGATCACATGCATGATATGCTTGCATGTACCCAGAGTGTTCTTCTTGAAATCCGGACAGGAGCAGTACGATTCCCCCCGTTCCCACCCTCTCAACGCCACCCGATAACTTTTGCCCGAGGCGTAGTTCATGACGGTATAATCCGTCCACAGGGCCTTTTTATCAAGGGATTTCACCCGCATCCTCTCTTTTCCGGCTCTTTCGGCCCGCTCCTCGATGGCCTGCCTGACAAGCTCCGCGTCCGTAAGGCTTTCAATCGGAGTCCTCTCCGGCGGCGGGGCGGAAAGCCCCAGGAGCATTTTTTCTTCCAGGATGAGGGAGAAGGCCGCACCCAGATGTTCACAGGCACCGGCGCATTCGCTGCATTTAAAGTCCAGATTCCCGGCTTTCTCCGGGTCCGGTCGGATTGTGACCGACGCCTCACTCAAGTTGAGCCGGAAAAGATCGCTTAAAAAGGTCACCTGTGCCCCGATGTCAATATCGAACTTTCCTCCCGCCCGGATGAGTTTTTCCCCCGTTGGCCCCAAAAGTTTACATGCCTGCCGGTATGTGAGACGCGAAAGTTTGTCCTTGAGGGTCAGCATAATCGTCCCTTCTCTTGACCTGTTGATATTTTCGACCTGCCGGAGCAAAATTCCGTATACCTTGATCCACCGGATCTGTGAAGTGTTCTTTCTGCCCGTATTGGTGTTGAAGCGGCACCCTTTATGAAGCTTCGCACCAAATGGTTATTCATTTTCCACTTCCTCCCCGAGCCTTCGATAAAGCGTCCTTCGGCCGATGCCTAAAATCGCTGCAGCGCGCCGCTTGTTTCCTCCGACTTCCTCCAGCACGTGACCGATATAGCGCCGTTCCATTTCGGCAAGCGATATAAGCGAACCCTCGTTGGCCGGAAAACTTCTGAGGGGGGGCGCGGATTTCTCACCGCCCGGAGAATAATTCCGCATCCTGGCCGGAAGGTGTTCCGCTTCAACCCACTCTCCCGAAGCAAAGGTGATTCCCCGTTCTACGGCATTCCGGAGCTCGCGGACATTGCCGGGAAAAGGATAATTCGTTATGATCTCCAGCGCCCGTCTGGAGAACCCTTTCACCTTCTTGTCGAGTCCCAGTGCAAAATGCTGCAAAAACCTTGCAGCGAGGAGTTCCACATCCTCCCCCCGCTCACGTAGCGGCGGGATTCGCAGGATGAATGTCTCCAGGCGGAAAAAAAGGTCTTCCCGAAAGTGTCCCCGCCGGACCTCCTCGTCGATGTCCCGATGGGTAGCGGCCAGGACCCGCACGTCCACCCGATATTCCCGGTTTTCCCCCACCCGCCGGATGCTTCCGTCCTGAAGGATCCGCAAGAGCTTGGCCTGCAGAAAAAGCGGCATCTCCGAAATTTCGTCCAGTAGCACAGACCCTCCTTCAGCTTCGGCAAAGAGACCCTGGCGGCTTTTCCGGGCGCCGGTGAACGATCCTTCCGCATGTCCGAAAAATTCGCTTTCCAGTAAGTGTTCCGGAATCCCCGCACAATTGACGGGAAGGAATAGACCGCCTGCCCGTGTGCTTTCCTCGTGGATCGCCCGGGCCACCAATTCCTTACCCGTCCCGCTTTCTCCGATAATCAACACCGGCCCATGTGCCTTGGCCACCTGTCGGATCTGTTCGAAAAGAAGCCGCATGCAGGGGTTTTTCCCATACATGCCATGGAAGTTTTCCGAAGAAACAAGGCCCCGCATCTGGTTGACCATTTCCCTGAGTCGTCTTCTTTCCAGGATGCGTTTCACACATAACATGAAATGCTCCAGGTCGAGGGGTTTGGTCAGAAAATCATCCGCCCCCGCCTTCAATGCTTCCACGGCTTTTGGAATAGTCCCGAAAGCGGTGATGACGAGAAATCCGGGGGGAGAATCCGGGGCTTTGTCGAGGACCTTTTTCAGGAACGTCAGACCGTCCATGCCCGGAAGTCTCAAGTCACAGATGATCAGGTCGGGCCACGGGGTCTCCGGGGTCTCGACCGCTTCCTCGGCGGAGGCTTTCCAATCCCCCTCGAGGCCGGCATCCCGAATTTCCTCAAGCAGCAACGTGCCCAGGGCTTTGTCATCTTCTATGATCCATACCCGCCCGCTTGGCGTATCGGTATTGCTCATTGTTCCTCCCCTGGCGGATCGTTCTGCGTCGGCCTTAGCAGGAGCCGGAAAGAAGCACCGCCCATCTCGCTTTGACCCACCTCAACGCTCCCGCCGTGTTCTTCCGCAACGGCATGAACCACCGACAAACCGAGCCCGGTCCCTTTTCCCACGGCCTTGGTGGTATAAAACGGTTCAAAGATCTTTGAACGATCCTCCGGCGGCACGCCGATGCCGTCATCCTCGACATCAAAGAATACGCCTTGTCCGTCTTTCCCCCACGTGAGACGGACCTCTCCGGACGGCGCGGACTGGATGGCGTTGCGCACAAGATTGATCAATGCCTGTTGCACCCGCTTGGGGTCCAACGGGATCGGCTCTGTATCCTCGGGCCCTGCAAGGGTGACGCGGGTCCTGTTCAATCTTGCCTCTTCGTTGAGAGAGGACGCCACCGTTGCCGCCAGTCGGGCCGGATGGGAAAGGGAACAGTGAAGCGGATTGCAGCGGCTGAAATCGAGTAATTGTTTGATGATATGTTCCATCCGGTCGACTTCCTCCCGGATTGCCGCCAGCGCTTTTTGCTGCTCTTCCGAAAGGTTTTTTTCACGAAGCGCACGCTGGGCCCTCCCGCTGACCACACACAGCGGCGTCCCCAGTTCATGTGCGGTGCCGGCGGCCAGCCTTCCCAAGGCAGCCAGCTTTTCGGTCCGGCGGAGCCTCTCTTCCAGTGCATCCTGCTTTCTGCGCTGCTCGGTGATGGTACTCTCGGCTTCATCGATGCTGTCAAGCATTCCATTGAACGTTTCCCCGATTCTAACAATCTCCTTGGGGCCGCGGTAATTGAACCGGTGTTTGCGTTCTCCTTGCGCCACCCGGGACATGCTGGAGGCCAACCTGCCGAGGTGTCTCCCCAAGGCACGGTGGTGGCCGTACAAGACCAAAGCGGAAAGCATTACCAGGAGCATTCCGAGGGTTACGGCGCCCCTGACTCGGATGGACCGCAGATTGTCTTTAAACTCGCTTTTTTTCCGGGTGAGCTGCAACAGCCCGCTGATTTGACCACCCATATCAGTGAGGGGGACGAAATACGAAAAGACCCGTCGATCCGCGACACGGCCGTATTCTCCCCGGCTTTCACCATCCGCGGCCAATGCCGCCAGCCGATCGCGCCGCGGCTCGGTCGCCGCATGGCCGAGATTGAGGATTTCTTTACCTGTCTTATCGTAGACATAAGCCCCGTATACCCTGCCGATGGCGAAAACGGATTCCAGCGACTGCCGAATGCTTCCCATCCGCCCCTTTTCCAGGGCATAGCTCAAAGGAAGCCGCACCGCCCGGGCCACAAGCTCCAGGTCTTTTTGCATCTGTTTTTCCACTTGCTTTTCGATGGAACTCAGCGACAGGTACCCGAAAAGACCCAAGGCGATTACCAGCGGCACCACCACATAAATGAGCAGGACCGCCTGAAGACTCATGGCCTTTGAAAACGGATTGAAACGATTCATGTCACCTCCTCGTGCTATAACATGATAACACATGTGCCATTTAGATACAACGCGGCGTTTCCCGCTGGAGCGGGGACAAGAATTCGGCGACACAAAATCTTGTTCGATTTCAAAGGGATATCCATAAAGTGGCTTCTCAATCTTCCTGGCATGAAATCTGCTATCTCCAGCATTCAAAGATCGCTTCCGTTGCCCGGATGAAAAAAACCGCCTCCAGGGGCGCGGAAAGCGTTCCCGACACCCCCAAAAGAAAGGAGAATGAAAAATGTTAAAACAGTGCGTGCTTTCGTCCGCAGCGGTGGCGGTGTGCCTTGTATTCTTCATGGCACTGCCGTCCATGGCCCAAGAAACACAGCAGCAGAGGCAACCGGGCGACGACGGTCTGCCACCGGGAATCAGCGAGGCCAAACTGGAAAAAGCTGCTGAAGCCTATTCGGAAATTCGCGTAATCCATGACCGCTTCCAGCAGTCCGTGCAGAAGACGGAAGATCCGGATGAAAGGCAACGGCTCCAACAAGAAGCAAACAAGAAGATGGTCCGGGCGGTGGAAAAAACGGGATTGGACCTGCAGAGCTATAACAACATCATGGTTAAAGTCCGCAAGAACGAAGACGTCAATGCACGATTTTCGGAAAAAATGCAGGAGCTTCCACAATAAATAATCCGTTTCCTCCACGCCGAAACCGTGCCCCGTCGTTCTCCGCCGGCTCGGGAATGTGTTTTTTATCCGTCCCGGGTCGGCGGCGATGCGACAGGCAGGAAAGAGGAGTGATGTTCGAGGATTCGCCAGCCCGAGGCGTCTTTGCGATAGACAAAGGTGAACCGGGCCGGAATCGTTTTGCGGATACCGGCTTCCTCGACGGAAAAATCGTACAGCCCCGAATGGACGGCCAGATACTCAAAAATGCGGACGTTTTCTTCTATGATCGCACCCACAGGCTTTTTTTCCAAAAAATGGACGAAGTAATCCCGGATTTCGTCAGGATTGTACCGGATCCTGGGGGAAACGGTGGGAATCAACACGGCCTCCGGGGCATAACAGGCCGTCACCTGATCCGCATCCCCTGTCTGCAGCGCCCGGTTCCATTTGTCGAATAGATCCGCAACGTCTTTTTTTTCCATTTTTCCCTCCGCCTTTCCGGTAAAATGCGTTTTTATCTTAGCGCCGCCTCGAATTTCTCCGCAACACGACGCAGATTGGCCGGCCAATCCTCGGCCAGGGGGTCGGCAATAACCACCCGGCCTTCGATGGCCTCGGCCACCAGGGAGGCGCTTTTCGCGGAAAATTGGGGTTGGGTAGAGATCACTTTAATATTTGCTTATCCTTTTTCAAGTCGTTTTGATCCGGGGTCCTTCGGATCGGATTATCAGGAAAACAGCAGGAGCGGTTGAATGAAATCCTATTTTACGGGATCGGAAAAAGCAACCTCGTTCCCGGGACCGGATTCTGTTTTACGATGACCGGCAAAGACCGTACTTTCGGGCGTACCCTCTCGGGGTCGCCATGATCCCGTCCACGGCAACGGTGTTGGAATTCCCCACGAATACGATGGTCTGCATATCCACGGACTCCGCGGAAAGCCCCTGGAGCGTGGTGATCCGAACCGACTGATCTTTTCGCATGGCCCGGGTGACGACCCCCACGGGGGCTTCCGGGCGCCGGTGGCGCAATATGATTTCCCGGGCTTTTTCCAACTGCCACGTCCTTTTTTTGCTTTTGGGATTGTAGAGGACCAGGACGAAGTCGGCGGCGGCGGCAGCATCCAGGCGCCGTTCGATCACCTCCCACGGGGTGAGCAGATCGCTGAGGCTGACGACCGCGAAATCATGGGTCAAGGGTGCTCCCAAAAGGGCGGCCCCCGCGCAAAGGGCGGGGATGCCGGGAATCACTTCGATACGGATACCCCCCGAAGGCCTCGACGCCTCACGGGAAAGACCCGGGAATACCCCTTTATCCCGGCACTTTTCAAAGACCAGCCCGGCCATGGCGTAAATACCGGGGTCCCCGCTGGAAACAAGGGCCACGGACATCCCGTCCAGGGCCATATCAACGGCGGTGTCCACACGCCGGATTTCCTGCATCATGGGGGTGGTGAAAATTTTTTTTCCTTCCACCAGCGGCCGGATCAAGTCGATGTACAGCGTGTACCCCACCACCGCATCCACTTGTTCCAACACCTCTTTGGCGCGAAGGCTTAAATGGTCGACGGCTCCCGGACCGATCCCTACGATAAAAAGGGTACCCGGGCCACCGCCACCGTGACGTTTTGTGTCTTTTGTTTCGGTACGATCAGTTTCCCCTGATTCGATCCGAGAATCGCTGCCGCTTCGCATACGTTTTTCGCTCCAATGTATCTCGCCACCCGAACGGAAGGGCTTTGAATTGCTTTCACTGCGTTCAGCTCGGACGCAGTGAAAAACGAAATGGGTAAGAAGAGCTTCCGGGAAAGTTCCGAAAGCCCCTTTTCGTCGGCCTTCACATCCACCGTGGCGATTCCCTTGAGGCTTCTTTCCGAAAGCCCGAATCGCTGGAAGACCGCCGACAAAACCTGTTGAATTTCCGCCATGGGGGTATTCCGATTGCAGCCGATGCCGGCAACCAGGGTCGGCGGGCGAAGTATGAGTACGTTTTTCGACAACGCCAGAAGGACATCGTCGATAAAAATCCCCGCGGCCGCCTTCAACGGCATTTCGGCCCGGGAGAAGTCCAACACCGTCACCGCCGCCTTTTTCAGATCCTCTCGGAAAACCCCCCATGGATCGTGAAGCGCAATGGGCGCTTTTGCCAAAATCGCCCCATGAACGACTTTGACCGCTTCAATGTTTTCGATGACGAGGCCTTTCTCCCTGGACCACACGTCGATGGCGGGGAGGCCGTGAATATCCGTGGCGGTGGTGATGACCGGCTCCGCCCCGATCACGCCCGCCACCCTTTCGGCCAGGGCGTTGGCGCCGCCCAAATGGCCCGACAAAAGGCTGATCACGTGGATTCCTTTTTCATCGGCAACGATAACGGCGGGGTCACGAGTCTTGTCTCGGATCAAAGGCGCGACAGTACGCACCGCGATCCCAGCGGCCATGATGAAAATGTGTGCGGCATGGGCGTGAAAATGCGCATTCACGGCCTCCTGGAGCCTGGAAAAAGAGCGGCCGGGAAGGTCTTTGGCCGACAGGCGCGACGAAAAGAAAATGCGGCATTCCGGCATATATCGGGCGATCCGCCGGGCCAGTTCCAAGCCGGAGGGAGTGAGGGCCCAGACCGCCACCGCTCTTTTTTCCGTTTGTTTCGGCGAAACGGTCATTTCCGGAACCCGTGGGAAAACCCCTCATCATATAATCGGGAGCGGAACGGAAAGGTTTCCGGGGAAAAACGAAGGACCTCCCCCACGAGGATGACGGTTTGCCGGTCGATGTTCTCTTTTTTCACCGTCTCGGCAAGTTTTTCCACGGTTGTCCGGATGAGTCTTTCCCCTACCTGGCCCACGCGGTAGGCAACGATACAGGGGGCCTTCCTTCCATAGCCTTTTTCCAGGGCTTCTGCCACCCGGTCCGCCATCGCCACGCTCAGATAGACGGCCATGGAGGCCCGGTGCCGGGCCAGGGATTCCAGGTCTTCGGCATTCGGCACCGGCGTGCGCCCGGCCATCCGGGTAATGATCAATGTCTGGGAGATCTCGGGGAGCGTATACTCGATACCCAAGGCCGCCGCCGCCGCAAATGCCGCGGTGACTCCCGGAACGACTTGGTAGGGAATTTTTTCCCGTTTCAGGGCGGCCATCTGTTCGAAAACCGCACCGTAAAGACTCGGATCCCCCGTGTGCAGCCTTACGATCCGTTTTCCCGCCCGCCAGCCCTTCACCATCGCGTCCACGACAGCCTCCAGCGTCATGGAGGCGCTGTTGATTCTTTCCGCCTGCGGCGTCGCCCATTTCAAAAGCGTTTCCGGCACCAGGGATCCCGTGTAAATGATCAGATCCGCTTGTGCAAGGACCCGTCGGCCCTTCACCGTGATCAGCTCCGGATCCCCGGGGCCGGCCCCCACGAAAAAGACGGGGAAATGCCCGGTCATGATGCTTCCTCCCCTTTCACCCCGGACGTGATCCAGACCGGGTTGCCCCCCTCGAAACGCGCGCTCCAGGGCATCGTTTTCGTCTTGTTGATCTGGACCTGAACCGTCTCCGCGGAAAACCCCAGCCTCACCAGGGTGTCATGCGCCTGGGTCACATTGTGAATCAAGACGGTGTTGACGACGATAATCCCGCCCGGGCCCAGCCTTTTCCCGGCGGCCTCTATAATCCGCCCCAGATCTTTTCCGCCGCCACCCACAAATACCCGGTCCGGCGCCGGCAGGCCGTCCATTCCCTTCGGGAGAGCGGCTTTGACCACCTGGACATGGAACACGCCGAAGCGTTCCCGGTTTTTTCGGATACGGGCGGCGCGGCCGTCGTGCCGCTCCACGGCAATGACCTTTCCTTCGGGGACCAGATGGGCCGCTTCCACCGCCACGGCGCCGGAGCCCGAGCCCAGGTCCCAAAGGGTGTGATGGGGCAGAAGCTTCAACTTGGACAAAACCACCGCACGCACTTCGGACTTGGTGATCAGCGCCTTTTCACGATAAAAGGCCCGGTCTTCCAGTCCCAGGTGGAGCGGCCGGGAGCGCGGGCGCTTTCGGATGTTACGCCTCAAGACCACCAGGTTGGGATCGGCAAACGCAGCACCGGCGGCTCTTTTGAGGCTGTACCACCGGCACCGTTCCTCCGGTGTCCCCATGTTCTCGAAAACCCCCATTGTGATGGACGTAACGCCCTTTGATAAAAGAAACGCCGCCAGCCATGCGGGATTTTTTTTCGGATCGGTGAACACGACCACCTCCTCATGACGGAAAAGCGTATTCAGCAGGTCGGATTCACGGTCCCTGCCGTGGAGGCTGACCACCGGCACGCGGTTCCACGGTGCTTTGATTTTCGAAAAAGCCGCCGCCACCGAAGTGATGTTGGGAAAGACCGTCACGTCGGTCTTTCCCAAGACCTGGAGAATCCGGGGGGCGATCCCGAAAAAGAGGGGGTCCCCCGAGGCCAGGATCACGATGGGACCCTGGGCCCTTTCCTTCTGGATAAACCGCACCGTTTCCATGATATCGGCGCCGATCACCTGCTTCCGGGCGGGCAGGCCCTGAAAATACGACAAATGACGCCGCCCGCCCAGAAGGATTTTCGCCTTTCGGATAACATCAAGATGTTTTTCCGTGAGATCCGCCGGTGTCATCCCCATCCCGACGATAAAGACCTGTCTTGCGGGGGCAGACGTATCCGGCCGCTTTCTTTTCTTTCCGGGGACTTGTTCCGCGCGTTTTCCTGAATCCATCGGGCATACTCCGCTGTTTATTATCCACCGTCGAAAAGGACGGTGCCGTCAAAATCGAATATGACGCCGTGCACCGAAAGCCGGTTTTCGGAAAAACCCCGGGCGGCTTTCACCATGTTTACCCCCACCCGGGCCACCACCTCGGGATACGCGGGAAGAATCCGTCCAAGCGCATGCCGCGCGGTGTTGGCGGAGGCCACCGCTTCGGCCAGCGCCGCATCCCGGGTGATCTCGAACGTCCACGCCGCCAGGCGTCGAAGCGACATGGCGGCATCCCCGGCGTGGGTCCGGCCGATCCCCTGGGCCATCTTCACCGCCTTTCCGAAAAAAGCGGCGACGACGATCCGGGGAATCTTCAGGCGGGCGGCGTTTTCCACGGCGTTTTGAAAAAAATCCCCCATTTGAACGAAGGCTTCCTCCGGTAGATCGGGGCGGAGAGATTGTGAAAACCGTTCGCTGCGGCGGCCGGTGGTGAGTACCACCTCCGGCACACGGGCGGCCGCCGCCACGGAAAGGGCCGACCCGATGGCCGCGGTATAGGCTTCGTGGGACAGAGGATGGACAATGCCCGTCGTCCCGAGTATGGAGATGCCCCCGATGATCCCCAAACGCCGGTTCAAGGTCTTTTCGGCCAGGACCTTTCCCGAAACCACCGACACTTCCACCGTCGCCGATCCCGGGGCGTTGTGCAAGAGGAGGACTTCTTCCGCTGCCCGGGCGATCATCCACCGGGGGCCGGGAGTGATGGCCGGTTCTCCCACGGGAACTTCGAGTCCCGGCTTGGTCACCCGGCCCACGCCTTTTCCTCCCATGATCCGGATCGGGCGCCCCGGATACCTTTCATCGTAACGGACCATCGCACCGATCCAGGCGCCATGGGTCACGTCCGGATCATCTCCGGCGTCCTTGACCACGAAACATTCGGCGCGCTTCGCGTCGATTCGGGTACACTCCTGTATGGGAATCGGCAGAACCCGGCCGTCAGGCAGCGTCACCGGAACACTTTCAGGGGCGCAGTCCCGGAACAGGCGCATCAGGGCCGCCTTGGCGGCCGCCGCGGCGGCGGCGCCCGTGGTGAAACCGGTGCGAAGCCGTTTTTTGTGTTTCACGACGCTCATCCGATGCTCCAGTATACGACAGCCACCAGGATGAGGGAAAGAATCCTGAACCCTTGCCCTGTAAGGAGCAGCTGCAACCCCATCTTGGGGGAAAAGATCCCCATGTACCGGGGGAGCTGGTGCCGCAACGCCCGGACGGGAAACGCCAGGACGTTCCCGGCCAGAAGCGCCAGCACCGTCTCCTTCACGGTCAAGGCACCGGCGTCCATGAGGGCGCCGGCGGCCGCAAACCCGGAGGTGAACTCCGCGATGAAACCGACGATCACCAGGGAAACGGATTCCATCGGAACCGCCCGGTGGGTGACGGTTTCGGAAAGAAACGCCCTGGCCGCCTCGAAGAACCCCAAACCGTTCAATACGTACACTCCGGTATAAATCGGCAAAACATAGACGGTGATCCTGACGAAACGCCCCGGGAGCTTTCTTTTGACCGCCGTCCACGCCTTTCCCGCCGGTCGCCCCCCCGGGGTTCCGGGCTCCGGGCCCATACCGGACGGATCCGTCAGCTTCCTTTCGGTTTGCAGGTGACCGTAAATCAAAAACAGGGCGGTTCTCAACACCAGGGCGATAAACGTCAGGAGGAAATAGAGGCCTCCCGCCCATCGGGTCAGGGGGATGACGATGAAAAACGTGGTGGGCAGATGAAGAAAGTATGCGGGTACCTGGTTGATCCAGTTGGATAAAAAGAGTTGTTTTTTGGAAATCTTGTCTTCCTTGTAGAAATCGAAAAGCATGGCATTGGCGGCCTCCCCGGAAAAAAAGGCCATCGTGAAAGCCGCGCTGCAACGGGGACCCAAACGACTGAAACGAAACAAGGGCGCCGCCAGGACCGCCAGCTTTTTCGTCCAACCGGCGGCTTCGATCATTTGCCCCGCCGCCAATCCCGCGGCGATCATCAGCATCAGGCGGACCAGGGGCCACAAAAGGTCTTTTGGCATCTGCTGCAAATCCAACGTCTCTTTGGAGCCGATGCCCACGGCCAGAATCATCAGGGAAACGGCGAAGGAGACCGCCAGCCGCCGGGTTTTCGATCCGTCAGGGCGTGGCGTCATTTTTTTTCGCCACAATCAACGTCCAATAGTCGGGACGGCGATCACATAGTGCGTGGATGTCCCGGTAAATTTTTTCATCCGCCTGGCCGCAGTTGGAAATGCCGGCGGCGAACCGATAGACACCGGCTTCCTTGACGGCCGCGGCGATATCACCGATGTTGCGATACGCCTTCAAGAAGACGACGGATTCGGGCTTCTCTTCCAGGCGCCGCAGCCGGTCCCCGCCCTTGGCCCCGGAGGTGACAAGGAGCGAATCCTCGCCCTCCACCAGGGGGGTGTTCAGGCAAGCGGCGGCGGCCTGGTAGGACGTGATCCCCGGAACGCTGACCACGGGAAACCGGGGCGCCAATTCCCGCACGTATTTCAGGACGTATCCGTACGTGGAATACGTCATGGAATCCCCGAGGGTGATGAAAGCGATCTTTTTCTCCTTTTCCAGCTCCCGGATAATGGTTTTTGCATGGGCGGCCCAGGCTTTTTCCTTCTCGCTTTGATTCCGCGTCATGGGAAAGTACAGCATTTTTACCGGGGTTAAATCCGGAATATGCGGCTTGGCGATGCTCAGCGCCAGGCTGTAGCTGTTTTTCGTGGAAGCCGCGGCATAAACCAATTCCACCTGGTTCAACACCCTGGCCGCCTTGAGGGTGATCAGTTCCGGGTCCCCGGGCCCCACACCGATGCCATATAAGATTCCGACTTTTTTCTCCATGATTTCCTCTCACGCTCATGCCATGATCAACAACGCGTTGATGACCGCGGCCGCCACATTGGATCCGCCCTTTCTCCCCGTATTGGTGATGTACGGAATGTCCGTTTGCAACAGGGCGGCCTTGGATTCCGCCGCATTGACAAACCCCACGGGGAATCCCACCACCAAGGCGGGTCGGGCCGTCTTTTCCCGAAGCCGCTCCACAAGGCGCAGCAACGCGGTGGGCGCGTTTCCCACCACGTAAACGCCCCCTTCCATCACTTCCAGGGCCGCGTCCACCGCCGCGGCGGCCCGGGTGATCCCCTCTTCCGCCGCCGCCCGCACGACACGCGGTTCCTCGATGAAACACTCCACCGAAACGCCGAACCGGGAAAGATCTTTCTTTTTCATGCCTGCCCGGGACATCCGGGTGTCGGAAACGATGGATCTTCCCTCCCGGATGGCCCGGACCCCGGCGGCGATCGCATCCGGATGAAACCGGACGGTCGAAAGATATTCGAAATCCGCCGTGGTATGAATGATCCGGCGCACCACCGCCCACTGGGGGTCGGAAAAGGCATGGGGACCGGCTTCTTTTTCGATGAGTTGAAAGCTCAAGGCTTCAATCGCTTCGGGTTTCATCTTCGCTTCTTCCTTTCTTTTTGGTAAGCATAACAGCTTTCCACAAAGTGCCGTGCCGCCTCGGGGCGGCTGCCGAAATGCAGGTGGATGTAACTCCCCAAGGTCCGGTTCACCTGAAAACCGGAACGGCTTTCCGTAACCCCTGCCCTTGAAAAAACACGAAACGCTTTCCGACTTTCGGAAAAAGAGGCCGTCTCACCGATGTCGCTGTAGTGAAATTCGTGACCTTTCGCGCAAAGGCCCGCGGGACCGATCACCGTGTCATGGATAAGCTCGATTTTCCGGTAACCCAAAGATCGTAACCGTCCGTGCATGCGCGCGCGAAACGGAAAACATCCGACCATCGCGTGTGTGAGGCCTTCGAAATCGACGATTTCCCGGCAAAGATACATGAACCCGCCGCATTCGCCGTATATGGGCATGCCGTCCCGGCTCATTCGGCAGAGCTGATCCTTCAGGGTTTGATTACGGGAGAGCGCATCCGCGGCGAGTTCTGGATACCCCCCGCCCAGATAAACGCCGTCGATGTTTTCAGGCAAAACCGCATCGCGGATCGGGGAAAACGCCGCAAGCTCGGCACCGAACACTTCCAAAAGCTTCAGGTTGTCCGGATAATAAAAGCAAAAGGCCCGATCCCGGGCGACGCCGATGCGCACCCGCTTTTTTTCGACCGCAGCGGGGAAAAAGGATGTTTCTTCCCCCTGAATATCCGGCAACCGCTCCAGAAGCCCGTCCAGATCGAGGGATTCCTCCACCGTGTCGGCCATCCGCCGGATCCCCTCCCCGGTCAGGGCGGCGTCTTCCAGCGTCACGAGGCCCAAGTGACGCGAATTGAGACGGATTCCCTCCTCCCGCATCAAGCCGCCGATACACGGCATCGCAACCTTGTCTTTGACGGCCTCCAAAAGATACTCAAGGTGCTTTCTGCTTCCCAGATTGTTGAAAACGACTCCGGCAAAAGAAAGGTCCGGATCAAATTGTTCAAACCCCTGGACCAGGGCGGCGGCGCTGCGGGCCATGCTGCGGGCGTCCACGCACAGCAGCACGGGGAGGGTCAACCACTTGGCCATCTGCGCCGTGGATCCCGCCTCGCTTCTTCCGTCATATCCGTCGAAAAGCCCCATGACGCCTTCCACCACGGCCACGTCCGCGGTTCGGGTGCAGTGGGCGAACAGGCCTTTGTTATAGGATTCGGAAAGCATCCATCCGTCCAGGTTGCGGCTTTGACTTCCCGCGACAAAGGCATGGAATCCCGGATCAATAAAATCCGGACCCACCTTGAACGGGGCCACCCGTAATCGCCGGCGTCTCAACGCCGACATGATCCCCAGGGCAACCGTCGTTTTTCCGCACCCGCTGTGGGTCCCTGCAATGACGAGTCCTTTAATGGGTCGCTCCTTTTTCCATGTCCAGGGTATTGAAAACCTCCGGATACAAAAACCGTCCGATGATTTTGATTCCTTCCAGCAGCCGGGGAGTCGGCCGGGACACGATTTCTTCCGGAACGATCAGGATGCGCCCCTCGCGGATGGCCTTGACGGCGGAAAATCCCGGTTCGTTTCGGATCATTGCCTGCGACGGCTGGTTCATGGCGCCGCGCTGCGTGATGAATGCATCGATTTCGTCCCCCTTGCTGAGGATTCGTTCCTTGCCGTAAAAAGCGATATTGGTATTTCTCACCGGCACCGCGTCCGCGGCCACGTTGATCCCTCCTGCGGTTTCCAGCGCGAAGACGGCCATGGCGTCCGGCACAAACGTTTTCATCTGTCGATGAATGGCTTCGAAGTAGACCTTTTGCTTGGGCGCAATCGGGGCGGTGACGGCCCGTATCCGATTGATTTCAGCTTTAAAGCCCTGGATCATTTTTCGCGCGGCTTCTTTTCGGCCCGTCAATACGCCCAGGATCTCCCAGTAGGTGTACATCTGGCGGACGTTTCCCGGCTGGAGGGAGACCACCGTGATGCCGCATTGTTCAAGCCGTTGAATGAGCCGGGGATAGGCCCGGTCGATCATGGGCCGGAGGAGCACCAGATCCGGGCGGGCGGCGAGGAATTTTTCGGGATCCTCGCGATAGGAAAATGCCGGTTTTTTTGCCGCTTCCGGCGGATACACCGCGTTTTTGGAAACACCGATGATCGCTTCGGAAAGGTCTAGCGCAAACAGGTTTTCCGTGTGCGCCCCATACAATGAAATGATTCTTGAAAAGGGCCGGGACACGGAGATCCTTCTGCCGGCCTGGTCGATGACGGTATCGTCGTTGACGATGGAAAATGCGCCCGCGGAAAAGCCTTTGGATGGAAAGAAAAACCCTCCGGCGAATATGAAACCGGTGAGAACAAGGACCCACGGGAACCGGCAGATCCGGCAGCCCGCTTCCGCTTTTTTTTCACCGTCGATTTCGACCCGAACGGAGGCAGAACTCATTGTCTGAAGGCCACTTTCATGGATTGGGTGAAAGGTTCGAAATAAACGTGGCTGTCGACATCAAAGACGGCTTTGAGGATCTTTGAATCCAGTGTTTCCCGGATAGGCCCGTGGGCCACCAGACAACCGTTTTTCATGAATACGAGGAGGTTGCAAAAAGCCGCGGCGAGATTGACGTCCTGCATGACGGCGATGACGGTTTTCTTTTCTTTGCCGACGCGTTGTGCGGCCGATTCCATGAGGCGCAAGGTATGATAGACATCCATGTTGGAGGTGGCTTCGTCCAGCAGGAGGACGTCCGGTTCCTGCGCCAGCGCCCGGGCGAAAACCACCCGCTGCCTTTCCCCGCCGCTGAGTTCGGTGACCAGGCGATTTTCGAAACGCCGGGTGTGGGTCGACGCCATCACTTCCCGGACCCGTTCTTCATCCGCTTCCGACGGCGTGTCGAATCGGCCCATGAAAGGATACCGTCCCATCATCACCACCTCTTTTACGGTAAAGGGAAAATCGATGTAAAAATGCTGCGGCACCAGGGCTGCCTCCCGGGCCAGTGCCCTGCGCGGCACTTCTCCCAGGTCCTTTCCCCGGAAACGGATCGTCCCGCCATCCGGTTTTCGGTGGCGAATCATTAGATCGAGGAGCGTGGTCTTCCCGCATCCGTTGGGACCGATAATCCCGACAAAGGTTCCGGATTCCAGAATCAAGGAAATTCCGTGGAGGATTCGCCTTTCCTTGTAACCGAAACTCACGTCGTTGAGTTCGAAAAGCACGCTCATGATGCCGCCCCTGTTTTCCGGCGCCTTCGAAACACGTAGCAGAAGAAGGGGCCGCCGATGAGGGCCGTCAGAATCCCGATGGGAATTTCCCTGGGCAAAACGGCCCGTGTCACCGTATCGGCGCCCAAGAGGAGAACCGCGCCGGCAAGCCCGCACACCGGGATCAACTTCCGGTTGTCCGGCCCGGTGACCGCCCGCATCATATGGGGGACCAAGAGCCCCACGAAACCGATGATTCCGGATACGGAGACGGCCACCGCCGATACCAAGGAAGCGGTCAGCAGAAGAATCAGGCGGACCCTTTGGGTGTCGACCCCCAGGGACACGGCGGTCCGGTCCCCCATGGCCACCACGTTGAGATCCCGGGAATAAAAAATGAAAATCGACAACGCAATAACAAGGCTTCCGGCCGCCATCCATACGTCGTTCCAGGTTTTTGCCGCGAAGCTCCCCATAAGCCAGAAAATGATGACCGCCACCTGTTCATCGGCGATATATTTCAAGAAACTGATCCCCGCCGACAAAATGGCCGCCACGATAATCCCGGACAGGATCAGGTTGTTCGATGAAAGCCCGCCGCTTCCCGCGGAAAGGAATACGACCGCTGCCAGCGTCGCCATCGCTCCCAAAAACGCGAAGAGGGGGATGGACCAGGTGCCCATCACCGTGATGTTGACGAGTATGGCCAGGGAAGCGCCGAAGGCCGCCCCCGCGGAAACGCCGAGGGTGTAAGGGTCCGCCAGCGGATTCAATAAAATCCCCTGGAAAACGGCTCCCGCCATGGAAAGGCCTCCCCCGACGACGGCGGCGGTGAGGATCCGGGGGAGGCGCACATCCATGATCACCACCGGGAAGAGCCGGTCCAACCCCGAAAACCACGCGTCGTTCCCGGTGACGCTTCCCAGGAGGATGCGGAGGATATCGAAAAAGCCGATGCGGATAAACCCCATCCCGGCGGATATGACCACCCCGGCGGCGAGCACACCCGCCAGCAGAAGCATTTGTGTCCCGGTTGATAGTTTGCGCATTTTCATCGGACAATCGTTTCGGCGTTGTCCCCCGTTACAATTGATGGCTTCGTAAAAAACCTTTTTTCCCTCCCCTGGCGGGAGGGGATTCAGGGGAGGGGGATACAACCCATAGAAAATAGATCCTATTTTCACCCTCACCCCAACCCTCTCCCTCAAGGGAGAGGGAGATTCCGGGTTTTTACGATTCCGTTAAAATTGATGGAATCCTAAAAAGGCCGATTTTGTTCGCGCCGCAACCCTTTTTTGAAAATGCCGTGTCCCATTCGATCCTCCTTCTCTCGAAAAAAAAGCCCTTCAAACCGCATTGGCTTGAAGGGCTGCACCCAGTTTCTTAACCCTTGAAATGAATCCGGTTCTCCGTTTCCCGCGGCTCGGATTCGTCAATTCGGGCAGGTCTTCTGACTTCCCCGGGCGTTTCGCGGCCTTCCCATCTGCCTCAAGACAAACAGTGGCGCACTCGGGCGAAACGCTTTTTTCTTTCGGCGGAAACCGAAAGCAGGGTTACAGCGGCGGGACCGCTCCCGACTTCAACGGGATTCCCTATTAAGCACGTATGACACCCGGGAAGTCTTTTAATGGGATACGCCCGTGCTTGTCAAGAACATTCTGGAAAGGTCCTCGCACGGCATTGCTCGGGCGGGAAATATCATTCTTCCCGAACTTGTCTTTCCGAATCTCAGCGCTTGACCGGCCGGCAGGAAAACCCGTCAGCCGCCAGGGCGGCGGCGTGCTTTTCGGCCGCGTCCCGGGTCTCGAAGGCGCCGGTATACAGGCGGCATGTACCATCGCCGTCTTCGATGAAATAGGGAGTGTATCCGGAGGCGGAAAGCTTTTGGGCGGCGTCCCGGACAGCGGCGCGGGACCGGAAGCGTCCGATCAGATTTGCGTACCGGGTTTTAACGGGGACGGCGTTCTCCAAGCGTTCCGACCGGATGAAATCCAATGCGCCCTCAAGATCCGTGAAACACCCGGCGAATACCCGGATCCACGTGCCGCGCGCCTTCAAATCCGTCTTTGCGCCATAAACCAAATACCCTTTTTCCCGGCAGGACGCCATCACCTGTGCTGCATTGTCCGGATTGCGGAAGGAACCGATGAGGACGGAAAAGGGATAAGACAGCGGTGCTGCCTCGGATTTCTCCTCCAAAGCCCAGTCCTCCGGGTCCGTATACCCTTCCACCATGGAAGGATCGAGGGATCCCGGCTCGGGCAAAGAGGCGTCGCGCCGGCTGAGGATTATCGGCGGCACGCCGAGTTCAAGGGCAGCCGCCGAGGCCGACACCCGGATCCGCGGCGTTCCCCCTTCCCGCCCCGGCTGCAGGCGATTCGAAAGATCCACACTGGACAGGACCAGGATCAACAGAAAAAAGGGAACCGCAACGAAGATAATCCACCATTTCTTGCCCCTTGAATTCATGTCTGCATCCAGGTAACCGCTTTGGAAAAGTTGGCAACGTCAACGGATGATAAAATGAATCTTTCAAATCTGTCAATTCCTTTTGACAGGCACCCCTTTTTTCGATAGCTCCAGTTCCGACCCAAAAAACGGCACACACCCTCAATCTTTTGAAATTTTTTAAAAACGTTATTTTCGAATCGTATGATCCGAAACCTTCGGGTAACGCTTTTCATCCAATGCCTGGTGGATGCGGTTTTACCGCACGTCGCCGAGGCCATGGTCTTCATTTTACAGCAGTTGGGAATTTCCCTGGATTGTCCCGCGGATCAGACCTGTTGCGGGCAGCCGGCCTTCAACGCCGGGTATCGCCGGGAAGCCCGCCTTGCCGCACAACACTTCCTGGATATTTTTGACAACGCCGAAATCATCGTTTCCCCGTCGGGTTCCTGTGTGCATATGGTTCGACACCATTATCCCGACCTTTTCCGGGATGACCCGGTGCGGCGTCGGCGGGCGGAAGCGATCGCGTCACGGACTTACGAATTCACCCAGTTCTTGGTGGATGTATTGCATGTGGAAGATCTGGGGGCGCGCTTCGACGGCCGCGTGACCTACCATGACCCGTGCCATCTCCTGCGGGGTCTCGGTGTCCGGGAACAGCCCCGCCGGTTATTGCGGCATGTGGCGGGAACGGAATTCGTGGAAATGAAAAACGCGGATTATTGCTGCGGCTTCGGGGGTGCGTTTTCGATGAAATACCCGGACATCTCCGGTTCCCTGGTGAAGGACAAGGTGGATCATATTCTCGACTCCGGCGCACGGGTGGTGGTCACCTGCGATGCCGGCTGCCTGCTGAACATCGCCGGTGCCATCCATCGCCGTCGAATCCCCGTGAAGGCGATGCACATGGCCGAACTTTTGGCGCAACGGTGACCCCTCGAACCCTCGAACCCTTTTTTATGACCGACGCGCATCCCGAAGACTACATCGAAAAAGCGAAGCAGAGCATCGCCGATCCGGTCCTGCAAACCGCCCTGGCGGGCCTCCAGGATCGCTTCGGCCGGGGCACCGCCGAGGCCTATCGCCGGCTTCCCGAAGGACCGGCGCTGCGGTTCACGGCCCGCGCCATCCGGGAAAAGGCCATCGATCATCTCGATGTTCTCCTGGAAATCCTTACGGAGAAAATCCGCGCCAGCGGCGGCCGGGTCTATTTCGCCCAAACCGCAAAAGAGGCCGTGGAATACTGCATCCGGGTGGCCCGGGAAAACAACGTCCGGCGGGTGGTAAAAGGCAAGTCCATGGTCACCGAGGAGATCGGCCTGAATGCGGCACTGGAAGCCGCCGGGATCGAACCGGTGGAAACGGATCTCGGAGAATACATCATCCAGCTCGCCGGCGAAACACCCTCCCACATCATCGCCCCGGCCATTCACAAGGACCGGCACGCCATCGCCGATCTCTTTGTAAAAAACCTCGGCATCGAGCGGACCACCGATCCCCCCGCGCTGACGCAAGCCGCCCGCAAGGCCCTGCGGGAGAAGTTTCTCACCGCGGACATGGGGATTTCCGGAGTCAACATGGCCTGCGCCGAAACCGGGCATATCACGGTGGTTTCCAATGAGGGCAACATCCGCATGGCCACCACCCTCCCCCGGATCCACATGGCGTTCATGGGCATGGAACGCATCGTGGCGCGCCTGGACGAATACGAGATCCTCCTGAGGCTCCTTTGCCGGGGGGCGGCGGCCCAGGCCATGGCCACCTACGTGAGCTATATCGGCGGACCCCGGCAGCCGGGGGAGTCGGACGGCCCCGATGCATTTCACCTGGTGATCCTCGACAACGGCCGCAGCCGGATCCTGGCCGATCCCCGGTTCAGAGAGATCCTGTATTGCCTCCGCTGCGCGGCGTGTCTCAATGTCTGTCCGGTCTACGGGAAGATCGGCGGCCACGCCTACGGTTTCACCTATTCCGGGCCCGTGGGGGCCGTGGTCACGCCGCTTCTGACCGGTATTCACCGGGCCCGGCATCTCTGCCAGGGGGAAACCCTTTGCGGGGCCTGCACGGACGCCTGTCCCGCGGCCATCGATATTCCCCGGATGCTTCTGGTGCTGAGGGAACAACTGGCTTACGGGGATGACGACTGGCAGGTCAAACCCGCCGGCCGTTTCGAAAGATGGGCGTACAGACTGTGGTCATGGGTGATCCGGCGGCGGGACATTTATGAAAGGGCGGTGAAACTGGCATCGATCATCCAAAAATGCCTTCCCCGGTCCGGCGAGATGATCCGGCGCCTCCCGCCCCCTTTCCACGGATGGACCCAAAACCGCGACATCACTCCCCTGGCAAAGGAGACCTTCATCCGCGCGTGGCGGAAAAAGAAGCCCGGGAGGAACCCGTCATGAGCGCTTCGGATCAAAAACGGTTTCTCGGGCGCATCCGCCGGGCATTGGGGCATGCACCGGGACGTGCCCGCAAGGCGCCCCATTTTTTTGCGCAGCAGCCGTCCGAGGAAGAATCCAACATCCTGAAAAGGTATCAGGCCCGCACGCCGGCGGAGCAAAAGGTCCTTTTCGATCGGCTCACGGAGGCGGCCCGGGCCATCCATCTTCGCGTGATCCCGGTCCCGGATCTTTCCGCAGCGGCCGGTTCCATTGCTGGCTTGGCCCGGGAAAAAGCCTCCGAACGGGGGGTCGAAAAACACATTATTACCTGGCGGCATCCCGTGATCGACGCACTGCACCTGACGGCCCTGCTGGATCCTGCGGGCATCCGGCTTCATCAAACCGGGATTTTAAATCCCGACAACGACCCCTCCCAGATTCAAAAACAGCGGGAACGCTTCCGGAACCGCCTCGGCGCGGCGTATATCGGGATCACTTCCGCCGACTTCTGCCTGGCCGACACCGGCACCCTGGTCCTGCGCAATCGTCCGGGACAGGCGCGGTCCGTTGCGCTGGTCCCTTCGATCCATGTAGCGGTCATCCATCTGGATCAGATTATCGCCGACATGAAAGAACTCTTCGCCCTGTTACTCTGGGACAACCGGTTCCGCGTGGAAGGATTATCCCGTTACATGGCGTTTATTTCCGGCCCCAGCAAGACCGCCGATATCGAAGCCACCATGGTCCACGGCGCCCACGGGCCGAGGGAAGTTTATCTGTACGTGATTTCCCCGGAGAGCCCATCGTTTCATTCCCCGGGCCAGCGATCCACCTGATTTTCTTTGACGAAGTAGCAGAAGTGGTCCGATTCCAGGAGCTTTCCGGTGACCGGACAACGGAGCGTCACCTTCCGCTCCGTGACGGCCTCGATCTCCCAGTCCCCGCGCCGCGGCCCTTCCTGGATGTGGATCTTTTGGCCCCGACGCAACGGGTACGGTTTGAAAAAGACGACGGTCTGTTTTTCCATTGAATTCTCCTTTTGATTCCGTGCATCCATTTGGTTCTTGACACCCTTCAGGATCCCGTATAATTTTTTTGTCATGAGGCTCCTGTGCATCGCCCTGATCGCGGCCGGCTTGATGCTTCCCGGCATCGCAAAGAGTGAACCCGAACCGTTGTCCCCGCCGCCCCTTCTAACTGCATTATCGCTTGAAGCGCCCCTGGATTTTTGCGGGGAACCCGTCCCGATCCGGAACCAGGAAATCCGGGAGCGGTTCGAAAAAGAGATGCTCCTTTCCCTGTGGAACCGGGCCCAGGTGCTTTTATGGTTGAAGCGCTCCCAGCGGTATCTCTCCTTCATCGAGCAGATGCTTAGATCCGAAGGGCTCCCTTCGGATCTGAAATACGTGGCGGTGGCGGAAAGCGCGCTTCTGGAACACGCGCGCTCCTATCAAGGGGCGGTGGGGATATGGCAGTTCATGCCCGGAACCGGAAAGAAATACGGCCTGACCGTCAACCGCCACCTCGACGAACGAAGAGACTTCATCGCCTCGACCCAGGCGGCGGTCCGGTATTTCCAGGACCTGCACGCCCTTTTCGGCTCCTGGACCCTTTCCACGGCCGCGTTCAACATGGGGGAAGACCGCCTTGCGGCGGAGATTCGCGACCAAGGGACCGACGACTACTACCGCCTGTATCTCCCTTTGGAAACACAACGCTTTTTATTCCGCATCCTCTCCGTCAAGCGCATCCTTTCCGACCCCGATGCCTACGGGTTCCGATTGTCCGAAGCGGATTATTATCCCCCCGTCCTTTTCGACGAGCTCCACGTGGCGCTCAAAGCGGAAACCCCCCTTCGGGTCATCGCCGGAGCCGCCGGGACCCATTTCAAAAAAATCCGGGATCTCAACCCGGCCATTCGCAGCCGCTATCTGCCGAAAGGCACCCACCGGTTGAGACTCCCGCCCGGGGCATCCAAGGAATTCCACGCCCGCCTCGACGCCGCCGTGGAGGCGTATCTGTCCCTGAAAGAGCAGGAAGTTTACGTGGTCCAAAAAGGGGACAACCTTTCCGCCATTGCATCGCGTTTCGACGTCCCGCTGACCGCCGTTCTATTATGGAACCGGCTGGACCCGAGAAAACCGATTCACCCCGGCCAGCGCCTTTTCATTTATCCAAAGCCTTCCAAGACGACCCCGGAGGAAGAACGGGCGGATACGGAACCGGCCTCCTGATCCCTCTTTTTTTCTGCAAGGGTCCCATGCGAAATTCGAGGATATCCAAATCCGGTTTTCAGAACCGATCCTTATGGGAATTTAACGGGCGGTTTTTTCTTCCCTGGGGACCGCATCGGCCGAGCGGAAGAGAAACTCCAGTTCCGCGGGTTCGATGTTGACGATGTCGACACGATCGTTGGGAAGCACGATCTGATCCCGGCGGATCCGGAATTTCCGGTTTCCCGGAATCACACGAGACAAGTCGAGCCTTACGCGGGCGTCGTTGGGATTGATGGTGCTCGAATCCTTCCTCAACCCCCGCACCGTCACCCTGACGACCGGTTTGGAAGGTCCTTCCACCGTGACCCGGGGTGGAACATGCAGCAGCTCCACGGAAACCTGATAGGTGGCTTCGAAATCCTGCTGGCCCGCCAAAAGCACCCAGACCAGGCTCACCGCCAAAAAAGTGCCCAGCTTCAGACGCCACTGGTGCCGGGCCACCGACAGGGCCCGCTTCCACCAGAGCGTCTCTTTGGGTCGCGGCGGTGCGGAAATTTCACGGAGAAACGCGATTAGGGCCTCCTTGTTGAATACCGGCACCGCCTCTTTTTCCCGGGCCAGGGAGACCTCCCCCCGTTCTTCCGAGACCACGATCACGCCGGCATCGCACCGTTCGGCAAGTCCCAGGGCGGCCCGGTGCCGGGTTCCCCACCACTGGGGCAGTCCTTCCGCCGTGCTCAACGGCAGGTAATAGGCCGCGGAAACGATCTGGCCCGAGCGGATCAACACGGCCCCGTCGTGCAGGGGGGATTCCTTGTTGAAGATGCTGACGAGGAGCTCCGTGCAGGGATCCCCGCTGACGGAAATCCCGCCGGTGACGAGCTCCTGGACCCGGTCTTTTTGTTCGATGATGATCAGCGCCCCGATACGGCGGCGGGCCAGGACGAAGCATGCTTCCGCCAGGCGCTTCTCCCATGTCTCTCCGCCGTTTGCCGCCGGAGCGCCGAAGCGCTGAAAGGGATTCACCCGCTCCAGCACCTGGCGGATTTCCTTCTGGAATAAAATGATCAACAGGATGATAAAGACCTGCCAGAGGATCTGAAACATCCAGGTGGTCAGAAACAGGCCCCAGCTCTGGGCCGCGGTAAAAATGATTCCCAGGGCCATGAGGCCCACCAGGGCCTTGAACGCTTTGGTTCCCTGGAACCACAGATAAAGATGATAGGCCACCACCGTGAGAAACACGATGTCGATCAGATCCTGGAAGCGGATGTTGAGAATCAAATCAATGGCATGCAACGGGGCACCCTCTTTTCAAACGCCCGGCAGGTTCAATTTATATCGATATCAGGGAAACATTCCAAAATCAATTGAAGTTCCCCGCCGGACGGCGTAAAAATCCACAAAAAGCTGTTGACAAAAAAGCCCCCTTTCATTAAAAATCATCCGCATCAGATCTTCATCCGAAAGCCGTGCCGAGGTAGCTCAGTCGGTAGAGCAGGGGACTGAAAATCCCCGTGTCGGCAGTTCGATTCTGTCCCTCGGCACCATAAAAAGTTAATAAAAAGAAAGGGTTAATCGTTTTAATGGTTGACCCTTTCTTCTATTTGGTGCCGCCCGTGTGAGAATCCATTTGAGACTTTTCCCTGGCACGCTCGAAAGCAGCCATTGCTTGACGCTCCAAATCACCAATACTGTGAAGGTAGATCTCGGTGGTTTTCCGGTTTTCATGGCCAAGTATCCTCTGTATAGCTCCGATGGGCACGTTATGCCCATCCATTATCGAAGCCCCTGAGTGCCTAATCGGATGAAACCGAAAATACCTAACACCTGCCTTATCGCATAAACGCTCCATGAGTTTTTTGCGCTCACCGAATGGCCCCTATAAAAATTGTCTCTTTTTCCGGCTCCAGTATCGGTGCCAAAACACCCATGGATTTTCCGAGTTGCGTCTTTCAAATCGCGATTTTAAAATGCTATATAGCTTCTGTGTCATCGGGACTTTCCTTGGAGTAAGATGACCACCCTTCTTTTTTCGGGTACAGACATATCAGCGGTTTTCGAGGAAGCTGATATCTTGGAGCCCTGAATCGATATCCGAGGTTCTCTGCCGCTTTTTGGTTCTCTGAGCGTTAGCCGCCTGTCCTGGATATCGGAGGGGGTCAGTTTCAAGACCTCACTGATTCGCATTCCACCTCTCGCCATAAGCTCGAGCATCAACCGGTTTCTGGGCTTGGATGTTCTGAAAATAATTTCATCAACGGTTTCTTTCTCAATGATATTAAACTGATACGTTCTTCTAATTCTGAAGAGTTTTTTCAACATCGGCATATCGCATGGGTTCCGGAAATCCGGATCCAGATTGTTTTTGATAAAGTTGAAAAATGCCATTAGGTGAGAGAAGCGGGTTCGTTAAACTTCATTGAAAAATATCATGCTGATTATTATTTAATAAAATACTATTTAATAAACATAATTATGCGGCATAGAACATATTTATTCACAAAAAAACGATTTACAATCTAATAAAGCAGTGTATTATGGCTTTAACTTTATAATGGGAGGAATTTCTTACCCCTTCCATACTGTTAGGCGGGGCTGTTTTTTCGAAAATAAAAGTGCAGCGAGGAGTTTTAAATTTGAACGATATAGTTGACCGATGGTTGTCTGTAGAGGAGATGGGTAAATACCTTGGCGTAAGTAATGATACTGTATATCGGTGGATAAACCGACATAACATGCCGGCTCACAAAATCGGGCGACTTTGGAAGTTTAAAAGAGACGAAGTCGATGCGTGGGTGAAATCAGGTGGGTCAAGGCGACCAAAAGACAAAGGAGTGAATTAATGCCGGAACCCCTTTCCGATCAGATCATGGGAAAGGTTAAACAGGCATCGGAACTTTATCATCGACTGATATTGGTCGTTGCGCCGGCAGGCGCAGGCAAAACCAATGCACTCCGAGATGTGCGGAATCGCACCGGTGCACCCCTGGTCAACATCAACCTCAATCTTTCCCGCCGGATGCTGGAATTGACGGAGCGTCAACGGGCCCTGCAGTTGCCTCGTCTTCTCCGG
>CAZQUR010000033.1:0-8930 GCA_964596535.1 uncultured Desulfobacteraceae bacterium
AAAAAAGAAAAAAAGAGGAGACGGACCCGGATGCCCCGTTGATCGAGGCGATCAACGGGGGCGGCATGGATCTTTTCCCGGAACTGGTCCGGCGCTATGAGCAGAAGCTTTACAACTTCGGATTTCGGATGTGCAACAACGCCCAGGACGCTGAAGATTTGGTTCAGGAAAAATTTATGAATATATTTAAATCATTAAATAAGTTTCGTTTCGAATCCAAATTCAAAAACTGGATGTACAAGATTGCCGCCCGGGTTTGCGCGCGTTTCACCATCGGATTTTAATACCGAACCGGGGAGCGCCGCTCTTCAGAGCGGTGAGCTCCACAACCGAACGGTGTCGCTTTCGGGCGGATAAGATATCTTCTTTGATTCGAGCTTGTATCTGTGATCGAACCGCATTATGGTTGCGGCATAGATCAAAATCCCCATTCCGGAGGTGAACCATGAGAGAAAACAAAGCGTTGACAATTTTGAAAAACGCCATTCTTTTGGAAAAACGCGGAAAAGCGTTTTATGAAAAAGTCGGCAAGGCCGCATCGAATAAACCCGTCAAGGCGTTTTTTCAAATGATGGCCCAAGAGGAGGCGCGCCACATCGATATGCTGTCCGAACAATTCAAGGCGTATCAGCTTCATGGAAAATTCGATTCGACTTGTTTTTCCGGAAAATCGGAGGACAAGATCGCTTCCGAGGTTTTCACTCCGGCCCTTTCCCAAAAAATCGACGCCGCATCCTTCGAAGCCGCCGCCATTTCCGCCGCCATGTCAATGGAAGAAGCCGCCCTTGGTCTCTACCGTGACCGGGCGCTGAAATCCAAGGATAAAACCGAGAAAGCAGTCTATCGATGGCTGGAGAAGTGGGAGGCATCACACCTGGAAATGCTTTCCAGGCTTGACCAGGAACTCAAGGAAAAGATCTGGAACGACGCCGCCTTTTGGCCCTTTTGATTCACGGGGAAAAAATCACGATCTGCGGTACGGATAAACCACATGTCGTTCAACCGGCGAAGCGGCGCGTCTGGGGAATGAGGCGAAAGCATAAAACGCATTTTTATTGAAATAGTAAAAAGGCCGGGCGTGCGGGAAGCGTTCCGGTCAATCTTTCAATGCGCAGATGAATTGGGGGGAAACGCGTGGCACAGGTATCGATCTATTGGGAGACCTTGCGCATCAATCTGGGTAATGGACCGGATATTCGGGACATCACCTTCGATTTAAACCGGATCGTCGGGGTCTCTGAAATTCAATTCGGAAGTCTTCACGCGTCTATTTTGGGATCCACCGGCTCCATTACGACCCTCGAGTATGAACCCGGTGTGATGGAGGACCTCAAGAGGGCTGTCAACCGCTTGGCCCCGCCGGGTCTGGATTACGCCCACGAAGCGGCATGGCATGACGGAAACGGGCACAGTCACGTCCAAGCGGCCTTGGTGGGGCCTTCCATCGCGCTTCCCGTCAGAAACGGCGCCCTGAAATTGGGAACCTGGCAACAAGTGGTGGTAATCAATCACGATAACCGCCCCCGGAAGCGAAATATCGAAGTCACCCTTATCGGGACCCTTGATGAACCGGTGGCATCGCCATCCGGTTGATATTTACACGGAAACGGGGAATCTCAATGGCCTGGGCCGGAGGCAGCCGACAGGAGTTACCCCAATAAGGACCGGGCGATGATGAGCTTTTCCATTTCCCGGGTCCCTTCATAGATCTCCAGGATTTTAGCGTCCCGGTAGAGGCGCTGGACCTTGTACTCGTCGATGTATCCGTATCCGCCGTGCATCTGGAGGGCCTCATCGGCGCAGCGGACGGCGACCCGGGCGGAAAACCATTTGGCCATGGCCACCAGGGCGTGATCGAGTTTCCCCCTGTCGGCCTTCCAGGCGGCCTCATAATACAGATTCCGGGCGGCCCGGATCCAGGTGGCCATCTCGGCGACTTTGAACTGGATGGCCTGGAAAGCGGCCAGGGGCTGGCCGAACTGCCGGCGGCCCTTGGTGTGTTTAACGGCCTCCTCCAGGGCGGCCCGGGCCAACCCCACGGCCTGGGCGCAGATATGCAGGCGGGTGCGGTTGAAAAAGGCCATGAGCTGGTGAAAGCCTTCCCCCTGTCTCCCCACCCGGTTTTCCGCCGGAACCCGGACGTCTTTGAAAACCACCTCCGCCGTGTCCGAAGCCCGGATCCCCATCTTTCCGTGTAGTTTCATGGCCTTATACCCCGGTGTCCGGGTCTCCACCAGAAAAAAGCTGTGCCGGTGGTGACGGGAGGGGTTCTCCGGATCGGTGAGGCAGAAAACCAGCATATATTTGGCCAGCGTCCCGTTGGTGATGAACATCTTGGATCCGTTGATCACCCAGTGGTCGCCGTCTTCAACAGCGGCGGTGACTGCGGCAGTGACATCGCTTCCGGCATCCGGCTCCGTGATGGCGGTGCCAATGATGGCTTCTCCGGAAACAAGCTCGGGGAGCACGGCGGATTTTTGCGTCTCGGTGCCGTAAAGAAGAAGCAATTCGGACCCGAAGGTGGCCGACAAGATGGCGGCGCCGATGCCCGGATCCGCAGCCCAAAACTCCTCGGCGATCAAACAATGCTCGAAAAAGCCGTACCCCGCCCCGCCGTATTTTTCATCGATGAAAACCCCGGCAAATCCCAGGTCGCAGGCCTTTTTCAATATGGACAAATCGAACCGCTCCTCACGGTCGAAGGCCGCGGCCTTTTCCGTGAATTCCTTGACGGCGAATTCCCGGGCTGCCTTTTGAATCTCCTTTTGTTCTTTGGTCAATTCAAAATCCATCAGATGGCACTCCTTCTCTTTTCTTCGCTTCTGATTTCCCTCCGGAGTAATTTTCCCACCTTTGATTTCGGAAGCATGTCCCTGAATTCGATATAGTGCGGCACCTTGTAAGAAACGAGGGTCTTTCGGCACCACTTGGTGAGATCCTGCCCCGTGATTCCCTTGACGTCTTCCTTGAGCACCACGTAGGCCTTGATGCGTTCCCCGACCCGTTCGTCCGGAACCCCCACCACGCAGGAGGCGGTGACGGCCGGATGCTCCTGGAGCACCGTCTCGATTTCCGAGGCCGATACCCGGTATCCCTTGTGCTTGATGGTGTCCACGGTGCGGTCCACAAAATACAGATACCCCTTTTCATCCATGGCCATGATGTCCGCGGTGCGGTACCAGGTCCGTCCGTCCCGTTCCACAAAGGCGGCGGCGGTTTCTTCGGGCTTGTTGAGATACGCCTTGACCATGTGTTCGGAAGATACCCACAATTCGCCGGGCTCTCCGGGGGCCGCCGGTTCCAGTCCGGTGGGGTCCATGAGGCGAATCGTCTTGCTGGGGACCGCCCGTCCCACGCTTTTTGCCGGATGTTCCCGGTCCACCGGACACATGGCCACACCCCCGCAGGTTTCCGTGGCGCCGTAGCCCTGGTGGATGACGCGGTGAAACCGTTCCCGCCAGCGCTTTCCGGTTTCCACAGGGAGCACGTCCCCGCCGGAAAAATAATAGTCGATGGAGCTCAAGTCGTATTGATCCAGGCGGGGATGCTCCAGGATCATCCGGTACAGCATGGGCACACCGATCATGCTTTTCGCCCTGAACCGCTCGATGGCATCAAAGGCCGCATCGAGGTTTACCTTGGGTTGGATGATGAGGGAACCCCCGGTGAAAAGGGTAGCCAGGCTGCAGGTTTGCCCCAGGATATGAAAAAGGGGAGCGTTTCCCATGATGACGTTTTCCTCCGGCGGAAAAAGGGGATCGCTCACGTGGATCTGTTCCAGGGCGGAAACCAGAAAAAAGGCATGGGATATGGGAACGCCTTTGGGGAACTGGGTCGTCCCGCCGGTATAAAGGATCTCCGCCGTCCGGGAACCCCCCTCGCCGGGATCCGGCACTCCGATGGATTGTCGGGGGGACAACGATAAAAGCCTCCGGAGGGAACGGACGGATCCGCCCCACCCCACCGTTCCCATGGGGACCACATCGAAGAGATAGCCAAAGGCGCGCTTCCAGGCGGGAAGGAGATCCGCCAGGTTGGAAACGATCACCGTTTTAATGCCGGTTTCCGGAAGGATCTGGGAGACATAACCGAAATTGGTGTCCATGCAGACAATGCATTCCGCCCGGCTGTCGTTGGCGATGTACTTCAAGTCGTGGGGGGTGTAGATGGGGGTGATCGGCACCGGAACCGCCCCCATGCGTTGAATTCCCAGCCAGGCCACTGCCCATTGGATGCTGTTGGGAAGATACAGCATCACCCGGGATCCCGGGTCGATTCCGAGTGCGACCATGGCCGAAGCCAGTCTTTCGGCAAAATCCATGACCCGCCCGTAGGAAAACCGGGTCCCCAAATAAAAAACCGCGGCTTTTTCCGGATGCCGTTGGGCGGTGTCCTTGAAAAATGCGTAAATGTGTTGTTTTTTTGAGTCCATTATGGGCGTTTCAAATACCGAAGTACGCCGACTTGATTTCAGGATTTTCCATGAGTTCCGCACCCGTTCCCTGTAGGGCCAACATACCGTTTTCCA
Organism: uncultured Desulfobacteraceae bacterium; assembly: GCA_964596535.1. GTDB lineage: Bacteria > Desulfobacterota > Desulfobacteria > Desulfobacterales > UBA2156. The sequence goes on from CAZQUR010000033.1 coordinate 4,529, forward strand.
CCACGTATCCCCGGTCGATCACCGGAAGAACCGGCCGGGCGAACTGTTCGCTGAGCAATACGGTGATGCCCGTATCTTCCTTCAGTCTCACCACGGCGTCCATCAAGGTCCGCTGCATCAGGGGACTCAACCCCAAAAGAGGCTCATCCAAGAGCAGCAGCCGCGGACCCACGATGAGGGCCATGCCGATGGCCAACATCTGCTGTTCCCCGCCGCTTAAAAAGCCCGCCTTTCGCTGCCGGAGATCCGCCAAGGATGGAAACAGGGAAAAGACCCTTTCGATCCCCTCCTTGACCTGTTTCCGGGAGCGCAGATAGCCGGCGATTTTTAAATTTTCCAAAACACTACTTTCCGGAAAAACAGGGTGCCGTTCCCGGGAAAGAACAATCCCCTTTTTGACGCGTTCGCTGGGGGGGGTGCCGGTGATGTCTTTTCCGTCAAAAAAAATCTTCCCGTACACCGTGATGCGCTGTCCCCCCCGGCGTTTCTCCTTGGTTGCCATGTGAATGATCAACCCCGAAAGGGCGTTCATCAGGGTGGTCTTTCCCGCGCTGTTGGATCCGATGACGCCCACCCGTTCCCCTTCCCGGACGTGCATACTGAGATCATTGATGGCCAGGGCGTTTTCGAAAAAGACCATCAGGTTTTTTACTTGAAGCAGCATCGCGTCATTCGGCGCCCAGGTAAGCTTTTTTAACTTCCGGGCTATCCATCACCTGGGAGGCATCTCCTTCCGCAATCTTTTGTCCGTAATTGAGGACAAGCACCCGGTCCGCAATGCGGAACAGTTCCTTGAGCCGGTGTTCGATCATGATAAGGGTCTTTCCCTGAAACCGCAGCTTTTCGATGATGGGAACGATCCCCGCCACTTCCGCAAGGCTCAACCCGGAGAACAGCTCGTCCAGGATCATCAGCTCCGGATTCAATGCAATGGCCTTGGCCAGTTCCAGACGCTTCAGGTACCCCTGAGGGAGCGCGCCCGCACTTTTGAACGCCACCATGGAATCCCGTTCGAACCCCACTTCTTCCAGGAGATCCAGGGCCACCGCGTCCCGGTCTCCGTAGTTCCCGCCCCGCATCTTTTTGACCCGGGGGGAATACAAGGGGATGATCATATTCTTGAAGGCCGGGAGTCGATAAAAGGGCTTGACCATCTGAAAGGTCCGGCTGATCCCGCGTCGGACGATTTTGTGGGGGGCCATTCCGGTGATGGCTTCCCCCTTAAACAGGATCTCTCCTTCGGTAGGTTTGACGAATCCGGAGATGAGATTCACGGCGGTGGTCTTCCCCGAACCGTTTGGCCCGATGACACCCAGAAGCTCGCCGGGATTGAGGATAAAATTCAAATCGGAAATCGCCTGGACGCCCCCGAAGTTTTTATACAGGCCCGTCACCTCCAGTATCGGTCCGGCACCCATCACTCCACCTCCACCCATCGTTCGAATTGGTGGTATTTCCGCTGAATAAAATGGAAGATCCCTTCCGGAAGCCCCACAATGAAAACCACCAGAAACAACCCGTACAAAACGATGCGCAACCCGCCGATCCCGCGCAGAATTTCCGACAACGGGACCAGGATGCATGCCCCCAGAACGGCCCCGGCCAGTGTTCCGGGGCCTCCCACCACGGCCGCGGCGATGGGCAGAATCGAATAGTCCAGGGCGAATACGGGCATCCCCACAAACATATACACATGGGTCATGAAGGCCCCTGAAAAGGCGCCGATACTGCCCGAAATGAAAAGGGCCTGGGCTTTGAACCAATAGATATTGATCCCGGCGTTGATCACGGAACGGTCATTGTCGGCGATTCCCTTGAGGACCAGCCCGTAATCGGAGTCCATCATCCGCCGGAACCCGAAAAGGGCGCCCAACAGGGCCAATGCCACCAGGTAAATCTCCAGCCAATGGGACGGCAACGCATCGATGCCGCTGAGCCCTTCGGTGCCGCCGAAGACCTTGGTGGCCTCCACGATACGCACCAGCATCAACGGGATGATCAGCGTCACCATGGAAAAATACACTCCCCGGAGCCGGAGCACCGGCAAAAGCACGCCGGTGCAAATCAGGCCCCCAAAGATTGCAGCCAGGGGGAGTGTCACCAGAGGGTGCCATCCGAAATAATGGTTCAGGGTGCCGGCCACATAGGCGCCGACACCGAAAAACAGGGCCTGGCCCAGGGAGATCATCCCGCTTTGGGCCAGGATATCCCAACTGATGGCCAGTAACCCAAAGACCGCCACCGATAAAAAGACCTTCTGCCAATACGCGTTGAGAAAGATCGGTAAAAGCAGGAATCCCAGCACCGGCACCAGTCTCGGGGCGGAAAGGTAGAGCATCTCCCGCCATGAACTCAGGGCAAAGATATCACTGGAACGAACCTTGATCCCCCGATCCACCCGTTCCTTGCGCTTTTGCAACAGATCAGATCCTTTCGTCGAGCTCTTTTTGTTTCCCGAAAAGGCCCGACGGTTTGACCACCAAAACAATCAGGATCGCGGCCAGGCTGACGATCATGGTCCAGTGGGAGCCGATATAGGTATCCGTGAACCGTTCGGCAAACCCCACAATAATGCTGGCCACGATGACGCCTCCGGTGCTTCCCAATCCGCCGATGATGCACACGGCCAGGGCTTTGATGAGGACGTCATACCCTTCGCCTGGAGAAATACTTCCCAAAGGGATGATAACGATGGCGGCCACGGCGGCGAGCCCGCATCCGAAGGCCACACTGAGCATGCCGATCCAATCCGAATCGATCCCCAGCGTCAGGGCGGTCCGCTCGTCCTGGGCGATTCCCCGGAAGGCCAACCCCAGTGCTGTATGATGGGTAAAAACCCACAGCCCGGTCACCAGGAGGGCGCCGGCGACAACGATAAGGATCCGCTGCATGTCCACATACGTCCCGGCGATCATAAAGCTTTTATCAATGAATACCGGAAGGGTGTACTCGAACCCGATGAAACCGAGATGCCGGAAAAGTTCCAAAATCGCCAGTCCGATGCCGAAGGTGGCGATGACCTCGGAGAGGACTTGGCCCCGCACCCGCAACAAAACAAAACGGTACATGAGGCTTCCCAGAAGTGTCGTGAATAAAATGGACGCCATGATGGCAATCCAAAAGGGGAAAGAAAATGTGTTGGCAAGGATCCAACATGCATATGCCGAAAAGATATACATGGCCCCGTAAGCGAAGTTGGCCACGCCGCTGATGCCGAAGGTCAGGTTGAATCCCATCGCCATCAGGGCAAGCACGACGCTGTTGATCAGGCCGTAAACGAGGGTCCCTAAAAGCATTCGATAATCATCCGTTCCTGCCGTGATTCATGGGCCGACGGCACCTTCCGGGCGTCGAAAAGGAAACCGTGGTGTTAGAGGGACGGCCGGTCCCAGAGACGAAGTGAACCGATAATGACGCGGGGGCAAAAAAGAGGTCTCTTGCCCCCGTCCCATGGGTTATTTCAGCGATCGAAGTCCCTTCGGCAACACGATCTCGGCATCGGCGACGGATTGGGGAAAGACAATTTGCCGCTTTCCGTCTTCCGTCCACTGGAACACGGCGGCCACCGCCGCTTCCTTGGGGTCAAAACCGTATACGACCTGGTGCCCCGCGTCGTATCGGATCCGTCCCATGACGCCCATTCGATCGGTTTTTTCCAGTTCCGTTACGATGGCATCCGGATCAATGCTCCCGGCACGTTCGATGGCTTCCGCCAGGATATAGACGGACTCGTAAGAGGGCGCCGGACCGTGTCCGGCTTGAAGCGCCTTGCCATAGGTCTTTGCATACTTGTCGTAGAATTTCATGGACGCCGGGATTTTTTCGGACGCAATGGCGCTTCCCATTTCAAAGATGCAATTGACGGCACCGCCGATCTTTTGATCAAAGGTTTTCCAGGCGTCGGATCCGGCCAGGGGAGAGATGAAACCGGCCATCAGGGCGGGGACCTGCATGGATTTCCATTGTTTCACGAGGATGCCGCTTTGGGGCATATCAAAAATGGGCATGATCACCTGGGCTCCTTTGGCGCGCGCTTTCATGAGCCCGGAAGAAAAATCCGACGTTCCGGTGGGATACGCTTCTTCTTCGAGCACTTCCCATCCGGCCTTGTCAAAGTACATTTTTTTCACAAAACCCGCGGTGGCCCGGGCCCAGGCCACGTCCTGGAACATTACGTACACCTTGGTGAAACCGAACTGTTCGTGAACAAGGCCCATGGTTCCGGCCAGGTACTTGACCAGGTGCACGGCGTTAAGGCAGGTACGGAAGACGTACTTGTATTTTTCCGGATCTTCTTTGATCTTTTTTTCGGATCCCGGGCTCATGGCGATGGTCCCCAGCATGGGAACCTTGTATTTGGCCAGGATGTCCATCCCGGCGATCAGGGCCTCGGAACGGAAAG
>CAZQUR010000033.1:9030-27679 GCA_964596535.1 uncultured Desulfobacteraceae bacterium
ACGGAAAGCCCCCCGGCAACCCAAAAGAGCAACAAAACAAATAAAGTTCCCAATTTCACGGATTTCATGATTTTTTCCTTTCTCTTAATGGAATTATTCCACCTTCAACACCATGGCGGCGCCGGTGTCCCCCGCCGCGCAACCGGTAAAAAGAACGTAGCCGCCGCCCAAAAGGACCGCTTCCTCGATGCCTTCGATGATCAACCGCCCCGCCGTGGGCGCCTGGGGATGGCCGTAAACCAGGGAACTCCCGTAGTTGTTGAATCCGTTGGCGTCGATGCCCATCTGGTCGGCGAGATAAATATCGTTGGCCGCAAAAGGATTGTGGGTCTTGAGGACCTTGATGTCGCCGATGGAAAGCCCGGCGTTTTCAAGGGCCATCGCGGCGGACGGAACCACTGCCATGGCCATGTGGGCTCTCTTAGCCCGGGCGTAGCCGTAGGAGACAACCCGAATGTGAATGGATTTGTCCACGCTGAGTTCCTGAGCTTTCTCGTGGCCGGTGATGATGACGGCACAGTGACCGTCCGCCGGATGGGTCTGGGAGCCGAAAGTGTGGGCGCCCCCGGGAAGTACGGGTTTCAGGGCTGCCAGCCCCTCGGCCGTGGTTTCGATGATCCCTTCATCGGCTTCTATCGTGAGGGTTTTCTTTTTGGAAATCCTCACCTCAACCGGAAACATGTAGCGCTTCTGGAAGGCCCGGTCATCCGCCAGGGCGTCTTTGTATTGCTCGTAGCGCCGCAGGGCAAGGGCATCGCACTGCTCCCGGGTAATTCCGGTTTCCTTTACCACATTTTCGGCGGTCTGGATCATGGAGGTGCCGCCCCAGGGATCGAATCCGAAATGATCCATGACCCAGTCTTCGGATATGACCTGTCCGCCCGGCCCTTTGGGATTCGGCCACACCGTGTGGGGACCGTTGGAGCAACGGTCCGTCATGAGGGCATAGGCGTTTTGATAGAGCCCTGTTTCCACGCCGACGGCGGCCTGGAAAATACAGGTGGTGGAGGTGGAACACGCCTGGCTGACAAGCATTCCCGGCGTCTCCTCGGCGCCCAGAAGCGCCGACGCCCAGGGGCCGCCGTAAAACATCTTGGGCTGGCCCACCGTCAACCCCAGAAAGACATAATCGAATATCTTCGGATCCCAGCTTTTGGACGCCAGCCATTTTTTAGATGTTTCGGCACCGAAGGAGATGGCGTTTTCATTGGCCAGGCTCCCCTGCCAGCGAATGAACGGTGTTGAATAGTAACCCCGGTACGGAATGAATGCTTTTGTTAACATGAACGGTCCTCCTCGTTTTAAATGGATTCGACGGGCGCCGGATTCCCGGTCATCCCTGAATTAATTTTTCCTTCAGCTTGCGGTGCAGAATCTTCCCCGTGGGTGTTCGGGGCATTTCTTCGGGCTTGATGAAAATCACCTGCTTGGGCCGTTTGTACCCCGCCATATTGTTCCTGCAGCAATCGATGAGGGCCTGTTCGTCGATCCGGCCGGGCCCCACCCCGGGTTTGGGGACCACCACGGCCACCACCTTTTCGCCCCACTTTTCATCCGGAAGCCCGATACAGGCGCAATCGAAGACACACTCGTGGCTCCCCACCACCTCCTCCACCTCGCTGGGATAGACATGCTCTCCGCCCGTGATGATCATGTTGTCTTTCCGGTCCACGATCTCGTAGTATCCGTCCGCATCCTTCCGCGCCATGTCCCCGGCGGAAAACCATTCCCCCCGAAAAGACGCCGCGGTCTTTTCCGGGAGCTTGTAGTATCCGTCGAAAAGCATGGGTCCTTTGGAGTAGAGTTCCCCCACCTGCCCCACGGGGGCGTCGTTTCCGTGATCATCCAGGATCTTAACGAAGTCGGTACCCAGGGACTCATATCCGATGGACCCGAGTTTGCGCATTTGGTCCTCGGGCTTGAGGACGGTGACGATCCCCGCTTCCGTGGAGCCGTATCCTTCATACAACGCCACCCCGGGGAAAAAGTCCATGATGGCCAATTTCATGCTCTTTCTCACCGGCGCCGAAGAGCATAACAGCTTCCGGATGGAACGCACATCCCGTTTTCTGGCTTCCTCGGAGACGTTCAAAATGAGGTTGTAATGGGTGGGAATCAAAGAGATGAAGGTGATCTTTTCCCGTTCGATGATCTCCAGGATCTCCTCGGCCCGGAAGGACTGGGCCGGGTGAATATAGACCGTGGCGCCGATATAGGTGAAGGTGAAGGTGAAATAGGTGGAGTTGATGTGACACAAGGGCATGACGTTGAGGCAGATGTCGTGCTGGGAAAACCCGAAATCAATGCCGTTGATGAGATAAAAGGCGATGTGGGACCTATGGGAGCGCAGCACCCCTTTGGGTCTTCCCGTGGTGCCCGACGTATAAATCAGGATCCAGGTGTCTTCCGGATCCACGCGGACGTCCGGCTCGGTCTCCGGTGCGTCGGCGATCCATGCCTCGTAAGGGAGGTACCCCTCTTTTTCCTTCCCCACCACCACGTAGCGCTCCGGAGATATGGCCGTCAAATTCTTCCGAAGAGGATCCACGCCGCCGGTGAACTGATCGTGCACGATGAGGGCCCTGGCGTCCGAATTTTCCAGGATGTAGGCCACTTCCTGTCTTACCAGTCGAAAATTGATCGGAACGATGACAATCCCCGTCTTGGCGCAGGCCAGGTACATCTCCACGATTTCAATGCTGTTTTCCATCAAGACCGCCGCCTTGTCGCCTTTGGTCAATCCCATGGAAAGGAGGCGGTGGGCCAGCCGGTTCACCCGGCGGTTGATCATGGGATAAGTAAAACTCCGGCGGGCGTCTTTAAGGGCGACGGTATTCGGAAATTTTTTGGCGTTGACTTTGAGATTTTGTCCCAGATTCATCCAGGAAGCCATTTCCGATCTCCTTTTACTTTATGCGGATCCGCGCATCGGCGACAAACACTCCGGTTTCATAGGCGATGACGGGATTCAAGTCCATCTCTTGGATCTCGGGCAGGTCCGAGACGAGCTTCGAAACCCTGAGGAGAAGGTCCTGAAGGGCCTTTTGATCCACACCTGGTTGACCCCGGACCCCTTTTAGCAAGGCTTTCCCCTTGATGGAAGAAAGCATTTCACCGGCCTCCGCCGTGGTGAGCGGCGTCAGGTTGAAGACCACATCCTTCATGATTTCCACGTAGATTCCGCCCAGCCCGAACATGACGATATGCCCCAATCCCTCTTCCGCCTTGGCACCCGCGATGACCTCCAGGCCCTGGGGCAGGTATTTTTGAACGAAAAAGCGCGGATTCTCCGCCTGCAGTCGGCGTTGCATCCCTTCCACGGCGGACCGGACGGATTCGGCGTCACCGAGGTCCAGGACGACGCCCCCCATATCGCTCTTGTGGACGATGGAAGGGGCTTCCGCTTTGACCACCACCGGGTATCCGATGGCGTCGGCGGCCTTCACCGCCTCCTGGGCGTCCCCTGCCACGCGCCACGGGGCCGCGGGAATCCGGTATGCGTCCAGGATCCCGTAAACGGCCTCGGATGACAAAAAGCCTTCCGGGCCCGGCGCGTTTTTCAGGATCTTTCGGGCGGTTTCGGCGTCCACATCGGCGAAGGGCGGCACTTCCCCGGGTTCCCGGGTCCGGATGGCGTGGTAGCGCACCAGGGCGGCCATGGCCCGGGCCGCCGCCCCCGGCAGGGAAAAGCAGGGAACGCCGCCCTCCTGCAGGATTCGGACGACTTCCGTCCACTGCCGGCGATCCGTCATGAGGTTGCAGACGATGGGCTTTTTCTGCTGTTGACTCACCGCCACGATTTCCTTGGCGATGCTTTCGTTGTCCACGAAAAAAGGAGTGACGAAATTGACAAAGACGCAATCAAAGGCGTCGTCTTCCATCATGGCGTCCATGCATGCCCGGTAATGGGCCGCGGTGCCGGTGGCCAGCACATCCACGGGGTTCCCCACGGAAGCTTCGGGATACAGCCTTTCCTTGAGGAAAACAGCCGTCTTTTCGGAAAGGCGCGGCAGCGTCAGGCCGGCGCCCACCAGGACGTCCGTGGCGATCACGGCCGGCCCCCCGGTGTTGGTGATGATCCCCACCCGGTTGCCCCGGGGAATGGGCTGGGAGGCAAAGGCCACGGCGGCCTGGATCAGTCCCCCTTCGTCCCTGAAATCGACGACCCCCGCCTTTTTAAAGATCAGATCCGTGGCCATGTCTTCCTTGGCCAGCCCGCCGGTGTGGGATGCCGCCGCCTTGGCACCTTCCGCAGTCCGCCCGGCTTTCATGGCCAGGATCGGTTTTTTCGCCGCCACCTTTCGGACCGTCTGCATGAAATTGGCCGGGTCCCGAAGGCCCTCCACATACGTCACGATGACCCGTGTCCCTTGGTCCTGACCCAGGTATTGGATGATCTCCGGGATGGTGACGTCGCAGGCGTTCCCGTTGGAGGCATAAATCCGGGTCCCGACCCCCATCTCGGAAAACCCCTGATGAATGACTTCGGCCACCCCGCCGCTTAAAGCCACGATGGAAATGTATCCCGGATCGGGCATGGTGAAGGTGAAGTTGCAGTAGGCCCGGACTTCCGGATCCGAGTTGATGATGCCCTGGCAGTTGGGGCCGAAGATCCGGATGCCGCATGTCTTGGCCCGTTCCAGGAAATCCTTTTCAATGGCCGTTCCTTCCGGTCCGGTCTCGGAAAAGCCCCCCGAATTGATGATGATGTGCTTGACCCCCTTTTTCCCGCAGTCTTCCACGGCCTGGGGGACGAACTTGGCCGGTATGACCATATGCACCACGTCCACCTCCCCCGGGCAGTCGAGAATGGACGGATAGGCCTTGAGGCCCCGGATTTCATCGGCTTTGGGGTTGATGGGGTATACGGCGCCTTTGAATCCGAAGTCTATCAAGTTCTTGATGATTCGGTTCCCGATGGATAACTCCTTGCTCGATGCGCCGATGACGGCCACCGCCTTGGGTCGAAACAGTGCGTCCAACATAACTTTCCTCCCCTTTCTCCACCGATGGTTATTTGCGCTCTTCCAGTTGCTCGATGAAGGCTTCCACGTTGGTCTTGGTCTGTTCGTCCGACAGCATTCTCAGGTCATTGAGGTCCCCGTTGATGACCAGGCTCGGGATACCGGTCTTCTTCTCCAGTCGCTGGGGCATCCCGTACCGGCAGTTGGTGTTGCTGGGGCAGGTCTTGGCGTCATGATAGATGATGCCGTCGCACTTGAAGAATTCCAGTTTGTTTTTGATGTATTCTTCCTTGTAATCATCGGATCGGACGATGAAAAGCTCCGTGTAGGCCCGGGCCATGCTTTCAAAGGGATCGGCCGGATCCAGGGCGGTAAAGATCCAGCTGCTGCAGTAGGTGGAGGCGATGACATTGGCGTTGAGTCCGGCAAAGAGCTTGGAGTGCATGCTCAACCGCCCCCAGATGGGCATCCCATCCCAGTAGAGCCGATACCGCTCGTTCCCGATGGCGCCGATCCCTTGAGCAATCCGTTCCTCCAGTTCTTCCAGGAGCAGATTGTAGGCATCGATGGCTTTCCGGGTTCCCCGCCCCACCACCGCGGGCCCCATGAGGGTGGTCCCGTCGAAGAAGGTCAGCGGAGACGGGACGGCGGCGGCGGCGGCCAGGCATTTTTCCCAAAGATCCGAGCACTCCCGGGAAAGGGCCACGGCATTCTTGAATTCGTCCATGTCCAGCTTTCGGCCGGCGACTTTTTCCAGGGGCTCCACAATGTTTTCCATTTGTCTGGCAATGGACGTGATATGGGCCGGGGTCACTTCCGGAACGTTCCGGTAGGTTTCCACCCCCACCAGGGGGACATCGAAGCGATCCGCGTACCAGGCGAACCAGTCCTGCACATCCCGGCACTGGTTCGTATTGTACACCAGGACATCCGGTTTCGGAACGCTCTCGATGCCCGGAAACGCCCGGGACAACGGCGTCACCCCTTCCAAAAAGGCACCGATATCCGTGGTGAGATAGGAACAGATGTCCGGGGAGTACCCGATGGCGTTGGCCTTGGGAATCAGGTCCGAGGCCATCCGGGTGGTTCCCAGCATGGCGGAATGGGTTTCGGGGAAATAGGTCAAGAATCCCATGCCCCTCAGGATTTCGGCCGGCCCCACACTGGTGCACCAGGCGATCTTTTTCTTTCCGGACTTGGCGGCATCGTCCAGTTCATAATAATAATCGGCCATGAACTTTCCCAAATCCTTGGCGGTTTTCAACCGCCGAATCACGATTTCTTTTTCCTGTGTCATTTTTTCCTCCCTCCCCTGTATTTAATGACCCAGCGGCGGGCGGCCCCGCCGTGGAATCAAAATGCAATGAAAACACAACCGGTGCGACCGGCGGTCAGTTGTTTTCCTCCGCAGCACCCGCCTGCACGACTTCCAGGGCATAGAGGGCGGCGCCGACGGCGCCGGTCAACTGGGGATGCGGGGGTATCAGGACGGACTGTCCGATCTGTTCTTGGGTCATCTGCACCAGATAGGAGTTGTGCGCCACCACGCCTCCGGTCATGACCACGTTTTCGGTCATGGAATCCATCTCCAGGACTCGTTTGATCACCGAATAAAAAAGGCCTTTGACGATGTCCTCGATCTTTTTCCCGCCGCGAATATTTTCCAAAACCTCCGTGGCCGAAAAGACGGTGCAGAAACTCCCGAGCCTGACCATGCCGGTGGACTTTCGGGCAAGCCCGTCCATGTCTTCCAGCGGGATGTCCAGGCGGGCGGACATTTCTTCCAGGAAGGCGCCGGTCCCGGCCGCACACTTGCGGTTCATCTTGAAACTGAGCCTGCGCCCTTTATCATCCAGCTTGATGATTTTGTTGTCCTGACCCCCGATATCGATGATGGTGACCGCCCGGGGGAAATAGTGATAACACCCTTTCCCGTGGCAGCCGATCTCGGTGCGGGTTTCTTTGGAAAAGGCCACGTTTTTCCGCCCGTACCCCGTGGAGATGGTGTGGACCACCTCTTCGGATTTTCGCCCCGCCATGCCCAGCGCGCTTTTCAGGCACGCCTCCGCCGTTGAGGAAAAATCCGTCCCCGATTTCCGCACATCATAACCGATCAGGTTCAACGCCGCGTCCAGGATCGCCACTTTTGTCCGGGAAGATCCCACATCCACGCCCGCGAACAGGGGCGCCGCTTCCGCGTTCTTTGCCGGTGAAGGGCTCATGCTTTCCTTTGTCCGCACCTCGATTCCAATTCAAAAAGATGCCCAGGCGGAGTTAAAACTTGGACTCCAAACCTTTGACCAGAGACCGCAACGTGGTGTTGTAGGGCGTGGGGATGCCGGCCCGGTCCCCGTATTCCACGAACTTGCCGTTGATGAAATCGATCTCGGTGCGGCGCCGGTTTTCGATATCCATCAACATGGAGGGTTTGTGGTCTCCGGCGTGCCCCATGTAATCCATGGCGTGAGCGTAGTATTCCCATCCCAGGGGAATCTCATTGGCCCGGGCCACCTGGATGCACTCCTTCACGAGGGCGTCGACGATGTTGAAGATGATGGGATCATTCATGGCCTGCGCCATGGTCAGGCCGGTGACGGCGCAGACCGGGTTCATGGAAGCGTTCATAATGCTCTTGCGCCAGACCATGGAGACAATCTGGTCCGTGTGCCGGGTTTCAAGGCCGCCCCGGCTCAACGCCCCGGCAATGGCCACGGCGGCCTCCCTGGCGCCGGGATCCAGCTCCTGGATAAAATGGGGTGGGTGGTGGAAGGCCATTTTGACATGGGCCGGCCCCGCCAGCCCGCATCCGTAATTGACCACCGCCCGCATGGAGGCCTTTTTCCCCAGAACCCCGGCGATCTCCAGTTCCGTGTCGATGCCGTTTTGCCAGCTCACCACGACCATTTTCTCCCGATGGAAATCTTCGATGGCAGACACGATGAGGGGAAGGGCGTTGGCTTTCACGGTGATAAAAATCACGTCGCAATCCATGCCGGCCAATTCATCCACGCTGGTACAGGTTTGCTTCACCCGCTGGGTGAGGGTTTCCGCCCCTTCGATGATAATGCCCCGGTCGGCTGCAGGCGCCACAAGATCCGGGATGACGTCGCACAACGCCACATCATATCCTCCTTTTGCCAGGAAGGCCGCCACGATGCACCCCACCGGCCCGGCACCGATAACCCCGAATACGCGCGGCTCGAATGTCGTCTGGTTTTTCATTTCCCTTCCTTTCCGGCGCCGCCTCTGTTGTTTCTCCGGAAGCAGCGCGCCGATCGGCGTAGAAGTCGTTTCAAAACCCCATCTGAGGCCAATGGCTGCGTTGCACGAAGCGTGGAATCATCCCCGTCAACTTTCCGCTTCCAGCATTCCGAATGCCCGGGCATCCAGGACCTGGACCCCTTTTTTCCGGAGAACCGCAACGGCTTTGTCGTTGTCCGTGAAACGAAAAATCATGACCGCCTTCTCGGATGAAAACCCCGTGAAGGCGTACATGTAAATCGTGTGGATCTTGGCTTCCAGGAGGTGCTTGAGCATCCGGGCCAAGCTTCCGGGCTTATCCTCCATTTCGGCGGCCACTACGTCGTTCACCTGGGCCGGAATGTGCTTTTTCATCAAAATCCGCCGTGTGGTGGCCACGTCGGAAACAAGAAGCCGCAACAAGCCGAACCCTCCACCGGATTCCACCAGCGTCAGCGCCCTGAGATTGATCCCGGCATCCCCCAGGGCCTTGGTGACTTCGTAGAGCCGCGCCGGAGAATTCTCAATGGAAATGGACACCTGCTTGAGTTTCATGGCTCACCCCCTTCTTTTACGGTACGCACCGGATCTGAATTTCCGCGGGATCGAATTTTTGCGGGGCGGATAAACCGCGCCCCCGAATTTCCGCCGCATGCATATCGTCCGTTTTTTCCCGGAACCCCCAGGTACGCCAAAAGACTGAATTGATATGAATATTGAGGCGTTAGGCTCACAATGGGCTTCGGGGATTAATCACATTCTAACTATAATGTGACTACATCACTCCCGGCGGGGAAGTCAAGAAAAAATCGATCCGCGCGGACCGGTCCGTTACGTTTTGTCTTTTTGCCCCAGGGTCTCTTTGATGAAAAGGCTCGAGAGCACGGCGATGACCGCGCAGATAAAAAGAATGGTAAACGCCCCGCTGTATCCTTGCACCGTGAAAGCGTCCCCCCCCGCGCGGCCGTAGCGTTCCAGGGTGTATCCCAGAATGGGTTGGAAGACGGCACCACCGGCAAAAGGGAAAAGATTCACCAGCCCCGTCGCCGTACCGGCGATTTTAATGGGAAAAAGCTCCTTGTTGGCCGTAAACCCGATCACCACGATGGCACTGGAAAAGACACCTAAAAGGAGGCAAAGCCCATAGAGCCCCAACAATGGGATCCGATCCGGTGTAAATGCAAGGAAGGCAGTGACGATCCACACCAGAACGCTGGACAAAACAATGACGGGTTTCCGGGCGTTAAAGACCGAACTGGAAATAAAGCTTAAAAACGGGCTACCGATGATCATCCCCACCGCCAGCATGGAAAGGATGCCGCCGGCCTGGTCCCGACTCAGCCCGTAAAGGTGCATCAGGTAAGGCCCGCCCCAGAGGCCGCCGAAAGAAAAAAAGATGGCGCAGTTGAAAAAAAACCATACGGCAAGGGGCCAAAACGCCGGGGTTTTCACCACCCGCCGGATCCCTTCCACAAGTCCGATGACATCGGGTCCTTCGGAGGTTTTTTCGGCGAGGGCCACATCATTTTCGGAATCGGGACGGTCCTGGACGAAAAGCCATACGAAAAGCGCCAGCAGGAGGGTAAGGCCGCCCACCGCCACAAAGGACATGCGCCACCCGATGGCGGCGCTTAAAAGGGCCAGCGGTGTGGCCGCGCTCAGGGATCCGATCCCCCCCATGGCCATCAGGATTCCGGTCATGAAGGCAAACTCCTTTTTGGTGAACCACTCCGCCAGAATTTTCATGGCGGGCACAAAGAGCATGGCCACCCCGAAGCCGACCAGGGTGCGGCCGATGATGGCCCAGGCAACCGAAGGCGCAAGGCCCAGGAGCAAGGAACCCAGGAAGGCCGCAATGAAAAAAACCGTGATGGTTTTCCGGGGTCCCCAGGAATCGGACAAGAGGCCGGCGGGAAGCTGCATGAGGGCATAGGGATAAAAATAGGCCGCCCCCAAGAACCCGATCAGCGCCCCTCCGGCCTGAAGATCCCGCATCATATCCACCGCCACGACAGCCGGACACAGGCGGTGAAAGTAGACCAGGACATACCCCAAAGCGATGATCCAGAAGATGCACCACCGGTACCTCGGAGATTGCCGATTCATTCTTCTTCTCCTTTTTCTTCGTGTCCGACCGCTTTTTTCCGGGATCCGCCTGGATCAAAGATCCTTTGTGAAGGGTTGTCCGAACGACGGCAACACACTCCGTTTATCCCGGAAAAACGCATCCGTTCAGAAAATCGTACGCGGGAAACCCTTTAAAAGTCAACAGGCTTTGATGCCCGCGTTTCTTCGCTTCAAAGGGTCACGAGGACACGGCGGAGAACCGAATGGGGTCGGATCCCATTCCCGCATTGATTTCTTTGTGAATCGCGACTATGGTAGTCTTGTCTGAAAAAAATCTCACTTTATATTGCAAAGGAAGCCATCCCTATGAGCACCAAAATCCTGATGAACGTCCTGGATCCCGAAGAATACCGCATCGCCAAGGTAAAAAACGGCCAGCTGGAAGATTTTTACATTGAAAGCGCCTCCCGGGAAACGATTCAAGGAAACATCTATAAGGGCGTCGTCTCCCGGGTCGTCCCGAGCCTGCAGGCCGTTTTCGTAGAATTCGGGGCGGAACGTCACGGTTTTTTACAGAAACACGAAATCCACAGCGATTATTTCCAGGATATTGACACCGGAAACCGTTCCATCGCCAACCTCGTCAAGCGGGGCCAAGAACTCCTGGTTCAAGTCACCAAGGACCCCTCCGCACACAAAGGGGCTCTCCTGACCACTTACATTTCCCTTCCGGGGCGGCATCTCGTGTTGATGCCCGGAAGCATCACCCGGGGGATTTCCCGGAAAATCGAGGAAGAGGCCGAACGGAATCGGATTCGGGAACTGGTGGACAAGCTGAAAGTCCCTGAAGGCTTCGGCCTGATCGTTCGTACCGCCGGAACCGATTGCACCAAAACCGTTTTGAACAAAGACCTGGGATACCTGCTCCGGTTGTGGAAAAATATCAAGAAAAAGGGAATCAACAGCAAAGCACCGGCCCTGTTATACAAGGAACGGAATCTGGTGTATCGGTCCATCCGGGATCATTTCACCTCGGATGTCACCGAAATCGTGGTGGACGACGAAACCGCGTTCCACGAGGTCAAGGATTTCCTCAAAATGGTCTCGGTCCGCCAGGGGAATATCGTCAAACTGCACAAGGGCCCCGAGCCGATCCTCGCCATGGACGGACTGGAAGATCAAATCGCTTCCATCTTTGAAAGCCGCGTAAATCTCAAGTCGGGAGGATCCATCGTCATCAGTCAAACCGAGGCCCTGGTGGCGGTGGATGTCAATTCCGGAAAAGCCACCCAGAAAAAGAGCATTGAACAGACCGCGCTGCAGACCAACCTGGAAGCCGCCGAAGAGATCGCCCGGCAACTCCGCCTGCGGGACCTGGGAGGGCTCATCGTCATCGACTTCATCGATATGC
Source organism: uncultured Desulfobacteraceae bacterium (assembly GCA_964596535.1). Lineage (GTDB taxonomy): Bacteria > Desulfobacterota > Desulfobacteria > Desulfobacterales > UBA2156. Next base: position 20,713 of record CAZQUR010000033.1, read on the forward strand.
GCGAGGCCAAGCACAAGCTCCAGGTGGAACGCACGTTGAAAAGCCATCTGAAGGCCGACAGGGCGCGAACCAACCTGGGGCGCATTTCCAAGTTCGGCCTTTTGGAAATGACCCGCCAGCGGGTCCGGCCCTCCATTGAATACACGAGTTACGAACCCTGTAAATATTGCCACGGCCGGGGGATCACCCCGTCGGTGGAAACATTGGGCTTACGATTTTTGCGGAAACTCCAGCTGGACAGCCTCAAAGAAAAAAGCGGCTGTATCCGCGCCCTCCTCCCCCCTGAGGTGGCGGCGTACCTGCTCAACAAGAAACGCAAAGAACTCCTGGAAATCGAGTCCCGGCACGAGTGCGCCATTCACATCGAACCTTCTTCCGTCATGGTCCCCGGGGACAGCAGGCTGATTTTCGAATGATAGGCCTACCGGTGTTTGGAGTCAGGAGGTAAAGCCGATGGTTGACACCCCCAAGGGTTTCGGATATCCAGGCGCTTGCATGAATCCGGATTAAGGGGAAGGAAGCGAAATGATTCCACGATACACGCGATCGGCAATGAGGGATCTGTGGTCCGATGAAAACAAGTACCGGACCTGGCTCAAGGTGGAAATTTTGGCCTGCGAAGCCATGGCCGGGATGGGGAAAATCCCGGAAACGGCGCTTACAACCATTAAACAGAAAGCCGCCTTTTCCGTAGAACGTATCGCCCAAATCGAGGAAAAAACCAAACACGACGTCATCGCCTTCACCACCAATGTGGCGGAACACGTGGGGCCGGACGCCCGGTACATCCACATGGGAATGACATCGTCGGATGTCCTGGATACCGGCATGGCCGTTCTTTTAAAAGACGCCGGAAAAATCATTTTGAAGGATATGGACGCCCTGTTGGAGGCCATCAAGCGACGGGCCATGGAACACCAATACACGGTCATGGTGGGACGATCCCACGGCATTCATGCGGAACCCATCACCTTCGGGCTCAAGATGGCGGTATGGCACGATGAAATGCGGCGCAATAAAAAGCGCTTCCAAAATGCGGTGAACGGCATCCGCTACGGGAAAATTTCCGGCGCCGTGGGGACCTTCGCCAACACCGCCCCGGAGATCGAAGCGTACGTGTGTAAAAAGCTGGGTCTCAAGCCGGCCCCGGCATCCACCCAGATCATCCAGCGGGACAGCTATGCCGAATATTTTGCGGCACTGGCCATCACGGGGGCGACCATCGAGAAGATGGCTGTGGAAATCCGGCACCTCCAGCGTACGGAAGTCCTTGAGGCCGAAGAGTTTTTCTCCAAAGGCCAAAAAGGCTCTTCGGCCATGCCCCACAAGCGCAACCCCGTGGCATCCGAAAACCTTTCGGGCCTGGCGCGCCTTTTGCGCACCAACGCCCTGGCCGCCATGGAGAATGTCTGTCTTTGGCATGAGCGGGACATCAGCCATTCTTCGGTGGAACGGATCATCGCGCCGGACAGCACCATCCTGGCCGATTATATGCTCCATCGCATGACCGGGATTATTCAAAACCTGATTGTCTATCCGGATAAAATGAAAACCAACCTGAATCTCCTCAAGGGGTTGATCTTTTCCCAGCAGGTCCTCTTGGCCCTGGTGGACGGAGGGGCTTCACGGGAAGCGGCGTACCTCTGGGTGCAGGAAAACGCCATGAACGCCTGGCAGGGGGAAAAAGACTTCAAAACCCTCATACAAAAAGACAGACGGATCACGGGGATCCTTTCCACGAAAAAAATCGAGGAACTGTTTGACCTGAATTACCATTTAAAGTATATCCCCCACATTTTTAACCGTGTTTTCGGAACAAGGACACGTCGTGGGAAAAAACCGGCGGATGGGGTTTAGGATAAACCGATGGGCTGCCTTGACGGTGGCCGCCGGCCTTTTCCTTGCGGCCGGCTGCACCCGCCAAGGCGCCGTCAAGCGGTTCGTTGGATGGGAAGGACCCTACGAAGGGGGGACCTATCCCCTGGTCTTTGAAAAATGGACCCGGGAAAGCCGGATCTACCGGGGTCTGGATCTGGAACTGCTGGTCCACGCCACGTATCAATCCGGGGATTTCCGAAAGGCCTATGTCAAGGAATACGCCCGGGCGTACCAATTCAACGAAACCCAAGCGGCGGATTTGCAAACCGAACAGGATGCACGTGCACGTCGATTCCACGAATTTATGATCGCCGTCTACGTCCCGGATAAAAAATGGGATGATTTTAACCGGAAGGAATCCGCCTGGAAGATCTATCTGGATTCAGGAGACGGGACTCAGGTTCCTGCGGAATCCATCGAGAAAAAAAAGCCGGATGCGAAGATGAAACATTTTTTCCCCTATATCAGTCCATGGAAAAGCGTTTACCGGGTCCGTTTCCCCAAGGCCCCATCCATGGCCGAAGAGGGGATCATCCGGATGGACATCACCGGGGTCCGCGGCCGCATTGAAATGGAATGGCGGTCGGCACCCTAACGAAAAACTCAGCGTATTCCCGGTGTACCGGGAATTTGATTTTGTTTTTTAACACCAAAACCCCATCCCCATGGATGGGATCATACCATTCAACAAGGAGGCATTGATTTTGACCGGTTTAGCGTACGCCATGGGCCAGGGAGGCCAAGCCGCAGGACAAGGGGCCGGAGGCGGATTTACGGCATTCATTCCCCTCATTTTAATGTTCGTCATCTTCTACTTTCTCCTGATTCGCCCCCAGCAGAAAAAGAGCAAGGAACACCGGGCCATGATCGGAAGCCTGAAAAAAGGGGACCGGATCATCACCTCGGGAGGGATCCACGGGAGAATCACCGGGGCGGATGAAAACACCCTCACGGTGGAAATCGCCGAAAAAGTCCGGGTCAAATTGAATCGGGGGAACGTGGCGGCGTTGGCGCAGGCGGCTGCCGCTCCGCCGCCCCCCAAGGAGCCCGACAAGAAATCCGCATAGACGGGCAACCCAGCCCCGAACACGGCGTTTCAACACCGCATCTGCGCGTCTTGTCCACCGGATACACGGACCCGCGAAGAATGAAAAATCGCCTTTCGGGGCGTTTCTTGTTCAAAAAGATCGGATCCGATCGAAAGGGATACACCATTGAAACGCATATCTTGGAAAATGATCGCCAGCGCCGGGGTGATCGCCGTCGCCTTTGTATATCTGCTTCCCACCCTCAATGCCGACTGGTGGCCGCGGAAACGGATCAATCTGGGCCTGGATCTCCAGGGAGGCATGCACCTGGTGCTGGAAGTCGACGCCCAGAAGGCCGTTGAAAGCACCATGGAACGGATTCTTCATGAACTCCGGGAACGGCTTTGGAAGGAAGGGATCCGCCGGATTTCCACCGAGCAGGTGAAAGGCGATATTCTTGTCGTCCGCGTCGAAGCGGCGCAACAGGTTCCTGCGTTTGAAAAACTCCTGGACGACGAATTCAAAGAGTTGCGGATCTTGGAAAGAAGAAACGAAGGGGGCACCCTTGTCGTGCGTTTGGATCTCCCCGATGAGGAAAAGGAAAATATCCGGAAACTGGCCGTGAGCCAAGCCCTGGAGACCATCCGCAACCGCATCGATCAGTTCGGGGTCAGTGAGCCGGATATCCGCCGCCAGGGGGAAAGACGGATCCTGGTTCAGCTCCCGGGCATCAAGGACACCCAGCGCGCCAAGGATCTCATCGGAAAAACCGCACTCCTGGAATTCCGGCTCCTCGATGAAACCCGTTCCGCGGAAGAGGCCCTCAAAGGATCCGTTCCGCCGGGGGCGGAAATCCTTTACCAGGTGCAGACCGATCCCAAGACCCAGCGGACGTTCAGGACCCCGTATCTGGTCAAGAAGCGTTCCCTGCTCACCGGTGCCTACCTGACCGAAGCCCGGGTCGAAATTGATTCCCAGTACAATGAACCCTACGTCTCCATTTCTTTTGACAAGAAAGGGGCACGCATTTTTGAACGGATCACCGAGGAAAACGTCAAGAAACGCCTGGCCATCGTATTGGACCAAAACGTTTACAGCGCGCCGGTCATCCAGGAGAAAATCAGCGGCGGCCAGGCCCGCATCACGGGAAATTTCACCCTGGAAGAAGCCCGGGATCTGGCCATCGTGTTACGGGCCGGAGCCCTTCCCGCCCCCGTGGAGATCATCGAAGAGCGGACCGTGGGGCCTTCCCTGGGGACCGATTCCATCCGAAAGGGGATGCTTTCCATGGCCATCGGCGGATTGATCGTGGTCTTGTTCATGGTCTTTTATTACAAAGTATCCGGGCTGATCGCCAACCTGGCCCTTACCGTGAACATTCTCCTTATCGCCGCCGGCCTGGCGGGCTTCCAGGCCACCCTCACCCTCCCCGGCATCGCCGGGATCATCTTGACCATCGGCATGGCCGTGGACGCCAACGTGCTCATCTTCGAGCGCATCCGGGAAGAGCTGGGTTTGGGCAAGACCGCCCGGGCCTCCGTGGAAGCCGGGTATGCACGGGCCACACTGACCATCCTCGATGCCAACGTGACGACGCTCATCGCCGCATTGGTCCTGTTCCAGTTCGGAACCGGCCCGGTGAAAGGTTTCGCCGTCACCCTGAGCCTCGGGGTGTGCTCCAGTCTTTTTACGGCCCTGATTCTCACCCGGGTGGTTTTTGACTATTTTTTAATCAACCGGAAAATAAAGCGAATCAGTATTTAGTCATTGAAGGCGCCGGTCTTTTGGATCCAGGCGCCCCAAAGGACGATAACGATGCAATTCATCAAACCGGACATCAACATCGACTTCCTCGGAAAGAAAAAGATCGCCTTTATCCTGTCCGCCGTCATGCTCCTTGTCGCCGTTGCCTCCCTGGTTTACCATGGGGGTCCGAAATTCGGCATCGATTTTGCGGGGGGTACGGTGGTCCAGATCAAGTTTGACGCCCCGGTTTCCATTACGGATATCAAGGCCGGACTTCGCTCCATGGGCCTGGAAGGGGTCACGGTGCAAACCTTCGGCGAAAAAGACGATCATGAATACTTGATCCGTATCGACCGGGCCGTGGCGACCTCCGAAGCCTTTTCCGGTGAAGTACAAAAGGTCCTGAAGTCGTCCATCGGTCAGGAAGCCGATATCCGCCGTGTGGAAATGGTGGGCCCCCAGGTGGGAAAAGATCTCAGGGAAAAGGCGATGTTTGCCATATTCTATTCCCTGCTCTTCATCGCCATTTATATCTCCGGACGGTTCGAACTGAAGTGGTTTTTGAGCGGTGTCATGGCCGGTGTTCTGATCGGCGCCGTTTATCTCCTCGACCTGTTCGAGGTCAGCATCCCCGTTTTGATCGTGGCCGCCATGATCGTGACACTGGTACTGTTCTGGGCGCTGAACTTAAAATACGCCATGGGTGCCATCGTCGCCCTGGTCCATGACGTCATGATCACGGTGGGCTTGTTCTCCCTTTTCGACAAGGAGTTCTCCCTTCCCATCATCGCCGCCATCCTGACCATCATCGGCTACTCCCTCAACGACACCATCATCGTCTTCGACCGGATTCGGGAGAATCTCAGAAAATATCGCAAACACACGCTCGAATTCATCATCAACCGGAGCGTCAACGAAACCTTGAGCCGCACTCTCCTGACCGCCCTGACCACATTGATCGTTGTCTCGGCCCTGTTTCTTTTCGGTGGCGGGATCATCCATGATTTCGCCTTCGCCCTCCTGGTGGGGGTCATCGTGGGGACGTATTCCTCCATCTACATCGCCAGTCCGTTCCTTCTGACCTTCCAGGTGAGACCCAAAAAGCGCTGAAGGATGGAATCTCTCCTGCCTTGGTTGGCTCTGAAAAGCGTTCCGGGAATCGGAGACCTGCTGTGCAAACGGCTCATCGACCGGTACCAGTCTCCGGAACATGTTTTTAAAGCCCCCCGAGGAGAACTCTTGGAAGTCCCGGGGATGACGCCCGCGTTGGCCGCACTCCTTTCGACCCACCGGGTATCGGATACCCTCACGCGCGAAATCGATCGTGCAACCCAGAAAAATTTTCATATCCTGACCCTGAAGGATCCACGATACCCGGCCCTGCTGCGGGAACTCCCGGACCCGCCCTTGTTCTTATACTGCTGCGGCGAACTGGACGGGGACGCCGCCTGCCTGGCCGTAGTAGGGTCCCGGAACGCCACCGCCTACGGCTTGTCCAACACCCGTAAACTTTGTGCAGAACTCGCCGCCTATGGACTGACCGTTGTTAGCGGCATGGCCCGCGGCATCGACACGGCGGCCCATGAGGGGGCGCTTTCCGGGGGCGGCAGGACCGTGGCAGTGCTGGGATCTGGCCTGGAGCGGATCTATCCCCGGGAAAACCGAAAACTCTTTGATCAAATCACCGAAAACGGCGCAGTGATCTCGGAATTCTTTTTATACGAAGAACCGCTACCCCACCATTTTCCCAAACGAAACCGCATCATCGCCGGAATGAGTCTCGGCACGGTGATCGTGGAAGCCGCCCGAAAAAGCGGTTCTCTCATCACCGCCCGGCTGGCCGCGGAACAGGGCCGGGAGGTGTTCGCCGTCCCCGGAAGCATCCAATCTCAAAAGAGTGCCGGTACCCATGCCCTCATCAAGCAGGGCGCCAAATTGGTGGAACACGCCGCGGACATCCTGGAAGAAATCGGTACACGCCTGGGCGTCGAAATATCACCGGAGATTCAACATAAAAAAGCGGTGCGCCCTGAACATGGACGTCCATCGGAAGCCCTGGATCCGGACGCATCAAAAGTACTCGCCGCCCTGGAACCGTATCCCACGCATATCGATGACCTGGTCCGGAAACTCGCCATGGATCCGGGGAAACTGGCCGGAATCCTGTTACAACTTGAATTGACGGGTACGGTGAAGCAAATGCCCGGGAAACAGTTCATCCGATGCAACGGGTGATAAATAAACTACACACCGGCTGAAGCCGGTCGCTTTAGGGTTCCAGGAGCCGAGGGTTCAAGGGTTCAAGTGAATAGCAT
>CAZQUR010000034.1:0-27420 GCA_964596535.1 uncultured Desulfobacteraceae bacterium
TGCGCGCCTTGCATCTGGAACTTTTTACTTTGCCATCCCAATTTCGATTTTTACGCGTTCATCATTTTTGAAGTGTGAAAAGATCGTAAAAAGACTTTTAAGAGTTCATCAATTGTGAAGTTTGTCCAAGAGTCAATAATAAGAATTATTTTGTGATTTTTTGTCTGTAATGTCAAGTTCTAATGGGATGTGATGGTTTTAAGGCCGTTATGGGTATGGCCTTGACTTTCGGCCGGCCGGCGGGTAGATAAATGTGAAAGAGGATTTCCGATGCACCCTTCCAACGGCGATAAAAGCCCCTTTTCCCTGAAGGCCGTCTGTGCTGTATTATACCAGAAGGGATTGATCTCCAAGGCCCAGGCCCAGCAGGTTTTGACCAAGGGGGTGATGCTTCAAAAGAAGCGGGAGCGGGACGCGGAGGGCAAAGGGGCGCAGGCATCATCGGGGGCAGCCTCGGAGGAGTTTGCCGCCGTGGACCTGGTGGTGTCCTTGAACCTGGAACGGGCCGACAACCCCGCCCTGAAGCTGGATGAAGACGCGATCTACGAAACCCTGGCCGCGGCCTGGAACATTCCCTACCGGAAGATCGACCCCTTAAAACTCGATCTGAATCTGGTGACCACCACCATCCCCCGAACCTTTGCCCGGCGCCACCTGGTCCTTCCCATCGGCGTGAAAGACGGGGCCCTCACCGTGGCCACACCGGATCCCTTCAACATGGAGGCCCTGGACGACATCGCCCGGGCCAGCCTCATGAAAGTGTGTCCCGTGGTGAGCCCCAAAGGAGACATCGTCAAGCTTATCGGGGAATTTTTCGGGTTCAAGCGCTCCATCTCCCAGGCGGAGATCCAGTTCGCCGGGCCCGTGGTGGACTTAGGCAACCTGGAGCAGTACGTGAAGCTGCGGTCTTCGGACGAGCTGCCCGCCACGGACCAGCACATCGTCAACGCCGTCAATTACCTTTTCACCTATGCCTTCGAGCAGCGGGCCTCGGACATCCACATCGAACCCAAGCGCAAGGTCAGCAAGGTGCGGATGCGCATCGACGGAGTGCTCCACAACGTCTATGATCTGCCCAAGACCGTCCACTCGGCCATCGTGAGCCGGATCAAGACCCTGTCCCGTATGGATATGGCGGAAAAGCGCCGGCCCCAGGACGGCCGCATCAAGATGGACAAGGGGGACGTGGAAGTGGAGATCCGTGTCTCCACCATTCCCGTGGCCTTCGGGGAAAAACTGGTGCTGCGCATCATGGACCCGGATATTTTGTTCCAGGACCTGGACCACCTGGGGTTTTCCAGCACGGACCTGATCCGGTACAACCACTTCATCAACATGCCCCACGGCATCGTTCTGGTGTGCGGCCCCACGGGGAGCGGGAAATCCACGACCCTGTACTCCACGCTGCGGACGATATCCTCGCCGGAGGTGAACGTCACCACCGTGGAGGATCCCATCGAAATGGTGCACGAGTCTTTCAACCAGATCGGGGTCCAGCCCATGGCCGGGGTCACCTTTTCTTCCATTTTGCGCAACATCCTGCGCCAGGACCCGGACATCATCATGATCGGCGAGATGCGGGACCTGGAAACCGCGGAAAACGCGGTCCAGGCGGCCCTCACCGGGCATCTGGTGCTCTCCACCCTGCACACCAACGATGCGGCGTCGGCCATCACGCGCCTTCTGGATCTCGGGGTGCCGCCGTTTTTGATCCAGTCCACCCTCATCGGGGTTTTGGGCCAGCGCCTGGTGCGAAAGATCTGCGTCCATTGCCAGGAAACCTTCGAGATGGATTCCTCGGAGTTAAGGGAGATGGGGCTCGATCCCGGAAGGGACGGGCGCATCGCCTTGAAGCGGGGGAAAGGTTGCCTCAAGTGCCGGGGGACCGGGTTTCTGGGGCGCACGGCGGTTTACGAGGTGCTCCCCTGCACCGATGCCATCAAGAAACAGATCGTCCCGAATGCGGATTTCAACACCATCCAGTCCATGGCCAAGCGGGAAGGGATGGTGACCTTGCGGGAAAACGCCGTCCGCAAGATGCTCGCCGGGGAGACCACCTACCCGGAAGTCCTCCGGGTCACCTGGGAGCAGGGGTAAGGCGTTTCTATCTGTCTTCGCTTATTCCATCAGACTCGGGGCGCGGAAACCGTTTCCGGGGACGACCTGGCGGTCCGACTGGGTGATGACCACGGCGGAGGCGTGTTCATCGGCCGAAAGCACCAGGAGGGTCCCGAAATCGATGGGTCCCACGGTGACTTCCTTCCCGGTGTCGGGTTTTACCCGCTGTTCGTTTGTGCAGATGAGGTACTGCTGCCCGGCGGCGACACCGTCTTGTTGTCCCTTGTCGATGAACGCAATGTGGCCGTCTCCCATTAATGTGAGCCCTTCTTCGGAGGCGAGGATGGTTCCGTGCAGATCCTTTTGGCACCGGGCCAGGGGAATCACGGGAGAGCGTTTTTCGTAGGGCATCACCCGGTCATCGAGCCGGATCCGGCGATACGATTTGATCACCGTGGCGATGGCATAGTCGGGTTTGACGTCCGTGACTTCCACCACGCCGGTGAGCAGGTGCTGGAGGCCCACGTCGGGCGGCGCAACGGTGCCGGGGAGGGGAAGGACCCGGAAAAGGGTGTACCGGCCGCCGGCGGTAAAGGCGTCTGCTTCCGCCTTCCACAAAAAGACCTTGTCCCCCTCGGCAATGAGGGCTTTGTCTCCCATCACCTTGAACAGGGACCCCAGGGGTGTCACCGGTTCGGACCGGACAAAGCCAACGCCCTCAATGGGGGAAAAGAGCGTGAACGGGGCTTTGGTTTCCGGGAGCGGAAGGGCGAGCAGGCGGGTGGGGATCTTCTTGTTTCCGGATTTTTGAAACAGGCGGATCCGTTCCCCTGCGATCAGGTCATGGGGATTTTTGACGTGGGTATTTTCCTTCCAAAGCTGGGGCCAATAGGCCTCGGAATCAAAGTAACGCTTGGCGATTCCGGCCAGGCTGTCTCCCTTTTTTGCGGTGTAATAAATGCCGAATTCATAGGGAAGATCCTGTTCCGCCTCCTGGGCCGGGGCGGGAAAAGCAAAACAAACCACCACCGCGGATACCAGGATCGCTTTAAACACACGGGAAAATGCGGATGCATGGGGCATGGCAGACCTCTTTTTTTGGATGTTGACGAAAGGTCCCGGCTTAGTTACGGATTAATATTTCAAGAAATCGAAGATCTGTCAAGATCAATGAAAAACGCCCCCACCGTTTCCGGTGAGGGCGTTTGCGTCTTGAGGCGATGGGTAGTAAAAAGGGGCGATTACATCATGCCGCCCATACCGCCCATACCGCCCATACCGCCCATGCCACCGCCGCCCGGCGGCATCGGCATGTCTTTCTTTTCCTCGGGTTTTTCCGCCACCATGGCCTCCGTGGTGAGCATGAGGGCCGATACGCTGGCGGCGTTCTGCAGGGCCATGCGTACGACCTTGGTGGGATCGATGACACCGGCCGCGATGAGGTCTTCGTAATTGTTGCTTTCGGCGTTGAACCCGTAGGCGTCTTTTCCTTCCAGGACCTTGTTCAGGACCACGGAGCCCTCGAACCCGGCGTTTTCGGCGATCAGGCGCAGGGGGGCTTCGATGGCCTTGCGGATGACTTTCACGCCCAGCTTCTGGTCGGCCTTGATCTTGATCTTATCGAGGGCTTCGACACAGCGCACCAGGGCCACGCCGCCGCCGGGGACGATCCCTTCCTCCACGGCCGCCCGGGTGGCGTTGAGGGCGTCTTCCACCCGCGCCTTCTTTTCCTTCATCTCGGTCTCGGTGGCGGCGCCCACATTGATGACGGCGACACCGCCCACCAGCTTGGCCAGGCGCTCCTGGAGCTTTTCCCGGTCATAGTCGGAGGTGGTCTCGTCGATCTGGGCCCGGATCTGTTTCACCCGGCCTTCGAGGGCGGAGCGGGAGCCGGCGCCGTCCACGATGGTGGTGTTGTCTTTGTCGATGGTGATCCGTTTGGCGTTTCCGAGATCGGAAAGGCTCAGGCTCTCCAGCTTGATCCCCAGGTCTTCGGAGACGACCTGGCCGCCCGTCAGCACGGCGATGTCTTCCAGCATGGCTTTCCGGCGGTCGCCGAATCCCGGGGCCTTCACGGCCGCCACGTGGAGGGTGCCGCGCAGCTTATTGACCACCAGGGTGGCCAGGGCTTCGCCTTCCACGTCCTCGGAGATGATCAGCAGGGGGCGTCCGGTCTTGGCCACCTGTTCCAGGACGGGGAGCAGGTCTTTCATGTTGCTGATTTTCTTTTCGTTGATGAGGATGTAGGGATCCTCGAGAGAGACGACCATTTTTTCCGGATCGGTGATGAAATAGGGGGAGATGTAACCCCGGTCGAACTGCATGCCTTCCACCACCTCGAGGGTGGTTTCCATGCCCTTGGCTTCTTCCACCGTGATCACGCCTTCTTTCCCCACCTTGTTCATGGCCTCGGCGATGATGTTCCCGATGGTCTCGTCGTTGTTGGCGGAGATGGTCCCCACCTGGGCGATCTCCCGCTGGTCCTTGGTGGGTTTGCTCATGCTCTGAAGCTCTTTGACCGCCACTTCCACGGCCTTTTCGATGCCGCGCTTGATGGCCATGGGGTTGTTTCCGGCCGCCACCAGTTTCTGGCCTTCTTCGTAAATCGATCGGGCCAGCACGGTGGCTGTGGTGGTGCCGTCACCGGCCATATCGCTCGTCTTGCTGGCGACTTCCTTCACCATTTGGGCGCCCATGTTCTCGAACTTGTCTTCCAGTTCGATCTCCTTGGCCACGGTGACGCCGTCCTTGGTGACGGTGGGGGAACCCCAGGATTTTTCCAAAACCACGTTTCTGCCTTTGGGCCCGAGGGTCACCGCTACGGCGTCGGAAAGGGTCCGGATGCCGTTGAGCATGGCTTCCCGGGCCTTCATGTCGTACTTGATCAATTTTGCTGCCATCTTCACATTCCTCCATTCACAATTTAATTTATTCGATAATTCCCAAGACGTCGTCTTCGCGCATCATGAGGTACTCTTTCCCCTCGATCTTCACTTCCGTGCCGGCGTACTTGCCGAAGAGGATCCGGTCGCCCTTTTTCACATCCAGAGGCATCCGCTTCCCGTTTTCATCCAGCTTGCCGCTTCCCACGGCGATGACCTTGCCCTCGGCGGGCTTTTCCTTGGCCGTGTCCGGGATGATGATCCCGCCCTTGGTTTTCTGTTCTTCTTCCACACGTTCCACCAAAATCCGGTCCTGCAATGGCTTCAGTTTCATGATCTCCTCTCTCCTTTTTCATTTGTATGGATTTTTTGTGGGTCAACATCCGATCCACGATTTAAGATATAAATTTTTTGCAGATCGTAATCATTTATCCGACCTTGTAAAGGCCTTGACGTAAAAAAATTTTGTGAAAATTGACCGCGTTCACCGCAAAAGGCCGCCGCAAAAAGGCCATCACCCGTGGAAACCCAAAGACGACAGGCCGTGTGCATTCGAATCGGGTGAACGCAATAAGGGCAGGTTAAAAGACCGTTCGCCTAAGCATCGGATTTTTTGGATGCGCCGGTATCCGATGCGGTGTTTTCCGTGCTCTTGGATTCGGTCTTTGCTTTTTTCTCGGAAGCGCCCTGGGTGCTCTTGGATCGATTGGCATAATCGGTCACATACCAACCCGTGCCTTTAAGGTGAAAAGCGCTTTGGGAAATGAGTTTTCGAAGCCTCCCCGAGCAGTGACGGCATCGGGTCAGCGGTTTGTCGGAAAATTTTTGAAACGCCTCTTCTATCTGGCCGCATTGGGCGCATTCATACTCGTAGACCGGCATTCTCGGCACAACCTCCTATGGTTCCTGTCGTTTTCAACTTGTCAGAGTATAATGCCGTTTCAGGACTTGTCAAGAAAAATGGGATCGTGTTCGATTTCGTCAAAGGGAGCGCGCCACAACCGGTAGTAGTTCAGGACGGCGTCCATACCGGGTATGGGTGCTTCCTTCAGGATTTCATGGGTTTTTTCATGGACCCGCTGTTCTTCGGCCAGTTTTTCCGCCTCCGTGGCCACGAAATTCTGCAGAAACCGGATGAACCGGACGATATGGATCAACTCGTGGGTGACGATGTATAAGTTAAAGGGATAAAGGGTGATCCAGGGGTGCTTTTCAATGACCGAAAGGATGCTGTGGTCCTGGAGGCAGATGGTATACAGATCGATGGCTCGGGATCCCAGGGGGGCGTCTCCCCGATGCCCCCGGTAGTGGATGATCTGGGCAAAGGGGCCGTGGACGATTTCCTCCGGGGAAAGATCATTCAGGGTCTTGAGGTCATACCGGCGGTTCAGCCACTGGTTGGAGGACAGCTTGAAATGGTTGCTCACCAACTCCTCGGCCAGCGCCGCGGCATTCCGGACGGTCTTGGCCTGGTCCGGATCGAACCGGGCCAGGGGCTTTTTTCGGGTGCCGGGCATCGCCGGTTTCACGGGCTCACCATAAAAAAAGTAGTGCTGGACAACGGCTGTAAAAGGTGTTAAATTTTATTTTTACGGCGTTTTCGAAAATCCGAGTTGTCCCCATAAATGATATGGGAGAAATCCATAAGGACTGGAGGTGAGTGTTTGGGCAGCGTAATCAAAAAACGACGGAAAAAAATGAGAAAGCATAAACATCGAAAGTTACTCGCCCGTACGCGGCACCAGCGAAGAAAGCTCAAATAGTTAAATTAAGGTCCGGGTATAAAGCATCCCTGTCCCGCTCCGGGATAGGGATGCTTTGTTTTGCTTTTCTCCAAAAGGCGGTTTACCGGATTCTGGCTGGCTCGTTGTATCCTTTCAGGTATTTCAGGAATTCCGAGTCCGTGGAAAGGACAAGTGAACTTTCCTTGTCCAGGGACATGTTGTAGATTTCCAGGGTCTTGGTGAAGGAATAAAATTCCGGGTCGAGCCCGTGGGCGGCGGCATAAATCTTGGTGGCCTCGGCGTCGGCCTCTCCACTGATCTCCTGGGCCCTCTGGTAAGCCTCGGAGGTGATCTGTTTCAAATCGCGGTCCTTTTCACCCTCAATCTTCCGGGCCTCCCCCCGGCCTTCGGAGCGAAACTTTTCGGCGATCTGTTTCCGCTCGGCGATCATCCGGTTGTAAACGGACTTGCGCACGTCTTCCACGTAGTTGAGCCGGGAAATCTTGACGTCTTCCAGCTGGATGCCGAACTCGGCCAGCTTGGGCTTGGCCTGCTCCAGGATCCCCTTGGTGATTTGGGCCCGGCCGGTGGTGACCATGTATCCGGAAGGCCGTTCTTTTTTCAGGTCTTCAAAACCGACTTCCAGGGTATCGAGGTTTCTGTTCGTCAAGCGTACCGTCTCGATGAGGCGGTACGAGGTGATGAAGTTGCGGATGGACGGGTCGATGATGTCGTCCAGGCGTCCCAGGGCGCTCACCAAATCATTGATAGTCTGGAAAAACAACACCGGATCCACGATACGCCACCGGGCAAAGGCGTCCACCCAGAGGTAGGTCTTGTCCAGGGTGGGAATCTGCCCGGGATCCCCGTCCCAGTCCAAAAGATTTTTGGGAAAGTAATTGGTGAGTTGGATGAACGGCAGCTTGAAGTACAGACCGGGTTCGGTCTTGGGATCGCCCGCGACTTTCCCGAACTGGGTGACCACCACCTGCTCCCTTTCATCCACGGTGTACGCCGAGTTGTAGATTAAAAAAGCGACGACAGCCAAGACGATAATGATTAAAGGCTTTGATTTCATTTGGATTCCCCCAAAGGTTTGGTCAGGTTCAAGAGGGGAAGGAGGTTTTTTTGCTCCTGGTCCACAATATACTTGGGACCCAGTTTGGGAAAAAGCTCCTGCAGCGTTTCCAGGTAGAGCCGCCGCTTGGTCACGTCCTTGGCGTTGATGTACTCCTTGTACACGGCGGTAAAACGGTCCGCATCCCCTTCAGCCCGGTTGACCCGGTCCAGGGCGTAACCTTCCGCGGTCTTGATGGTGCGTTCCGCTTGGCCCCGGGCCGCCGGAATGGCCTTGTTGTAGTCTTCCTTGGCCTGGTAGATCAACTGCTCCTTTTCCTGGACCGCCTGGTTCACCTCGTTGAAGGAAGGCTGCACCGGGACGGGGACGTTGGTCCGCTTCATTTCGACGGTCACCACGTGGATCCCGCTCTGGGCCTCGTCCAGTTCCTTTTGGAGGAGCTCCCGGGCCTCCACCGCGATTTCATCCCGCTTGGTGATGACCTCGTTGATGCTCCGGTCCCCTACCACCAGGCGCATGGTGGCCTCGGACATGTCCACCAACAGGCGCTGGGCGTTCTGGACGTTGAACAGGAAATGGACCGGATCCTTGATACGGTACTGGACGATCCAGGGAACCACCGCTACGTTCAGATCCCCGGTGAGCATGAGGGCCATGGTTTCCGCACCTTCGCTTCCGAATTGTCCCCGTCTTTCAAATCGGGACGGGCCCTCCCCGAACTCTTCCTTGAAGATCCGGCGGATCTTGACCTTGGTCACCTTTTCCACACCGATGGGCAGCTTGAAGTTCAAGCCCGGCTGGGTGGTCCGCACGTGTTTTCCGAACCGCTGGACCACGCCCACTTCATCCACGCCCACCGTGTAAAAGGTGGTGGATCCCAGGATCAGCGCCACGATCAAAAGGATGATGAGGAAACCCCCGGGGAGTTTTCCGGGAAACTTGATCCCTTTGAACTTGTTGAAGATCTCATCCATCTGGGGAGGTTTTCCGCCCCCCATCCGCTGCTGTTGCTCCTTTAATTTTTCCCAATCCCAACTCATCTTTCACCGATTCCTGTTGCGGCCCCACCGGCCCGATTAAAAAAGCGCGAGCACAAACCTCGACTCGCGTCCGCCCGAAAAACAATCACACTTCTTTTATATTGATAAATAACCGCAATTCGATAAAATATACGGCACTACATATTGCAAGTCAAGGGAAAAGGCCCATTTTTCAGTAAAGCGAAATTATGCCGGACCATTCCAAAAAACGCCCCGTAGAACCGGTTCCCCTGAAAAACGTGTTGACCCGGGTGCTGGCGTCGTGCCGCCGGAACCCGGATATGGAGCTTGCCCGTGTCTGGGACCACTGGGACGCCGTGGTGGGGCGCGTGGTCGCCGAAAACGCACAACCCGCCGCGTTTAAGGGGCGGCGGCTCATCGTCCACGTGACCGGTTCCGTATGGGTCCACCAGCTCCAGTTCATGAAGGAAGGGATTCTTCAAAAGCTCAACGAGGCCCTGGGAAAACCGCTTCTCGAAGAGATCCGGTTCAAGATCGGCCCCTTACGATAAACTGCCCCAAAACACCGTAACACGTAGGGCGGCATTTTACATGCCTCCGAGCAATGCCGTACACGTAGGGCGGCATTTTACATGCCGCCGCAAAGCATCGAAACCCGTAAGGCGGCATTTTACATGCCGCCAAATGCCATAACACGTAAGGCGGCATTTTACATGCCTCCGAGCAATGCCATAACACGTAAGGCGGCATTTTACATGCCGCCGAGAAAATCCCGAAAAGTAAACTACATACCGGCTGAAGCCGGTCGCTTTAGGGTTCCAGGAGCCGAGGGTCCAAGGGTTCAAGTGAATACCATGTTGATGACCGCTGTTCAATATCCCTTGACCCCTTGACCCCTTGAACCCTTTGACCGAAAAAATTAAACTGAAGTCTTTACCTAAAGGCGAGGGTTTTTCTCCCAATCCCCGAAAGTGACAATAAACGATGCCCGAAAAAGAAAACGCCCTGACCCTCGACACCTTTTTCAACGGCCGGCTCAAAATCCTCCAGGAAGAAACGGGGTACCGGTTTTCCGTGGATGCCGTCCTTCTGGCGCACCATGCCGGTCCAAAAGCAGACGACCGCATCCTGGATCTGGGGACCGGGTGCGGGATCATCCCCTTGATCCTCGGATTCCGGCACCCGCATATTCGGGGGTTCGGGGTGGAGATCCAAAAATCCCTGGCCGGCATCGCCCGGAAAAACATGCAGGAAAACGGCATGGAAGACCGGATGCGGATCCTTTGCATGGATATGCGGGAATTGGATCAAATCCATACCGGCGGGCCCGTGGACCTGGTTGTGAGCAACCCGCCATTTCGAAAGGCCCGGTCCGGCAGGATCAATCCCGACAGCCGGCGGGCCATCGCCCGCCACGAAATCGCCGTCACACTTCCGGAAGTCGTCGCCGCCGGGGCCCGGATGCTCAGGCCCAAGGGCCGGTTCGTCACCGTAGTCCCGGCCGAACGGACCGCGGATGTCCTTGGTCTCATGGATGCCTCCGGCCTTGCCCCCAAGCGCTTGCGGATGGTGCATTCCTCAAGGGATACGGAGGCCAAGCTGGTGGTGGCGGAAGGGGTCAAGGGGGTGCACGAGGGGGTCCGGGTGGCGCCCCCGTTGATTCTGTACGGTCAAAACGGGCGCTACACCGAAGACGCCGCGGCCTTGTTCACTCCCTGAAGGGATCGTCCGGATCGGGGTCTCATATACTGTCCGGAACGAGGCGGTTCATGACAAGACCGGAGCCGATCTTGGGATAGAAATAGGTGGCTTTCCGGGGCATGATGAGTCCCCGGTTCGCCACGGTCTTCATCTGCTCGATACGGGTGGGATTGAGGATAAACGCGATATCGTAGTCGCCGCATGTGATGGCTTCCACGGCGCCGGTTTCGGTGCGGTCGTACCCGATGCGTTTTTCATCGTCGAGCCGTGCCTCGTCGAATCCCAGAATCTCCATGAAGATCAATTGAGTCAGGATCGTGACGTCGATATAGCGCACCGCTTCGATGATTTCGTTTTTGAACTTTTCCTCCATCACCCGGGGTTTCAGTACCAGGAGATAAAATTCGGGGTGGTCTTTCATGAAGACGCCGATCACGTTCTTGGGGGCGTTGGCCTTGAGCGAGGAGACAAACTCCACCAGGGCCCTTTCCCGCTCCTTGCCCTTGAAGGGGATGGTGGTGACATCAAAATATTTCCGGGCTTTGGGAATCAGGTTCACCCGGGCCTCGTCGGAAACATCCCGCAACAGCCGATGCGCCGGAAGGACGATAAGGCCGGGATCCTCCATGCCGGAAAGATACATCATCACGTAGTTGGCGGGGTGATCCCCGGGAAGGTCCGGCTGCCGGGAGCGCATCCACTCCAGGTAGTTCAACGCCGTGGTATATCGGTGATGCCCGTCGGCGATATAGATGTTTTTATCTTCCAACGCGCCGAAGACGGCCTTTTGTACCGATGTGTCGGTGATGCGCCACAGCCGGTGTCGCTGGCTGTCGTAATCCACGAAATCGATGTCCGCCGTTTTATCGAACACGGCGGCTTTCAGGCGGATGATGATGTCGTTTTTCGGGTCCGAATACAGGGAAAAGATGGGTGCAAAGTTGGCGTGGCATGCCTTCATGAGGGCCAGCCGCTGGGCCCGGACATTCGAAAACGTCTTTTCGTGGGGTAAAACCACCCTTTTTTCAAAGGGTTCCAGCCGGACCAGGGCGATGAATCCGAAACGGGTGACGGGTTTGTGATCATGGACAAAACTGCGGGCCGTGAAATACAGGGCCGGGGAGTTGTCCTGAACCAGGATCCCCGCCTTGAGCCAGTTGTTGAAGTGCTGGGCCGCCCGGGGGATCCATGCGGTGCCGTTGGGATTGGAGGCGTCGTTTTTCCCCAGGGTCAACCGGATGCTGTTGTAGGGATGCCGTTCATGCAGTTCCAGCCGCTCGGTTTCGGATACCACGTCAAAGGGGGGCGCCATGACGTCGGCGATGTCGTATATTTTCGAGGTATTGTAAAAAATGCCCCTGAAAGGGGTGACAGTGGCCATAAGTGTTGCTCCTTAACGATAAAAATGAAAAAAGCCCTTCTAAATGAAAAACGTCCCGGGTTCAAGGAAAAACCCTTCTTTACAATGGTTTTTTTTAAAAGGCCCCGTTCATCCATCTTTTCCGTTATACTCCGCCTTTGGCCGGGATTTATCAAAAAGAAATACGGTGAAGTTACTTGGAAGAAAGAGGATTGACATTGAAATGCTGAAAGGTATAATTTAACGTTTAAATTTGGAAATCCGTCGGGGGTTGCGGAGAGGTTGCCGAGTGGCTGAAGGCCCCGCTCTCGAAAAGCGGTATCCTGCCAAAAGCGGGATCGTGGGTTCGAATCCCACCCTCTCCGCCACGCAACGATTTAAAAGACAATACCGGAGAGATGTCCGAGTTGGCCGAAGGAGCACGACTGGAAATCGTGTGTGCTGTCAAAAGCGGCACCGAGGGTTCGAATCCCTCTCTCTCCGCCATGATTTTTCAGCCCCGGCGGGGCGCCCCCTTGTGACGCCGTTTTTAACCTGAGCCGTTCCGGCCGCTTTCAGATCCAAGAGGCTTTCTCGTGTCGTACCTGGTTTTAGCCCGTAAATACCGGCCCCAGACCTTCGAAGAAGTGGTGCACCAGGATCATGTGACCCGCACCCTGGCCAATGCCGTTCAGACCGGCCGGGTGGCCCACGCCGTCCTCCTGTCGGGCCCCCGGGGAACGGGAAAGACCACGGTGGCCCGGATCCTCGCCAAGGCCATGAACTGCCAAAAAGGGCCCACCCCCGTCCCCTGCAATGCATGCCGGTCCTGCACGGAGATCACCCGGGGGCACGCGGCGGACGTCCATGAAATCGACGGGGCGTCCAACAACAGCGTGGATCAGGTGCGGGAACTCCGGGAAAACGCCCGGTACATGCCCGCCTACAGCCTCTACAAGATCTATATCATCGATGAAGTGCACATGCTGAGCCCCGCGGCGTTCAATGCGCTCCTCAAAACCCTGGAAGAGCCGCCGCCCCATGTCCTGTTCATTTTCGCCACCACCGAACCCAACAAGATCCCCGCCACGGTGCTTTCCCGGTGCCAGCGGCATGATTTCCGGCGCATCGACACCCGTTCCATCGTGACCCACATGGAGACGATTATCTCCAAAGAAAACGTGGAGATGGACCCGGAATGCCTCTGGGTCATCGCCCGGGAGGCCACCGGCGGCATGCGGGACGCCTTGAGCCTTCTGGATCAGGTGATGACGTGTGCGGAGGGGAAGATCACCCTGGAACAGGTGTTGAATCTTCTCGGGGTCATGGACCGGAAAGTGATTTTCGACCTTTCCCGGGCCGTCCTTGAAAAGGATGCGCCGGGGATATTGGAGCGGGTCCATGAGGCCTATTCCCGGGGTTATGATATGAAGCGGCTCTTTTTCGATCTTTTGGAGCATTTTCGAAACCTCATGGTGGCCAAAGCCTCCAAAAATCCAAGACCCCTTATGGATTTGCCGGCCGGGGAGGTGGAGCAAATCGTGGAAACCGCCGGGGAGATTTCCCCTGCCTATCTCAACCAGATCATTGATCTCTTATTGAAAGAAGAATCCGCCGTTCGCTTCTCTACACTGCCCCGAATCGCTTTGGAGATGGCCCTGGTCAAAACCCTGGAGGTGATCCCGGCCCTTCCCATCGAAACCCTGATCGAAAAACTCGATGCCCTGAGAGGCGAAATCACTGCCGGCGCTCCGAAAAACGGCCCGGCCGAAGCACCGCTCCCGCCGTCCCGTTCCGGACCCGAACCGGCGGTTCCGCCGGGAAAGGAAAGCACCGGAGGCATTCCGCCGGTGGATGCGGCTGCCATCGCAGAATCCCGGGCGTCGTATCCGGAACCGGAAACTTTCTCCGCGCCGGCACCGGGGGATCCCTGGGAAAAGGTGGTTCAGATCCTTTCCGAAAAAACCCCATCCCTGGCGGCATCCCTTTCCAAGTGCAAGCGGATACGGGAAACCGGGGCGGAAATCGAGGTGGAAGTCCACGGGAACGGATACGATTTTCAGGCCCTGAACCGCAAAAAAAACAAGACCGCCCTGGCCAAGGCCTGCCAGGAGGTGTACGGCCGGGCCATGACGGTTTATTTCGTTCGCCCTGAGAAAGACAATCTTTATCAGGATCAGAAACCTCAAACCCAAAACGATATAAAAAACAAGGCGATCCAGCACCCCCTGGTGGCCGAAGCCGTACGGATTTTCGGCGGCACGGTGGTGGACGTCAAGCTCTTGTAGGAGGCCGAATATGAAAGGCATGGGGAAGATGTTCAAGCAGGCCCAGCGGCTCCAGGCCGATATGCTCAAAATGCAGGAGGCGCTGGCTGAAAAGACCGTGGAGGTCGCATCGGGCGGGGGGGTCGTGAAAGTGGTCGCCAACGGAAAGCAGCAGATTGTTTCCCTTTCCATCGACAAAGAAGTGGTGGATCCCGAAGACGTGGAAATGCTGCAGGACCTGGTGCTGGCCGCCGTGAACGAGGCATTGACCCGGGCCCAGGAGATGGCCAACGCCGAGATGTCCAAGCTCACGGGCGGACTGAATATCCCGGGATTGGCATAGATGCGCCATTATCCCGCCTCCATCAAGCGGCTCATCACCGCCATGACCCGGCTCCCCGGCATCGGGGAAAAGACGGCGGAACGCCTGGCCATGCACATCCTGAGCATGCCCCAAAAAGAGGTGGCGTCTCTGGCCGAAAGCCTTTTGGAGATGAAGCAATCGGTGCGGCTGTGTTCCCTGTGTCATTCCTTGAGTGATGCCGACCTTTGCCCCCTCTGCCGGGATCCCTCCCGGGGCACGGGTGTCCTGTGCGTGGTGGAACAGCCGGCGGACATGGCGGCCATTGAAAAATCCGGGGCCTTTACCGGCCGCTACCATATTCTCCAGGGGGTCCTTTCCCCCATGTGCGGCGTGGGACCCGGCGACATCCGGATCCAGGAGCTTTTCGACCGCATCGGAAAAGGGGGGATCGGCGAGGTGATCCTGGCCACCTCCACCAGCGTCGAAGGGGAGGCCACGGCCGCCTACCTGGCGGAACGGCTCCGGGGACTCCCCGTGACGCTCACCCGGATCGCTTCGGGGGTGCCCATGGGGGGTGATCTGAAATACGTGGATGCGGTGACCTTGAAACGGGCCATGGATACCCGGCATGGTCTCTGAAACCCTGAGCGCGGCGGATCTGTTTGAATGCAAAAAGTGCGGGGACTGCTGCAAAGGGTACGGGGGCACCTTCGTCTCCCGGGAGGACATCCGCCGCATCACGGAATTTATCCGGGAAGACCCGGACCGGTTCATCGAAAAGTACTGCCGGATGTCGGGGCGTCGTCACGTTTTGGCCCAGGCCGAAAGCGGGTACTGCGTCTTCTGGGACGGGCTTTGCCGGATTCATCCGGTGAAGCCGTGGATGTGCCGCGTATGGCCCTTCATTCCCAGCATCCTCATCGATATCGACAACTGGCGCATCATGGCGACATGCTGCCCGGGAATGCGCACGGACATCCCCGATGAATGCCTCGAATCCTCCCTCAGAAGCCTCCTTTCCTCCCGTGATCGGAGTCTTTGATTCCGGCATCGGGGGTCTTCTCCCGCTGCGCGCCATCCGGGGCATGCTCCCGGCCCATGACCTCCTTTTTTTGGCCGATACGGCCCGCGCCCCCTATGGCCGACGAAGCATGGACACCGTGGCCCGGTTCGCCCGGGAGGGCATTCGGCACCTGATCGATGCAAAGGCGGATCTTTTGGTGATTGTGTGTCCCGCCGCCGCAACGGCCTGGATCCAGGAAAAAACAGGGCCCTGTACCGTTCCGGTCATCGACGGGGTGACCGCCGCCGCGGCTGCGGCCGCATCCGTCTCAAAAGGGGGGTGCTTCGGCGTGATCGGACCCCCTGTGGTTGTGGAAAGCGGGGTCTATGAACGGCTCATTCGGGAGCGGCTCCCCGATGCCCGCGTCTATGCCCAACCGTCGACGCTGTTGGATGTCCTGGTTGAGGAAGGGTGGGGCAAGCGGCCCGAGACGGCTCGGATCGCAAAGAAACTGCT
Source organism: uncultured Desulfobacteraceae bacterium (assembly GCA_964596535.1). Classification (GTDB taxonomy): domain Bacteria; phylum Desulfobacterota; class Desulfobacteria; order Desulfobacterales; family UBA2156. The sequence goes on from CAZQUR010000034.1 coordinate 15,874, forward strand.
CCATCCCTTGAGGGTGCGGCAGATCGACACCCTGATTCTGGGCAGCCCTGTCTTATCCGTCATCGAAGCCAAAATCGCCGCCAAGGCCGGCAAGAAGGTCAAGATCGTCAATTCCGGCGTGACCCTGGCCGGGGCGGTGAACGCCGCGGTAAAAAACAATCCGGACCTGGCCCGGCCCCCGGAAAAAACCGGTGAATTAACGATTCGGGTGACGGACAACCCTGCGGGTCTGAAAGAAAAATGCGAGAAATGGTTCAGATCCAGGGTGCGCCTGGAGGTTGTGTCTTTATCCCCGGAGGAAAAAAAAGGTGACCGCGGCCTGCGGGATTGATTGCGCCGTCTGCCGGCTTTTCGTGCTGGGGGTGTGCTCTCCGTGCGGGTCCGGGACGAGCCGGGAAGCCGAAGCGAAACTGGTCGTCCAGGAACAGCTTTTGGGTGCTCCGTGCCCGGTCCTGGCCTGCGCCCGGATGAACGGCGTGGCCTATTGCCTAAAGGATTGTTCGTCCTTTCCCTGTGACAATTTCGCCATGGGACCCTATCCTTTCAGTCAAGGATTTCTTTCGATGCAACAGCGACGACGGGACGCGGCATCGCCGGTAAAAACGCCCAGCGGCGGATCCGTGGAAGTCCCGAAGGAACACTGGGAGACCCTGGCCCGGATGGACATCGGTACCGTTTGTCAAAACGGCGCGATCTTCCGGGAGGATTCAGGACAAATCCGCATGCCGTTTTTACAAGAAGAGGTGCGGATCGATATTTCCGGTCGCGGCGTTTTCCAAAAAAGCGGAAAGACCTGGAACCGGGTTCAGGATCCCCTGTGGGAATTGTTGTGCCTGGTGTACCTCATCGGTGCCAAAGATATGCCCCTGAAAGGCCGGATGGTGGGCGTGAACGAATTGAAAACCGGACACTTTTTTCAGGGACCCCACGCGCTCGATACCAAGCCGCTTGTCCGGCGGTTCGGGATGGATCTTGACGGATTCCGGAAGGCGGCCGCGATATTGGGCGGGATTGCCATGGACCTGGGGGATGCCGCCTATGCGTTCCGCCCGTTGCCCCGGGTCCCCGTGTACTATCTCTTATGGGAAGGGGACGCGGAATTTTCGCCCCGGCTCTCCGTTCTTTTCGATGAAACCATCGAAGCCCACCTGCCGGCGGATGCCATCTGGGGACTGGTCAACCTCGTCTCCCATCGCCTGCTCACTGCAGATACGCCCGCGGCTGTTTAAGGCGGAGATATCAATTTACTCCCGTCCATCGAAACAAACGCCGGCAGCGCCTGTTCCTGCCTGTCATCGAGTGTCGCGAAACCCTTTAGGTATACCGAATCACAATTCGGGATCGGATTCTTTCTTGATGATCCGATAGGTTTCTTCGTAGATGATTCTCCGAGGTCCAATGGCGATAATGTCGATGATCTGTTTTGAGGATATACGGTAAATGATCCGGAATCGGCTGATTCGATAACTTTTTAACCCCTCCAGTTCATCCTTGAGAGACTTCCCGCATTCGGGGTCGGCCATGACGTTCCGCAACCCGGCCCTGACTTTTCTTTTCAGCCGGGGATGGCAGTTCCTGATCAACGCAACGATCTCATCGGGCATCCTGAGCTTTCTTCGAATACCTTTGGAACCCATCGCTTATTCAAAAAGCTCTTCTAACGTGTATACTTTTGTTTTTTTCTTTAACGATACGATGCCGTTACGGATCTCGCTCATCAAATCGCCATCCGCCTTTATCTGAATGGTTTCCCGCCATCCTTCGAATTCGTCCGGGCTTACTAAAACCGCCGCCGGCCGACCGTTTTTCGTGATGACAATTTCTTCATCGGTTGACCGGACCTTTTCGATCAGTTCGCTCAGTTTCATTTTTGCTTCGGATAAAGATAGTGTCTCCATGTTTAGACCTCAATTGTAGTTGACCAAAATATTGATTATATCTTAGGGAGAGTTTTCGATGATGTCAAACAAAAAGAAAACCCGGGTTTGGGCGACCCGGGTTTTATAGGATTGGTGCCGAGGGACAGAATCGAACTGCCGACACGGGGATTTTCAGTCAGAATCTTCGAGTTTCCTGACTCCTTGATAATAGATAAGCCCCTGTAATAAGGGGCTTATCTGTTTCTATATTTTTTCCTTCCAAGTAACTTCAACGTGTTGCTTTTCGAAAATCCCCTCAAAGGCGGGATTTTCGAAATAATTGTAGGGCGGGGTTTTACACCCCGCCGGCAATCGACCGTCATTTTCCGGCGGCATGTAAAATGCCGCCCTACGTTCGTGGCATCCATCCTCGGACCTTTTTTCCTTTCAAGCTCCCTCAACGTGTTACTTTATGATAAATCCCCGCCAAAGGCGGGGTGCTGGGCTAATCTGATCATCCCTACCTGACAGAATCTTTTCAGCGGTATCCGGATCGCAGGTCATCTGTCGGCCTATGGCTACCAAATCCGCGCCGGCCTCAAGGGCCTTCTGGGCGGAAGCCTTTGATCCAAGCCTACCCACAGCAATTACGGGTAAGCCACATGCATTACGGATTTTTGCAGCCACATCAACCACGTCTCCTGAAGTCTCATCCTTGGCATAGGCGGATGTGGTGATTTGGGTGTCAACAATAGCGCCTTTTCCATTCTTCGATGACCTGCAATTTGGTTTTGTGTTTCTTACGACGTCATATTTTCTCACAAAATATGGCAGAGGCCCTTCCCGGAATGAATCGACCCACGAAGCAAACCGTCCACCGGATGTTTCATGGCTTTGCCGCCCTACAATAGGCCCCGGAGCAGTGACCAAAAACCAAACCGTTCATGCTATGTTGTGGAACGGACTCATCCATGGTACGTACACCGCCAAAGCTGCATAAATGGTCGGCATGGAATGGACGATCGATTCAAGTAAAATGACTTCCAGAGGGTAATAGTGGAAAGCATTATTTTAAAATTGAACATGATTCCGGCGGTCGTAAGGGTTCTGGGTGTGTTTGTCCTGGTCTTGCTGGCCATCAAGACCAAGTGGTCACTCGGCAACACCTTTCTGGCGGCAACGGTTGCTCTGGGGCTGATTTTCTGCATGTCGCCAATGGCCATTCTAACTTCGATGGGGTCGTCCCTGCTTCATCCCAAAACCCTGAGCCTTTCCATTGTGGTGAGTCTGATCCTGGTCCTGAGCCATAGCCTTGAAAAGGCCGGGCAGATGGAACGGCTGCTCAATGGCTTCAAAGGCTTGATCAATCGGCCACAGGTGAACATGGTGATCTTTCCAGCCTTGATCGGTCTGCTGCCCATGCCCGGAGGCGCCATCTTTTCGGCACCCATGGTGAAGAACCTGGGAAAAATTCACGGTCTTTCCGCGCCTCAGCTCAGCTATATCAATTATTGGTACCGGCACATCTGGGAATACTGGTGGCCGCTGTATCCCGGGATCCTGCTGACTACGGCCATGGCATCCGTCGACCTGTGGCGCCTGGTCTTCGTGACCGTGCCATTGACCCTGGTAGTTGTGGTGGCCGGCTACTGGCCGTTGCGCGGGGCCATGGCGGAGCACCGGACGACAACCCAACGAACCGCTGCAGGGCCTTTTCTGAAGGAGTTGGCACCCATTCTGTTCGTGATCGTTTTTGGGCTGGCAGTGGGACAGGTGTTTTCCACGCTTTTTTCCGGCAGCATCCAGTCGGTGTCCAAAGAACTGGGATTAATTCTATCGCTGCTGATCGCCATTGTCTGGATCTGGCGGCGCAACCACATGGACTCGGGACGTTGTTGGGGTATCGTTTGGCAACCGGCCATGCTCAACATGATTTATATGGTCGCGACCATCCTTCTTTTTAAAGGCATCCTGGAGGACAGCGGTGCGGTGATACAAATGAGCCAGGAGATGCTGCGCTGGCACTTCGCATTGGTACCCGTCGCTATTGTACTGCCGTTTCTGGTGGGCATGGTGGCCGGAATCACGATTGCCTTTGTTGGGGCCACTTTTCCCATCCTCATCTCCTTAATCCAATCCATGGACCAGACGCACTTGATTCTGCCGTATCTGATGCTGGCCCTGGCCAGCGGTTTCGCCGGAGTCCTGCTCTCGCCCTTGCACCTGTGTTTGCAGTTGTCCAACAGCTATTTTCAAACATCCATGGTGCCAGTGTATCGGTTAATGACGGTTCCTCTGGTGGCCCTGGTAGGTTCGGCCGTGTTTTATTTTGGAGTGTTGCGTTATCTGATGGGGTAATATAGAGATTAAATAGACTCTTCATATCAAAAGGTTTCCTTCAACTTATGATATCAATTCGCTATCACAAGTTGATGTTTTGTGTTGCTATGCACAATTTTTTTTAAATGTGAGAATACACCGCCTCAAGTATAGGCAGTTCCCACTGATCTGTTTTGATTCTGTTGATAAAATCTTCATTGGGATCATCTCGGTCACGTCGGAGCAATGCGACTACTCTCAATTCTTGTATTTGACCCAGTCGCTGGGACCATATAGTAACCCCTTCATTGGATAATTTTGCTACGCAGCAACCGTCACTGTCATGTATCTCAATCGAGCTATCCTTTTGATGAAACGAAACGCATTGGCCAGCTTCTAAACAGCATAGATCTTTATGTATTCTGTGGTACTTGGGAAATTGTCCAGCATAATCCATATAGATTTCACTTAAACCGATCAGTTCATAGCACTTATCCTGCAATTTATTCTCAATTTCATTTCCTGAATACGTTTTGGTAGCAACAAAGTCTCCCCGTATTTCCCTGAGGAACGGATTAGGTCTACTTTGAATTTTCATCATCTGAAGAGTTTCTTCCGCGCGTGTCATTCCAACGTACATTACGCGCCGTTCCTCTTCCCATTCAATTTTACCGCTGGGTCTACTCCAGTCGCCATCTAAAATGAACACATGAGCAAATTCCATTCCCTTTGATGAGTGAATAGTGCTAAGAAAAATACCTTGGCCTAAAATTTTTTCCCTTCGCTGCTCCGCCGTGAATTCATAGAATCGATCAATGGCCCGGCTAACCGGCAGCATACTATTTGAAGTTTCATCTTGATAGTTTTCAAAAAACAGATCGACCATCTGCCACCAGATATTTGTGTTCTTGCTATGCCTTATGATTTTGATTCTATCAAGCAAATCCGAGGCTCTATGGTTCTCTTTCTCAATGGCTGCAAGCCATTCCAGAACCGTGTAAATCTCTCTTACACGGTGAAATGGTAGCCCCATGTCCAATGTGGTACGGATTGGATATCCACTGCTTTCCAAAATAGATCTCACATTTGCCAAGGGTGCTTTTGTTCTACTGAGGATGGCGAAGTCACTCCATTTTAGTTTAGGATCTAATGCCTTCAACCTGTCGATTTCATCTTTTACATAACCTGCCTGATGAGTTGATTTTTTAACCGAAATGATCTGGACCCGTCCTTGGCTTACTGGATCTAAGCGCTCCCAACGTCCGCCCGGTTGATTGTACTGCCGCTCGTGGTTAATGCTGATCGGGTGATCAATTTTCATTCTGTCCCGGTTAGGACGGATTAAGGAATTAGAAGCTGAAATAATGTTTTTGCTGGAACGATAGTTCTCGGTTAGATAAACAACCTCCTTGCTGTAGTCGGCCTGGAACTGTCGGATAAAACGAATATTAGCTCCACGGAAAGTATAGATATTTTGGTCATCGTCGCCTACAGCCATTATTGCAAGGCGGTTATCCTCTTCGGATTCTGACCTGCCAGTAATTGCGGATACGAGCTCATACTGGTCCTCATCAATGTCTTGATATTCATCGACAAGAATGTGGCTATAACCAGCCAACAGACGATCGCGGTGTTCATCTGGCTCAGTGCCTGGAATATCCATTTCCCCTTTCAGGAGCTTAATTGCATCTTTGATTATACGATCAAACTCGATGTTGTTTTTGTTGTGCTCTGCTGCCATATCTCTGATGGAAATACCTGCCAAACGCATGGCAACACCGTGGTAAGTAGCTACAAGGACGGCGTTGGCCTCCTTGCCGACCAAAGCACGCAGTCGTTTCTTAAGAACCATGGCCGAACTGTGGTTGAAGCAGAGAACCAGAATCTGGTGCGCCGGTATTCGTTCCACCTCTAGCAGATAGGCACAGCGGTGTACGATCACCGTTGTTTTTCCCGAGCCTGGTCCGGCGAGAATGAGCACGCTGTCATCTACAGGCCGTCCGACGGCACCAATTTGGAAAGGATTGCGAAGGTTTTCAACTATCATGCGGAAGGATTCAGCCGTAGTTGCTTTATCTAACAGCGCTTTGTCGCCTTCGAAATACTTGTTGATGAATTTGACACGGCCTAAAGCGAAATAATCCAATACCAGGGTCAGTGCACGAGCGATTTTTTCAAATGCCAATGTTGCATAACGCATCATTACATGGACTTGCAGTCGTTTTTCCCGGTAATGGACTTGCAGCGGTTTGTAGTCGCCCTTGTTGTAATATCGTCCCCTTGAGGTCTCCGCTAATCGTAAGGTCATGGCTTGCCGGAGCACGGCCAACCCTCCTTGCAGCTCTATGACATGTTGCTCATGCAAAAACATGAGGGCACGCTCAATAGCCGGGAGCACCTTTTTTACCTCGACGCTCAGGGTAATGTCGCTCTTTATCGCTGCAGAGAGCTCATCGCTTGTAAAAACAAGTTGAACATCTCCGGTAATTTCGGTACCAGCCGCTACCACTTGTTTTTTAAAAAGTTCCATTAACCTGCGCAAAATAACGTTGGCGACATTCTGTCGCAGGAAAATGGTTTTTCGGATATTTTCCCAGCTTCTTCTTAATCTTACCTGATAGCGGTTCCGGTCAATGTGTCCGATTTCGAAACTGCCTGTAGATGCGGCAAAGCCCTTTCCATCGTAGGATATCCCTTTTACCAGTATTCTTAGGATATCCGGACTGGTTTCATATCCCTCGTTAATTAGCTTCTGGTTGAGGCGCCGAATATCCAGTTCAACCCAGTCTCCATTTTCAGCGTCAGGGTCTTCGACCTGCAGCAAGCTGATAAGTTTGTTTTCAATCTCACAAACAGCTTGGAAAATTTTTAAGGCATTGTTTTTCCCTTTTGGACGGAACGTCGCTGACAGCATCAGCCCTTGGTCAATCAATCCCGCATCTGACATGTCATGCAGCGCAGAAATCACGACCTGGGCGGCCGTTTGCCCCGTTTTTTGTTCAATTTCCTGAATCAGCTCTTTTTCAGGAAAAAGCGCTTCTGCAAGTTCATCAGCTCTAATTCCGCGATCCCCAGGACTATTGATTATTTTCTGTAGGATGCCGAGCCACAGATTTTTGGTTTGGGATGATATGTTGAGTCGTTCCATAATTGATTCTGCTTCCTGAAGCGAATCAATCAGCGGCTTGCCTTGAAAAACTTCTGTGAGATTTTGATTTCGTTGAAGGAACCCGGCCCGTTCCAGCCAAGCAATGGAGGCCCTAATTTTTGTATCTCGAAACTCGGGTTCCAAGCGTTTCATTTCAGGCCAATCTTCATCACGTATCAGTTCATCGCTGGTGACGACAATTTCGCCATACTTGTTACATTTTTTACGCCGCAAGGCCCGAAGCGTGCGTGCAATTTCCTTGCGCCTCACTTCAGACATGGAACCCATTCTGAATTGCAGTCTTGCATCCTCCTCATCGTACAGAAGAATGCAGCGTGCCGGTTTCAAGTCACGGCCTGCTCGACCAGCCTCTTGAATATAATTTTCCAGTGATCCAGGCATATTGAAGTGTAATACCAATCGGATGTTTTCCTTATCGATGCCCATCCCGAAGGCGTTAGTTGCACAAATGATGGGTATAGAACCGGCTACAAAGGCATCAATAATTTCGCGCTTATCTTTGGGATTTATTCGAGCGTGAAAAGCCTCGGCTATCATACCTTGATGGTGTAGAAAATCTCGAATTTCCTCTGTAGCATTGCGTGTAGCGGCATAAACGATAATTCCTCCTGGATCCTCGTTAGAATCAAGATGTTCTTGAATAATCTCGTATGTCCGTTCAAGCTTCTCAGCTCTAGAAAGCGGTATGACATCAAACGAAAGGTTTTGCCGCTCGACGCCTCCAGCAAAAAGCTTAAGCTCCTGGTTAAGTTCCTCTCTGAAATGGGTACTGATTTCCTCGATCACACTGGTTTTGGCAGTCGCGGTAAAGCAAAATATCGGCGGCACTGGCTGGTCCTGTTCTTTTGCAAGCTCGCGTATGAATCGTGCGGCATATAGATAATCGGGCCTAAAGTCGTGCCCCCATTTAGAAAGGCAGTGCGCTTCATCGAACACCCAACCGCCAATTTCACGTTGTTTGAGAACGTTTCGGACACCCACGCTGCGCAACTGTTCCGGTGAAATGTATAAAATAGCCGTGTCACCCAACCGAATTCTTTCAAATACCTCACTACGTTCAGGTGGAGTTTGCAGACCGGATACAGACTCAGCAAACAAAGTACCCGTTCTTTTCCCCAGATTATCTACCTGGTCCTTCATCAGCGCTTGAAGTGGAGAAATGACAACGGTAAGAGTACCCCGCCGCCAGTATCGGATCAGCGCAGGAAGCTGGTAGCAGAGCGATTTGCCGCCGCCAGTCGGTAAAATACCCATGGTAGGATGATTACCCATGCATTCAAGCACAATTGCACGTTGCAGGCTTTCGCCATCTTCAGTTTTTGGCGCCATACGGAATGAAGGGTAACCAAAAAATCTTGCAAGCTGTTTTTCAGGATCATGGTTTTGCGAACAGTATTCACATTGGTCATCTCCGCAAGGAATTTCTCGCAAGGCTTTGATAATTGAGGAGATCTCAGGGAATCGATAGCGAACCCACGGAGGAAGTACTGAGTTTCCACCTGCGACCTGAAGCCAAGCTAAGGAAAATGCTGCTGCAGGTCGTTTGGCCTCGTCGACCAATAGGTCGGGAATTGTTCTATTGACCGCGTTAATGCATACTTTGCCATGGGTCAGTCTGATAAAACATTTTAGGGCTTTTGGGAAATCGCCTATTGCTTCGGATGAAATCATTGAAAATACAGATGAAATGCCATTTCCTGAAAATCCGTTAAAAATGCTTTCATGGAAGCAGTATCTGTAAAAATCTATGAGTTCAGGCGTCTCTTCTGAAAAATTTCGGAAACTCCCCCACTGGTCCTTGAACACGGATGCCGCTAATTTGGCATCTTCGACAGGGTTGTTGATGGTTGCCTTAACGAGTTTATAATCTTTTACGAGGCGATGATATGGATTTTGAGGAAAGGCTAAGGGAGAAAGGTAGAGGGTGTCTATAACCGGCTTTTTTAAAATCTTGAGCCATGGAAACGAGGATTTTAAAACTGGGAAATCGTGTCCAAGAAGATTATGGCCCAAAACGAATTCCGCAGCCTCGGCAAATTTGTCTAACTGTTTTAATGTCTCTGCTGAGCCAGCTCGTTCTTTTTTTTCGAATACATGATCGTTTAGTATGGCGCCAATATGCCGGACCCTACCTGACCTAGTGGTTTCCAGATCAAGTAGCAGGCTTCGCTTCAACAATCCCGATAGTTTTACCTCCTGGATTGTCCGTGTCGGGCCGTTTTTGGACAACGTAGCGCCTCCATAATTACTGGATTTTTCGAGGATCTAGACAAAATTATAGTATTAAAACCATCTCTTCCTACCACTGAGATTTTTTAGCCCTTAAAATCAATATCATCTAACTTAAATCTTGTGTTTAAGTTAATGGGATTGACTAAAAGATAATAGTCATTTCGTTCTTCCATCCTTACTGGACCGCAGCATCGCAAGGTCGTCATCCAGACCGTGCCGTAGGATATTCAGCCGAGGTGAAAGAGATGCCACACGCTCGGCTGAGATATGGGCCAATCGGAAGGGAAAGATGCTCGGGCTGTCGAGCAGGTCTTTTATGGCGGCCGACCCGTTAACCCTGGCGCGGAGGGATGCCTCCACCATCCAGGCTATGAGCCTGGGGTCTTCAACCGGATACTGATTCCCTTGGCCGTAGACGCCTTTGTCGCCCGTCTCTTTCAAAACGCCCCAATCGATGAATGATCGAAGCACGCGCCGGGCGGCCCGTGATGCGGTTTCGCGTTCTCCGTAATCCTCTTTGACCCGTCGCTGAACATGTGCTGCAGCGGCTGTTCCCTGAAGCCGCAGCAGTCTGCCGGTGTGGGCGGCGACCGAACCCCAAAAGGGATAAGCCGCCAGTGTCATGCCCCAGTGAACGGCAATTCGGTCTTTGCGCGGCAGTCCTTGGAGTATCTCCAGACCCTCGTCCCGCAACTTCTCCAGTTCACGAGGTACGGTGAGCCAAGTCTTCAAGAGAATGGTGATGACCTTTTCCCGATTGCCCCTGACGGACTTTCCACCGACCGACACCTTGTTCTGCAGCAGATCTTGGAGCGAGTCGTTGATTGTGGCCTTGTCGTTCCCGGCCAGTATCAAATTGGCTGTCTGCTCGAACCATTCGAGCCTGATGCGTTGGCTGAAGCCGATCTGTGCTTTCCGTCCGTTCATGTGTCCCTCCGCTCGATCTGCACCAGAGGGACGATGAGCTCTTCAAGGCAAGCGCCGCCATGCCCGACAAGGCTTTCGGTCTTGCGGACAAACGCGGCGTGATGCGGGGCAAGCAGGGGCAGATAGTCCTCCGGCAGCCCGATAGGCGGCCACTCCAGGGCGTCTGGGAATCGCTCTTTAACCTGACCGCGCAGTAAGGAATCGGGATAAATTCGAGCGCGCTCCCCGCGCAGATCGGCCACGGCTCCCTCTGCGGGTCGGCCACAACCTGACGCCTCGATGTTGCCGTGATCCGACGAGAGGTAGACACGAAATCCGTTCTCCAAAAGCAAGTCGAACAGTTGCGCCAAGAACGGCCCTGCGGCCCACTGGCGAACCTGGTTGTGCATGCCCGCTGCGCCAAGCTCCATGCCGTGCATGATCTTGTCCACTTTGTCGACAACCAGACCGACCACGCGCGTCTTGGGCCGGGCAACAATCTCCTCCACGCTTTCCAAGGTGCCGTTCCCCAGCCCCTTGGCATATGCGATTTCCTGCTGTGTCAGCCCCTGGTCCACCCAAAATTGCGTCCACAACGCCGGTTCTTTGTCGGTGGTGTATATGCTGTTCGGAAAATAGATCGGTGGCTTTCCCGCAAAGGCCGCCTGGCGCGAAACAGACGTGATGGTTGGTATCCAGGCGAACACCGCGTTCTCACGGAAGCGGTAATCGGCTCGCTGTCTGGCGATTTCCTTGCGGATGACGATCCACTGATCCAACGCAAGGCCGTCCACCAGGACGAACGCAGCCTTGTGTTGCTTGGCGTCGTTGATGTGGCGGGAGAGGAAACGGGGAATATGGTGGAGCATGACCGGTGGAGCCGGGGGCAGGTTGACCAATCCTGCATAGCGTTTTGTCAGCCACGGCACGAGTGCGGCATCGATCTGTGCTTGAAGCGCCTCCATCTTCTGAAGCGCCGGTTCCGGCAACACCGCATTCGAATCCATTGCCAGAGCCACCAGCTCCGCCCAGGTTTTGGCAAAGTGGAACCAGTCGTCGTGC
>CAZQUR010000035.1:0-27343 GCA_964596535.1 uncultured Desulfobacteraceae bacterium
ACAAACCGGAGCGCATGAAAAGATCCCGAGCGTCGTTGACATTTGCCGCGACATCGGTTAAAAAATTTTCCTTTGGCTGGATCCGGCGGGGATCCGCCGTTCATCCGTCAACATGCGACAAAAAAGAGTATGCCATGCCCAATCCATTTCGACCCGAACACCCGGACATCACGGAACCCATGTGGGACCGGATCGACACCGTCATCGAGACGTACCGGAAAAAGTCGGGCGCCGTCATCCCGGTCCTGAGGGAATGCCAGGACGTGGTGGGGTATCTCCCCGCGGTCCTCATCGACCATATCGCTGTGGGCCTGAACCTTTCCGGCAGCGAAGTCTTCGGGGTGGCCTCCTTTTATGCCTTGTTCTCTTTTGTTCCCAAAGGGAGACACACCATCAGGGTATGTCTGGGGACGGCCTGCTACGTCAAGGGGATCAAGGAGGTGTTGAGCCGGATCACGTATGAGTACGGATTGAAGGAGGGCCAGACCACGGAGGATCGCCGGTTTTCCATGGAAGGGGTCCGTTGCCTGGGGGCCTGCGGACTGGCGCCGGTCATGGTTGTGGACCAGGACACCCACGGGGCGGTGAGTGCCAACAAGGTCATCCAGATTTTAGAAAAATACGAGTAGATGCGAAAGCGGCGGTGAAACGAACGCGGGGGTTTTGAATGAAGCGAATCCGGACCGAGTTGATGCTGTGCGGCGGCACCGGCTGTCATTCCACGGGAAGCCTGGCCATAAAGGATGCCCTGATCGAAGAGATTGACCGGCAGGGGCTTTCGGAAGAGATCCATGTGGTGGAAACGGGATGCAACGGATTCTGCGCCATGGGTCCGGTCATGCTGGTCCTGCCCGAAGGGATTTTTTACCAAAAGCTGGCAGTAGACGACATCCCCGAATTGGTGGAAGGGCATCTTCTCAAAGGGAATCTCCTCGAAAGGCGCCTGTATAAGGACCCCGCCGGCAAGAAGGTCATCCCCCACATGAAAGACATCCCCTTTTTCGCCAACCAGATGTTCTGGGTCATGCGGAACAAGGGGTTCATCGATCCGGAAAAGATCGATGAATACATCGGCCGGGGCGGGTATCTCGCCGCCGCCAAGGCCCTTCAGGAAATGACTTCCGAAGGCATTATCGCAGAGGTGAAGACATCGGGACTGCGGGGCCGTGGAGGGGCGGGGTTCCCCACGGGTTTGAAATGGGAATTCGCGAAAAAGAGCCCGGGCACCGTAAAATATGTGCTGTGCAATGCCGATGAAGGGGACCCGGGGGCGTTCATGGATCGGAGCATCCTGGAAGCGGATCCCCACGCCGTCCTGGAAGGGATGGTGATCGCCGCCAGGGCCATCGATTCCCACCAGGGGTACATCTACTGCCGCACCGAATATCCGCTGGCCGTCCGGCGGCTGGGGATCGCCATCGATCAAGCCAAGGCCTACGGCCTGCTGGGGAAAAACATCCTCGATTCGGGATTTGATTTCGACGTGGAGATCTACCAGGGCGCCGGTGCTTTCGTCTGCGGGGAAGAGACGGCCCTCATGCGGTCCATCGAGGGGAAACGGGGGATGCCCCGGCCCCGGCCCCCATTTCCGGCCCACAAGGGATTATGGGAAAAGCCCACGATTTTGAACAATGTGGAGACCTTTGCCAATGTCCCCCAGATCATCGCCAACGGCGGGAACTGGTATGCGGCGGTGGGGACGGAGACCAGTAAGGGGACCAAGGTGTTCGCCATATCCGGGGATGTCAACAATATCGGTCTGGTGGAGGTGCCCATGGGCACCACACTGAGGACCCTGATCTTCGACATCGGCGGCGGGATCCCCAAGAAGAAGCGGTTCAAGGCGGTGCAGCTGGGGGGGCCCTCGGGTGGATGCGTCCCGGAACAATACCTGGACACCCCCGTGGATTACGAGGAGATCGCGAAGGTCGGGGCCATCATGGGGTCGGGCGGCGTCATCGTCATGGATGAAAATACCTGCATGGTGGACATGGCCCGGTTTTTCATGGAGTTTATCCAGGATGAATCCTGCGGAAAGTGCACCCCGTGCCGGGAAGGCACCCGAAGAATCCTTCAGGTCCTGGAGCGCATCTGCGAAGGACACGGCGAACCCGGGGATATCGAAACCCTGGAGTCCCTTTCGGAGGTGATCCGGAACGCGTCGCTGTGCGGCCTGGGACAGACCGGGCCCAACCCCGTATTGTCCACCCTCCGCTACTTCAAGGATGAATATTATGCCCATATTCACGAAAAACAATGTCCGGCCAAGCGGTGCGTGACGCTGCTCAAATTCGAAGTGGATCCGGAGTTGTGCGCCAAATGCGGGCTTTGTTTCAAAAACTGTCCGGCGGACGCCATCACCTGGAAGAAAAAAGAGCCGGCGTTCATCGATAAGGAAAAATGCATCAAATGCATGACGTGCTTTGAAAAGTGCCGGTATGACGCCATTTTTTAACGGAATCGTAAAACGGTTGGGATAGTAAAATGGTTGAAGCATTGGTCATGATGGGCGGCCTGGGACTCGTGGTGGGATGCGGCCTCGCGATGGCGTCCAAGATCTTTTACGTGTACGTGGATCCCAAGATTCTGGCCGTGGAGGACGCACTCCCCGGCGCCAACTGCGGGGGGTGCGGCTTGCCCGGGTGCAGCGCCAACGCGGAAGCCATCGTCATGGGGCGGGCGGCCCCCAACTCCTGTGTTGCGGCCGGTCCCGAGGTGGCCGAGGCCGTCGCCCGGATCATGGGCGTGAGCATCGAGGCCAAAGAACCGGATATCGCCCGGCCGGGATGCTATTACGGCGTCGACGAGGCCGACCTGAAGTTCGTCTATACCGGTGTGGCCGACTGTCGAGCGGCGGTATTGCACGGGGGAGGAATGAAGGTCTGCCACATCGGATGCGTGGGGCTCGGCACCTGCGCACGGTTCTGCCCCTTCGACGCCATTACCATGGGTCCCGACGGACTCCCCGTGGTGGATGAAGTCCGGTGCACGGGGTGCGGCACCTGCGAGCGGGTCTGTCCCAAGCACATCATCACCCTGTCCTCCGTCACGCGCCGGATCCTGAAGGAATACACCACCGGGGAGTGCACCACCCCTTGCCAGCGGGCGTGTCCGGCGGGGATCGATATCCGGGAGTATATCCTCCATGTGGCCAACGGAAACCCGGAAAGGGCCGTCCAGGTCATCAAGGAACGCAACCCCTTCCCGTCGGTGATCGGCCGGATCTGTCCCCGGCCCTGTGAAACGGAGTGCCGCCGGAATTTCGTGGATGAAGCGGTGGCCATCAATTTCATCAAACGGTATGCGGGGGATGCGGAACGGGAGCGCGGCCGGCGGATTCTCCCCTATAAAGCCCCGGATACGGGACGCCGGATCGCCGTGGTCGGCGGCGGCGTGGCGGGGCTTTCCGCGGCCTTTTTCTCCGCCCGTCTGGGGCATTCCCCGACAGTGTACGACGCCGCCGAAGCGCCGGGCGGGCTGCTGAGGTCCGCCATCGCCGCTTACCGGCTCCCCTCGGAAATCCTGGACTGGGATATCGATGGTGTCCGGGAAATGGGTGTGGCCATCGAGACCCGGAAGACCCTGGGAAAAGACATTTCGGTGGCATCCCTGTTTGAGGCCGGATTCGAGTCCATCCTGGTGGCGTCGGGGGGATGGGACAGCCGCCTGGCGCGGCAGGGAGAAATCAAGCTCGAGCAGGCCCTTCCAGGGGTCCTGCTCCTGGTCGATTTTTTGAAATTCGCCGGCGATGACCGTCTGAAAGACGCGTGTCAATCCCACGTGGTCATTGCGGGCGGGGGTGGACTGGCCCTGGAAGCGGGAAAAATTTGCCGGGAGCAAGGGGCCGAAAGCGTCACGGTGCTTTTCCGTGAATCCAAAGCAGAATCACGCGTTGCGCCCGGCGAACTGGAAGCGGTTCAGGGAAAGGGCGTGGCAGTAGTCTTCGGGACCGCCGTGAGCCGGATCTACGGGGAAGCGGACCGCCTGGCGGAGGTGGAAACCACCCGTCTTGCGGATGGTTTTACGGAGAGGCGTGGAGCCCGAACGTTGATCGTCGCCGCCGGGAGAACCCCCGAATTGATTCTGGCGAAACGCCGCCCCGGGTCCGCAGAAGACGGCGACGGATCAACCCCAGCCAATGAAACGGCATGGGAAGGGATTTTGCCCTATAAGCCGCCGGCGTTCAAGGACCAGGCGGGGATGCTGGCCCAGGGGGACCCCGTGACCGATTTCAGCGCCGCCATCCGGGCCATCGGTGCAGGACGCCGGCTGGCGGCCTCGGTGCATCAAATGATGTACGGCATCGGGCCCGGACTTCCGGAAAACGTTTTGACGCCGGACGCCGATATCCAGGACGTGGATCACGTGGAAAACGTGGCATCCGACCCCCGGCGGATCATGCCCCTTGCCGACCCCAAAGAACTGGAACAAAACGGGGAAATGGAAAAGGGTTTTACCCCGGAAACGGCCTCGGAAGAGGCCCGGCGATGCCTCCAGTGCGGCTTGATCTGCTACCGGCGGGATGATGCGCTTTCCGAGGAAAATGCGGTCGCCGTGCGGACCTGACACGGCCGCCGAACCGTTGATCCTCCGCACCAAAGGAATGGCGTTTTGACCACGGAAGAAGGGATCGTCATCGATATCCGGGGAGAGACGGCCCGGGTCAAAACGCAGAAAACCGGCGCCTGCGAATCCTGCTCGGCAAGAACTTCCTGCCATGCAATCGGCGGCGGGAAAGAAATGGAAGTGGATGCCCTCAATACCGTGGGGGCGCGGATCGGCGATCGGGTGGTGATGGGATTCGAGACGGCGTCTCTGGTCAAGGCCTCCTTTCTGCTTTACGTATTGCCCATCCTCTGCATGATCGCCGGCGGTTTCCTCGGAGAAGAAGCCGCCGGTACCTTTGGACTCAACCCCGCGTTTTTATCCGTTCTCACAGCGTTTTTATTTCTGGGCCTTTCCTTTGTCTTTGTCCGGATCAAGGGAAACCGGATGGGCCGGACGGAATCCTATCGCCCCAGAATCATCCGGATTGTAAAATGCACCTGAAGCCGCGTTCCGGCCGGTGCGTCAGGATGCTTCCCCGGCGAATCGGCGGATGATCCGGTTAACCCTGGCCAGAAGGCGTTTCCGGCTGACGGGCTTCACCAGGTAGTCATCGGCGCCCGCCTCGAAAACGCTGACCTCGGTGTCCACTTCATCTTTGACGGTGAGCATGAGGATGGGAATTGAACGTGTGCCTGTTTTTGACTTGAGCTGCCGGATCAAGGCCATCCCGTCCATTTCAGGCATGAGGTAATCGGTGATGATCAGGTCCGGCTTCCCTTGAACGATGGACGCCATGGCCTCCACGCCGTTTTGGGCGGTCGCCACGTGGTACCCTTCGGCGGCAAGAATTTTCTCCATGGTCTTCAGGACCATATCGTTGTCGTCCACCACGAGAATTGTTTTCCGTCCTTTTGTTTTTATCGCCTCCGGAATCGCCGCTTCGTCGAGGCTCTCCGCCGGAACCTGCGGCCTGTTTCGGACTTCTCTATCAACGGGGGGCGGGTGTTTGGGTTTCGATGTCGTCGGCGGATCGGAATAGTATTTTGCGATCGCCGCCCGGACCTCCTGTTCCGGGGCCACCGTGATCTCCAGAGGCATTTTTACAAGATCCCGGAGATCGTCGATGAAGGACTGCTCCAGGGGGTTGGCCATGGCCACAACGAGCTTTTTCTTTTTGATCTGGACCGGAATCAATACGTTTTGACGAGCCGTGGCGGCGGGGACCAAAGAAAGGACATTTTCGGAGATAAAGACGTTTTTTAACCGGACACAGGAGATTTTCAACTGGTAAGAAAGGGCCTTGGCGATCACCACATCATCGATGACGCCCAGTTCCACAAGGATCTGGCCGAGTTTTTTCTTTTGGGTTTTCTGGAGTTTTAAGGCATGGTCCAGGGTTTGCTGGTTGATCATTCCGGAAAGAAGAAGATATTCTCCGATTTTCAACCGTTTTTTTTGATCTTCCGTATTGTTGGAAACGGATTCATCCATTTTTCGACGGCTTTCCTTCCGGTTAAAAGACGTCCCCCGAAACGCGATTCCTTCCCGCCTTCTTGGCTTCATACAGGTAATGATCCGCCTTCGAGATCATTTTATCCGGGGAGAGATCCTTTTCGAGGGTGCCTGCATTGAAGCCGGTGACCCCGAAGCTTAACGTCACAAAAAAATGGGCGTCGGCCAGGTTCACGGGTTTTGAGGCGATTTTTTGACGAAGCCGTTCCGCGGTTTTAAGGGCGAAGCGAAACTCGGTTTCCGGGAGGACCAGGACGAATTCTTCACCGCCCATCCGGGAGATCCAGTCGATCCCTTTCCGGATGGATGCGATGAGCCGGCGGACGATGACTTTCAGGGCCGCATCCCCGGCGGCGTGTCCGTAAGTGTCGTTGATCTTTTTGAAATGATCGATGTCGCACAAAATAAGGGAAAAAGCCCGGCGGTACCGCCGGGCCCGCTTGATTTCCTGGGGGAGATGTTCATTCAGATACCGGCGGTTGTAACATCCCGTCAACGGGTCGGTCACGGAAAGCGCCTTGATTTCTTCGGCGGCGGTTTTGAGGGATTTTTCCAACTCCAGGATCCGCACCCCGGTGCGGATACGCGCCATCAGCTCCGCTTGGAGAACGGGTTTGGTGAGATAATCATCGGCGCCGGCATTGAGCCCTTGGATGATGTCGTCCTTTGAATCTTTTGCCGTGAGCAGAACGAAAAAGATGTATCCCGGAAGCGACATTTTCCGGACGGCCTTGCACAGTTCAAGGCCGTCCATTCCCGGCATGAGCCAGTCGCTCAAGACAATGGGGAAAAAGCGGCTTTGGAAGGCCCCCAGGGCTTCCCGCCCGTTTTCCACGGAGGTGACGTGGTACCCGGCCTTGGCAAGGCTTTTCTCCAGGACTCTCCGGGAGACCGGATTGTCTTCCACGAGGAGTATGGGAAAATCACCGGCCGGGGCGTCTTGTCGCATCGGAACCCCCATGGCATTCCCGTTGAGATTGCATACGCCGGGATCGTTCTCCCGGGGCGATGGCGGCCTCACGGATTCAATGCCGCTGCGATGTGCCGGATTTGCTCTTTGAGCCGGTGCAGCGGTGTTTCTATCGTTTCGAGGCGTAGGGCGCGGGCTTCGGCTTCCAATCGCTTGGCGGATTCGTGGATATCCATGAAACCCAGGTTTCCGGAAGCCCCCTTGATGGAATGCACGGCCCGTGCCGCCGTTTCCGCGTCATTTTCCTGTGCGGCCGAAAGGGCCTTGTCCGCATCGGCCAAAGCGGTGTCCACGAAAAGCGCCGCCAATTCCTTGAACTCGTCCAGTTCAAACCCTAAGTCGTCAGCCAGTTTCTGAAAGTCCATTATCCGTCCTTTCGGTTTTCTTCCGGCCCTATACTCCATGGGTCGTGGGATTTCAACCGTAAAAACCGGGGGTTTTTCCGGTGAGGGAATTCGGCTGTGATCTGTTCAATGCCTTCCGGCGGATGCGCCGTGGGGGCGGTAAAAACGGATCAGGGTCGCCGCCGGGACACCACATGTATAAAGCGTCATGAGAAGCCAGTTGCGCAGGGTGCAATAAAGAATTCCCTCTTTTTCCCATCGCCGGGGGGAGGTAAAGGCTTTGGCATCGAGGATAACGATTCCTCCGCCTTTTTCCCGGACCCGGCGCATGAAGGCCACGTCTTCCATGAGGGGCAGATTCGGGAACCCCCCGACATCCTCGAAAAATTTTTTTGAGGTAAAGATGGCCTGATCCCCGTAAGGGATGTGCGTCAGGCGCGTCCGCAACCGTACACCGAATTCGATGATGCGAAAAGCCTTTCGGTTCGATCGGATGGCCAGTTGAAAGGCGCCTGCCGCCGTATTCTTTCGGGACAAGGACCGGGGGATTCTTTCCAGTGCCTCGATCTCCAGGAGGGTGTCCGCATGCAGAAACAAAAGGATGTTTCCTTTCGCCGCCGCCGTCCCGGCGTTCATCTGGATGCCCCGGCCGGGCGGAGAGAGGATCTTTTTGACGTGGGGGAAGGAAACGGCCTCCAGGGTCGTTCCCCGGGGATCTCCGTCGACCACGATCACTTCAAATGGGCATCGGGTGTTGTGTCCCAGAAGATGATTAAGTGTGCGGTTGATGCGGCGTGCTTCCCCATAGACCGGAATAATGACGGAGACAAATGGATGCATTGATCGATTATGGCCGGGAAAAGCCGCATTTTCAAGGCTTCTTTCCAGGGAAAAGAGGCAGCGGCAGGGAACCCCCCGTCTCGAGTGCCCATGATCATTTTTTCCCTTGACCTTTGAAAACGGGTTGCATAAGGTTCCTGACGATGGAATGGCCCGAGGGCGTTTTGAAAAATCTCTTTTTCTGAGCCGCCGGGGTTGCGGGCCGGAACGATGAGGTCGACTTCGTGTAAAGGACCGTCAAGCACAGTTCCTTTGCCGGTGTAGCGACTCAACGTGGGGTTCAATTTGCAATGTCTGAAAGGAGGTCAGGGCTTTGGCAGTAGGAACTGTAAAATGGTTCAATGACAGAAAAGGGTATGGCTTCATTAATCAAGAAGACGGCCAGGATGTGTTCGTGCACTATTCTTCCATCGACGCCCCCGGCTTTAAAACCCTTGCCGAGGGAGACCAGGTGAGCTTCGAGGTGGAACAAAGCGAAAGAGGGCCTGAGGCCAAAAACGTCAAAAAGCTTTAACTTTCCTCGATTTCTCAAGGGCATCCGTTTTGAAAGCACCGGATGCCTTTTTTATGGCACACCGTCGCCCTGAAAAGCGATGCGCCACTGTAGGCACTCCCTGCTTTATGCGCTTCCGGATCCCCTTAAAAGGGCTTGCGGAAAGCGTTCCGAACAAAGACACCCGCCCCCGGAAGTCTTTCAGCGGCTGAAGGCAAATTCATTTTTCTTTCCGGATCGCAATGCGCCGTTTTTTCGGATTTTCCGATTCCATCCCCCACAAGAACGCGATTTTTTCTTGACAGGGCCCTTCAGGAGTTGATAAATGAATGAACGTTCATTCATATTCCATGCTTTCCAACCCAAACAGGGGGTGTGTCATTACCGGCAACAAGAGAAAAAACGATAAATACCATCGCATCTTGGAGGCGGCCATCAAGGTCTTTGCGGACCAGGGGTTTTATCAATCCACCGTTTCCCAGATCGCCCGGGAGGCCGGGGTCGCCGATGGAACCATTTATTTATATTTCAAAAACAAAGATGACATTCTGATCCAGTTTTTCCGGGATAAGACCAAGCAGGTTTTCGAAAGTTTCAGAAAGGCGGTACAGGGGGGAGCACACGCCGAAGAAAAGCTGCGGAACCTGATCCGGCTGCACCTGAAGGCGTTCCGGGATGACCGGAACATGGCGGTGGTCTACCAGCGGGAGACACACCAGATCAACCGCCCCGCCGAAGAACAGATCCGGGAAATGTCGAAGATGTACCTGGACCTGCTTTCCGAAATCATCGAACAGGGTCAGGAAGAGGGAAGCATCCGCAAGGATCTCTATCTGGGACTGGTGAAACGGTTCATGGTGGGGGCCGTGGACGAAGTGATCAACACCTGGCTCCATTCCAGAATTGAATACGACCTGGCGGCCATGGCCGACCCGCTGGTGGAGCTCATGATCCACGGGGTCGGCGTGTCCCGGAAAAACACGGAGCGAAAACAGGGATAAATCCACGAAAGGGAGAAGCAATATGGAAAAAAGAAAAATTTTTGCAGGGGGTGAATTTTTAATCACGGAGGTGACGCCGGAGCATATCTTCGTGCCCGAAGAAATGACCCGGGAACACCAGATGATCTATGACGCGGCCATGGATTTCGTCAAAAAGGAGATCCAGCCGAACCTGGACCGCATCGAGGAAAAAGAGGAGGCGTACGCCCGGTCTTTATTTACAACCGCGGGGGAACTGGGTCTCAACGGCACCGATGTGCCGGACGCCTACGGCGGCGAAGGGATGGACAAAATCAGCACCTGTCTGGTGACGGAAGCGGTGGCCACCGCCGCCGGCGCCTCTTTTGCGGTGGCCCACGGCGCCCACACGGGGATCGGGACGCTGCCCATCGTCTATTTCGGAAACGAAGACCAGAAAAAACGGTACCTGGCCAAATTGGCGGCCGGGGAATGGATCGCCGCCTACTGCCTGACGGAGCCCAACGCAGGATCCGATGCCCTCAATGCCCAGACCACGGCGGTCCTTTCCGAAGACGGGACCCACTATCTGCTCAATGGCGAGAAAATCTATATCACCAACGGGGCGTGGGCGGACCTGTTCATTGTCTATGCCAAGGTGGACGGCGAAAAATTCACGGGCTTCATTGTGGAGCGGGGTTTCCCCGGGGTTTCCCACGGCGCGGAGGAAAAGAAACTGGGGATCAAGGGGTCCTCCACCACCCCGATCATATTCAAGGACTGCAAAGTCCCCGTGGAAAACGTCCTCTTCGAGGTGGGTCAGGGGCACAAGATCGCCTTCAACGTCTTGAATATCGGCCGCTACAAACTGGGCGCCAGCGTGGTGGGCGGGTGCAAGCTCGCCGTCGCCGAAGCGGCCAAGTACGCCACCCTGCGGGAACAGTTCGGGAAAAAGATCTGTTCCTTCGGGATGATCAAGAACAAACTGGCGGACATGAGCATCAAGACCTATATCGCCGAATCCATGGTGTATCGCATGGCCGCGGCCCTGGATGATATTTTGAGCGCCCGAACGGAGGAAGAGGTCCAGGATCCCGCGGCCAACGCCCGGACCATTGAAGAATATGCCGTGGAGTGCTCCATCGCCAAAGTCTTCGGAAGCGAAGCCCTCGATTTTTGCGCAGACGAGCTGGTTCAAATTTACGGGGGGAACGGATACACGGCCGAATATCCCGTGGAACGGATGTACCGGGACGCCCGGATCAACCGGATTTTCGAAGGGACCAACGAGATCAACCGGTTGTTGATCGCCGCCACCCTTTTCCGGCGGGCCATGAAGGGGCGGCTTGCCCTGTTGGATGCCGTCCGGCAGGTCCAGGAAATGCTGACCCAGGGAGCTCCGGAACCCCAAAAGACACCCGATAGCGGCCCCCTTGCCCTGCAAGACCACTACCTGAAGGCCGGAAAGAAGATCTTTTTACTGGCGGCCGGGATTGCCGCCAACCAACTCATGATGGCACTGGAACAAGAGCAGGAGGTGGTCGCCCTTTTGGCGGATATGGTCATGGAGATTTATGCCATGGAAAGCGGACTGCTTCGGGCACAAAAGGTGCTCCAGAAAAAAGGGGGGACCATCGCCGATTACCATGCGGCGGCCGTGAAAGTCTATATCAACGACACCCTTCCCGGAATCCTGAATCGGGCCAAACAGGTGGTGGCCTTTGTGGAGAAAAAGGACCAACTCCCCCGGTTGTACGGGGCCATCGATGCCATGGCAGGGTATCAGCCATTGGACACCATCCCCTTGCGGCGTTTCATTGCGGACAAGGTGATCAAGGGGAAGAAATACCCCTTCTGAGACGGGACGAAAAGATGCCCTGAGACTCGGATTTCAAAGGGCTCCGGGGATCTTTTTTTGTGCTACGCGTACAGGGTTTTGATGCTTCATCCCGCCTTTTGTTTCTGCATCTCTTCGGCCTTGAGTTCTTTTCTTAATATTTTGCCCACCGTGGACTTGGGAAGTTCCGTCCGGAGCTCGATCTCGGTGGGAAGCTTGTACTTGGCCAGGCGTGTCCGGCAGTGGGCCATCAGATCCTCCACCGTTGACGTTTCCCCTCCCTTGAGGACCACAAAGACCTTGACGGCCTCTCCCCGGGTGGGGTGGGGGATGCCGATGGCGCAGGCTTCCAGGACCTTGGGGTGGTCGTAGAACACCTCGTCGATCTCCCGGGGATAGACATTGAATCCGCCGGAAATGACCATGTCCTTTTTCCGGTCCACGATGTAGAAATACCCTTCTTCATCCATCTTGGCGATATCCCCGGTGTGGAGCCACCCCTCCGTGAGGACGGCCTTGGTCTCGTCGGGCTTGTTCCAGTAGCCTTTCATGACCTGGGGGCCCTTGATGAGGAGTTCTCCGGATTCCCCCACCGGCATTTCCGTCTGCCAATCTTCCAGGGCCGAGATGCGGCATTCCGTGTCCGAAACGGGAAGCCCCACGCTGCCGACCTTCCGTTTTCCGCCGAAGGGGTTGATGTGGGTCACCGGCGTGGTCTCGGTGAGGCCGAAACCTTCCACGATGACGGCCCCGGTTTTGGCTTCGAAATCGCGGATGACTTCCACGGGGAGCGGTGCGCTTCCCGAAAAACACCCTTTGATGGAGGTCATGTCGGTCTTGTGGATGTCCGGGTGGTTCAGCATCCCGATGTACATGGTGGGGACCAGGGGGGCGAAGGTGGGTTTGAATTTTCGAATGGCTTCCAGCAACGGCTCCGGCTGGGGCTTGGGGATCAAGATCTGTCCCCATCCCATGTAGACGGCAAAGTTCATGGAAGCCGACATCCCGAACACGTGGAAATACGGCAGGGCCCCAAGGACGACCTCTTTCCCTTTCTCGAACTGGGGGAACCATGCCCCGGCCTGCTGGACCTGCTTGCTCAAGTTGGCGTGGGTGAGCATGACCCCCTTGGAGACGCCGGTGGTCCCGCCCGTATACTGGAGCATGGCGATTTCGTCGAAACCAAGGGTCACCGGCGGCGGATCCGGGGGATGGGCGGCTACCACCGACTTCCACGGATACACGTCTTCGGCGGGCTTCACCGCCGCCGCCAGGTTTTTCTTCTTGGCCACCAGCGGGAACAGGAGGCTTTTGGGGAAGGGGAGATAATCCCCGATGGACGTATAGATGATTTTTCCAATGCGGGTTTTGGGCCTCAGATCGATCATCCGGTTGGCCAGAAGATCGAGGGTGATCAGGATCTTGGCCTCGGAGTCGTTGAATTGGTGCTCCAGTTCCCGGTCCGAATACAAGGGGTTGTTCATCACCACGACGGCGCCGATTTTCAATGCCGCGTAATAGCAGACGACACAGGGGATCATGTTCGGGAGTAAAATGGCCACCCGGTCTCCCTTTCGGATCCCGAATTCGTGCAGGGCCCGGGCAAACCGGAGGACCATTTGGTTCATCTCCCGAAAGGAAAGGGAATACCCCTGGAAGACAAGGGCCATATGATCCGGGAATCTTTGGGCGGATCTTTCCAAAAAGTCGGGCATGCAGGGGGTCTCATAATCGATGTGTTCGGGGACCCCGGGATCATAATGGGAAAGCCACGGCTTGTCTTCGTATCTCACATCCTGGGTCATGCGTCCTCCTTTGGATCCTGTTGATCCGGGCCGGCCTTTGTGTTAGGAATTGCTCCTTGGTTCTTTTCTAAAGCCTTTTCTAGTCCGAATCGAGAATTATGTCAATACAATCCGAAGCGTGCACCGGGGATGGTCCTCCGGACCGATTTTTTTCTTGACAGCAAGCGCCAAGCCTGTAAAATGAATGAATGTTCATTCATTAACGATTCGATGAAACAGGGTGGCGCCCGCCCTGAAGGGTGGGGCTCCCCGGTAAGGGAAAAGGTCATTTTAATATAGCTTCCCTTCACTCCGCCTTAAAAGGCAGGGCGTGCAGGAAGCGTTCCGGTCAAGAGGAAAAGAATACTCATGACCCCTGAACTCATTTCGCCCGCAACGGCCTCTTTTTTCGGAATCCCCGCGGTGTTTTTGTGGTGGATGATCCCTTTGACAGGCATCGGCGTCTTTTCCTATATTCTCTACCGGCGGAGTACCCCCCTCCTGGCCGGATCTCCGGACCCCCGAATGAATCGATGGGCGGAACGCGTCCGGGCCGTCCTTTGGTACGCCCTGGGGCAGTCCCGCCAGCCCCGGTATCCCCTGGCCGGAATCCTGCACATCCTTTTGTTCGCCGGTTTTATCGTCCTTTCGCTGCGATCCCTCACCCTGGTGTTCGTGGGGATCATCGACGGGTTTACGCTCCCGGGGCTGGGGGGCGGATTCGGCGCTTTTTACGGAGCCGTCAAGGATGTGGCCGCCACCGTGGTGCTTCTCACATGCCTGGCGGCCATGATCCGGCGGGGCCTGTTCACGCCCCAACGGTATGCGGTGCCGCCACGGTATGGAAAGGACCATACGGCCGAAGCCGTTTTCGTATTGCTCTTGATCAGCGGCCTCATGGTTTCCGACGCCCTGTTCGAGGGAAGCCTGGCGTCGTTTCAGGTCCGGCACGGGTTGGAAACGGAACCCCTTGTCCCCATGACCCTGAAATGGATTGCCGCCGGCGCACTGGGACAGGCCGCCGACCCCACCCTCCAGGGCCTTCACCTGAGCGCATACCTGGCCCATGAATTGATCTTTTTCTTCTTCTTGTGCTTTTTGCCCCTGGGGAAACACTTTCACGTCATCACTTCCTTTCCCAACGTCTTTTTCATGAAACTGGACAATGGGACCGTGAAACCCGTGAACTGGGCGGTGCCCGAAGAAACGCTGGATGCACTGGAGTCTTTCGGCGTCAAATCCCTCGAGGAGTTCACATGGAAGCACATGCTCGACTTTTATTCGTGCGCCGACTGCGGCCGGTGTTCCGACAACTGTCCGGCCAATGCCGTGGGCCGTCCCCTTTCCCCGCGCTTTATCTCCATCAAGTGCCGGGACGCCATCTTTGAAAAGTATCCCTTGTGGTCAGGACAGGGAAAGGAAATCGCCCTCATGGAGGATGTCCTGGAAGACGACGAGATCTGGTCCTGCACCACCTGCGGGGCGTGCGAAGAAGAATGCCCCTTGCTCATCGAGTACATCGACAAGATCGTGGACGTCCGGAGAGGGCTCGTGGACGACGGCCGGGTTCCCCAGTCCCTGCAAAAACCCCTTTCGGCCCTGGAAAAGCGCGGAAATCCTTACGGAAAAACGGAAAAAAAACGCGCCGAATGGGCCAAGGACCTGGAATACGTAAAGCTCTTGGGGGAAAAGACCTCGGCGGATACCCTCTACTTCGTGGACAGCGTCACGTCCTATGACGACCGGATTCAACAGATCGCCCGGGCCGCGGCAGGGGTGCTCCAGGGCATGGGCATGGATTTCGGCATCCTGGGGCCGTCGGAAATGGACTCGGGCCACGAGGTGCGGCGCTTCGGAGAAGAGATGCTCTTCATGGAGTTGCGGGACCGGAACACCGATGCCATCCGTAAAAGTGGCGCGAAAAAGATCGTCACGGCGGACCCCCACGCCTTCAACGCACTGAGACACGATTACAAAGAAATCCCGGAAGTGGAACACATCTGTCAGCTTCTGGAACAAAAGATCGCTTCGGGCCGGCTCCGGTTCAAAGGAATCGACGATTCGCGGGCGGTCTTCACCTATCATGATCCGTGCTATCTGGGCCGGCACAACGGTCTTTACGACCCCCCCCGGCGGGTGCTGGATGCCATCCCCGGACTCCGGCGGGTGGAGATGGAACGGTGCCGGGACAAAAGCTTTTGTTGCGGCGGCGGCGGGCTCATGCTCTTTTACGAGCCCATCGAAGAGACCCGGATGGGAAAATTGCGGGTGGAAATGGCGGCAAAGGCCGGGGCCACCGTCATCGTAACGGCGTGTCCCTTTTGCATGGTCAACGTGGAGGATGCCATCAAGACGAGCGGGCTGGAGGGAAAAATGCATGCCGTGGATCTGGTGGAACTGGTGCATCAGCAAATTAAGACGTAAGGGTTCGAGGGTCCGAGGGGCAAAGGGTCCGAGGACATGAGAAGGACAGAGTTTATCGAAATCGGTATCGGTATCGAAAACAACGCATTGAAGTTGCTTGGAAGAAAAGGTTTGGTGTTCCACCCGTCCCCCAACGGGTGCGGCCCGAAAAGAATCGGTAAGCCATCGATCAGCCAGGGAGGAGACTCATGGAGATTTTCGTGTGCGTCAAACGGGTTCCGGACACATCGGAAAATGAAATCACGGTCAACCGGGACGGGACCGACATCGAGCGGGAGGATCTCGTCTATTCGGTGAATGAATGGGATAACTATGCCGTGGAAGAGGCCATCCGCCTCCGCGACGCGGTGGGGGGGAGCGTCACGGTGGCTTCCCTGGGCCCGGAAGAGACGGAGGAGGTCATCCGCCGGGAGATGGCCATGGGCGCGGACAAGGGCATCCACCTCATGGATCCGGTCTTCGGGGATTCCGACGGTCGTGGCGTCGCCGCGGCCCTGAAGGCCGAGGTGGAAAAGGGAAAATACGACCTGGTGCTTACCGGTGCCCAGGCCGACGACGGCGCCGGCCAGGTGGGCGGCATGCTCGCCGCCATGCTCCAATGGCCCTTCGCCTCCCTGGTCAATCATATCGAGATGTCCGGCGAAGGCATCCTGAAAATCGGCCGGGAGATCGCCGGCGGAAACCAGGAGTTCAGCGAGATCCGGCTTCCGTGCGTCCTTTCCGTCCAGACCGGAATCAACGAGCCCCGGTACGTGGGTATCCGGGGGATCCGGAAGGTGGCCTCCCTGGAGATTCCGGTCCATGGGACGGCCGAGCTCGGCATCCCGCCGGAAGCCGTGGGGGAAGCCGGCGTCAAGGTAAAACGGATCGATTATTTTGTTCCCCAACTCGGCGACGGCGCCGACATTCTGGAAGGGAGTGAAGAGGAAATCATCGACAAGCTCATCGAGCTTTTGAAATCCAAAGGAGGGATCAAGTGATGGCCCAGATATTCGCGTATATCCTGCACAAAGACGGGGTTCCGGACGATACGGCCCTGGAACTGCGAGCCGCCGGGGCGACCCTCGACCCGGAAGCCGCCGTCACCGCCGTGGTGACGGGTTCGGCCGGGGACCTGGAAAACGTCTGCAAAGAAGCGGCCCGGTCCTTTGATACCGTGTGGAAAGTGGAAAACGATGCGCTGGCCTATCCCAACGCCGAGGTGATTCGCCCCCTTATGAAGCGGCTTCTCCCCAAAAACAGCCTGGTCCTGTTGCCCCATGAACACTTCGGCATGGATCTGGCGCCGGGACTGTCGGTGGCCCTGGAAGCGGCCTACCTGCCCGATGCGGTGGCTTTTGAGGGGATGGACGGAGAAGCATTGAAGGCCGTCCGGGAGGAATACAGCGGCATGGTCCGGACCCATGTGCGCTGCGACGTGTCGACGGGCGCGGTCATCACCCTCCGCCCCGGGGCCTTTGCGCCGGATGAACGCAAAGACAAAACCGGCGAAATCGTGGACAAAACCCCGGAGGTCCTCCGGGAAGGACTCCCGGAGGCACCGCGGCGCTTCCTGGAAATGGTGGAGGCCGAGGCCGGAGACGTGGATATTACCAAGTCGGAGGTTTTGGTCTCCGTGGGCAGGGGGATCGAAGAGCAGGACAATCTGGAGATGATCCACGAACTGGCGAACGCCATGGGGGCGGACGTGTCCTGCAGCCGTCCCATCGTGGATGCCAAGTGGATGGAAAAATCCCGCCAGGTGGGGACGTCGGGCAAAACCGTGAAACCCAAGGTGTACCTGGCCCTGGGAATCAGCGGGTCGTTCCAGCATTTGGGCGGCATCAAAGGATCTCCGTTCATGGTGGCCGTCAACAAAAACCCCAAGGCCCCTATTTTCCAGGTGGCCGACGTGGGAGTGGTGGCGGATATCCTCGATTTTGTACCGAATCTCACCGAAAAGATCGCTTCAAGCGCCAAGTAAAAAACGCGCTTTGAAAAAGGAGGGGCCATGCCCCGGATGGTGTCCATTGTGGGGAATTCCGCGTTAGGAAAGACGACCCTGCTGGAAAAACTGATCCGTGAACTCAGGAAACGAGGGCATCGCATCGGCGTCATCAAGCACGCCCATCACGGATTTGATCTGGACCGGGAGGGAAAGGACAGCTGGCGGCATAAGGGAGCCGGCGCGGACACGGTGGTGATCGCTTCCCCCGGGCGATTGGCCATGATCAAGGACGACGAAAAGAGTGAAAGCCTGCACCGGTTGGAAGCGTATTTCGAGGATGTGGACCTGGTGCTGATCGAGGGGTTCAAGAAAAAACGGTGTCCCAAGATCGAGGTGTTCCGGCGGGGCGTCCAGGAAACCCCTCTGTTTTCCGGAAATTCCGACCTGGCGGCCTGGGTGACGGATTCGGAACTGGAATTGGGTATCCCCAAATTCGGCCTCGAAGAGATCGACGCCCTTGCCGATTTCATCGAAACGCGTTATATTTTAATAAAACCGGAAATGAAAGGGAAACGCGATGAATGAAATCCTCGTGCTATTGATCGTCATCGGGGTATGGATTGCCCTCCAGGCCTATATTCTGCCCAGGCTGGGCATCTCCACCTGAGTCAAAGACGCCTGTCAGGTGACGGGAAAAAAGAACAAACCCCCCCAAACCCCTTCGGAATAATCTTCCGCCTGCAACACGATCCGAGAAAAACACCGGGCGCCGGCCATCCGGCGGCCGGTGTTTTCAGGATGTCCTCATTGATGAAGCCCTCATCGACCCGACGTTTCACATTTTATCATTTTTTTTGACTTGACGTTAGTTCAGAACTTGATTATGGCTCAACCCGAATCTCCCCGCCGACGAAAAAGGAGGACTGCATGCCCGTCATTACCGTTTCCCGGCAATTCGGCGCCGGTGGGCGGACCCTGGCCGAAAAAGTCTCCCGGAAATTCGGAAGGGCCGATTACGACACTCCCATGCTATACCGTCTTGTCTTGAATACCAGTCGGTTGCCCCTGGATACGGCATGCCGGCCGGTCTGCCGATTGGAAAGGAAAACATTATCATAACTTTTTAGGGGAAAACGCGTATCGCAGAAACGCTGTCGTATCCTTTTCCATTCCAAAAAAGCCTTTTAAAGGGGGCGCATCGTGATTTTCCAAGCCTTTAAAAAACGCCGCCGGGGATCCTCGACCCGGCCCGGCCCCGCCTCCCCGGAACCGTTGCAACGAAGACGCCGGGGGCTCGAATACGTTGTGACCTTTGTTCTCTTAATGGCGTTCTGGGTGCTGTTTTCCGGAAGATTCGACCTGTTTCATCTGTTTTTGGGGGCTGTTTCCTGCGGGATCGTGGCGCATCTTTCTTCGGATCTGCTCTTTGCCGGAGTCGATTTTCCCCGGATCCCCGGCGTGTGGCTCCGATTCGCCCGATATACCCCCTGGTTGATCTATCAGGTGTTTCTGGCCAACATCCACGTGCTTTATTTGGTTTTTCATCCCCGGATGAAGGACTTGATCGATCCGCGGATCATCCAGTTCAAAAGCCGGCTGAAAGAGGATATAGCCCTGGTCACCTTTGCCAACTCCATCACCCTCACACCCGGGACCATCACCGTGTTTGTATCCATTTACGGGGATTTTCAAGTGCATGTGATCGATACGGCTTCCGGAGAAGGGCTCCCCGGAGAGATGGAAGAACGGATCGCCAAGGTTTTTGAATCATAATGGACAGCGTATTTTTTTATGCCGGGATCTACTTGAGCCTTTTGATGCTGCTCTCCCTGTACCGGGCTGTTTTCGGACCCACGGTCCTGGATCGGCTCATCGGTGTCAACGCCATCGGCACCAAGACCACCACCCTCTTGGTCCTCATCGGCCTGTCCTACCATCGGGTCGACATGTTCGTGGACATCGCCTTGGCCTATGCCTTGTTGAACTTCATCGCGGTCCTCGCCGCATCCCGGTATTTTCAGAAACGAAAAGGGCTTTATGACGAAGGCCCGCCGAGGTAACCCACCACTGAGGTTGGATTGAATCCTTCCATGAAAAGGGAAATGGGGCCATGAATCTTTTGGTGACACTTTTTTTGGTGTGCGGATTGGTCATTTTCACCGGCGGCGCCGTCGGCATTCTCCGGCTCCCGGACGTTTACTCCCGCCTTCATCCCGCCGGAAAATTGGACACCATGGGGCTTTTCATGTCCATGATCGCGGCGGCGCTGTATATGTTCAAAGCGTTTACCCTGGACGCGGTGTTGACCGGCGTCAAGATCCTGCTGATTCTGGTCTTCGTGTTCATCACAAGCCCCACGGCCACCCACGCCATCGTGGACGCCGGCGTCCGGGCCAACCTGATGCCGTGGACCAAGACGGAAAAAAGGGATGCCGCATGATTTGGCAGTTTGATCTGATCATCCTGGGCCTGGTGGTCATCTGTGCCGTGGCGGCCATCAGCGTGAAGGATCTCTTGGGCGCGGCGATTTTATTCGGCGCCTACTCCTTCATGATGTGCCTGTTATGGGCCGTCATGGGCGCCGTGGACGTGGCCTTCACCGAGGCATCGGTGGGGGCCGGCGTGAGCACCGTTTTATTCGTGGCCGCGGTGTTTCGAACCACCCGGAGGACAAAAGATTGAAGAAGGCGGGACTGGTTATCGTCTTTCTTTTCGGGGCGCTGCTGGTATACGGCACCCTTGATTTTCCGGATTGGGGGGATCCGGGTGCGCCGGCAAGCCGTCACGTGTCCCCCCGGTATATCGAAAAGAGCCTGGAAGAAACATCCGTGCCCAACGTGGTGACGGCGGTTTTGGCGGACTACCGGAGTTTTGACACCCTTTTTGAAACGGTGGTGATTTTTTCGGCGGGTCTGTCCTGCTTTTTCCTCCTCAGGACCAAACGCAAGGCGCCGGAAGCGCGCTTCTATCGGCATCTTCCCACCGGCATCGTCCTGCGCATCGAAAAAGGGGGGCGTCTGCCCGAAAGCAGCGTGGAGTTCGAACGGATCGATTCCCTCTGGGTCCCCCACGATCTCATCATCCGGACCACCTGCCGTCTGATCATTCCGTTTATCCAGCTTTTCGCCCTTTATGTCATCGCCCACGGCCATCACAGCCCGGGCGGGGGGTTCCAGGGCGGGGTCATCTTCGGCGCCGCCTTCATATTGTACGCCGTGACCCATGATCTCAGGGACGGATTGCGCCGGCTCGGGGAAACGGCCACCATTGCCTTGTGTTCCCTCGGGGTCTTCATCTATGCCGGGGTGGGCGCCCTGTGCCTTTTTCTCGAAAGAAATTTCCTGGATTACGCCGCCCTGGCCGCCGTGCTGGGGGTGGACCCGGTAACGGCACGGTCCCACGGCATCCTCTTCGTGGAAATCGGGGTCGGAATCGCCGTCATGGCGGTCATGTTCGCCATCTATACCATCCTGTCTTCGGTGGGAAAGCAGGACGAGGGGCTGTAAATGACGGAGTGGATCGCTTTTATCGTGGCCAAATACAACTATTGGGCGTACATCGGCCTCATGATGATCGGCCTTTTTGCCATGATCGCAAAAAAGAACCTGATCAAAAAGATCATCGGGATGGGGATTTTTCAAACGGCCATCATTTTGTTTTTCATTTCCATCGGTGCCAAAAGCGGCGCCACACTCCCCATTATTTATCACGGGCACGCCCATGGGGATGCAGCGGTGCGGGCCGTCGCGTACATCAACCCGCTCCCCCATGTGCTCATGCTGACGGCCATCGTCGTATCGGTGGCGATCCTTGGCGTCGCCCTTACCCTTGCGGTAAAGATATATCAGCGATATGACACCCTCGAAGAGGATCAAATCGATCTATCGAAATATCCAGCCCGACGAAACGTTCCCGAAACCGGAGAAGAATAAAGGATTGTCAATGGTTACCCGTCATGAGTTAAGACAGATTGTCATCCTGGGATATTTGACGGATGCCATGCTCGACAAACTGCTGCCGCACGTGGCCCGCCATGCGTTCGAAAGAGGACACGTCATTTTCAGGGAAGGGGATCCCGGGGACACCTTTTACATGCTCAAAAATGGAAAGGTCCTTTTGGAACAACGGGTATCGGATACAATCCGGGTTTCCGTGACGTCCATCAAACCCGGTTATTCCATCGGCTGGTCCGCCATGCTCAGCGACTTGGAATCCTATACCCTGGATGCCGTCTGTGTCGAGGACTGCGAGCTGTTTTCCATTGCCCGAAAAGACATCCGCCGGCTTCTCGAGGAAGATCATACCATGGGGTATTACCTGATGCAGCGCATCGTGGTGGTGGTGAAAAATCGACTCGATCGACGGACCGAACAGTTTCTAAGGGTCATCCGGTCCCATCCGGACATCCGTCCCCTGGTGGATCTCTAGCCCCGGCGGATATTCCGGCCGGCAAAATGCGGCGGTGCCACGGGAAAAACCGGATCATGCACACGAAATGAAGCGTTAGCGCCGAACAAAATGCATCCGAATCAACCCATAAGTGCGGTTCTGGTGATCCTCATTCCGCTGTTGACGGCGTTCGCCGTTCCCATCATCGGGTTTTGGAGAAAAAATCTTTGCTTTTACGCTGCCTGCATAGCCCTTATCGCCGCCTTCTTGTGTGCGCTGCACCTGTTGATCTTTACCCACCAGCACGGCCCCGTCGGCTATTTCCTGGGAGGCTGGGACCCTCCCTGGGGTATTGCCCTTTGGATCGATCCCCTCAACGCCCTCATGGGGGTTCTCACAGCCTCCATTTTTACCCTGGCGGGAATCGCTTCCAAGAAAAGCGTACCCCTGGAGCTCCCCTTAAAGGAAGCCCCGTTTTACGCGCTCTTTCTCCTTCTGTTCACGGGGCTTTTGGGGATGATCCTCACCGGGGACATGTTCAATCTGTATGTCTTTTTGGAAGTCTCCTCTTTGACGGCGTATGCCCTCATCGCCATGGGCGAGCCCGGCGCCGTGGTGGCGAGTTTCCGCTATCTTATCATGGGGAGCGTGGGGGCGGGCTGGTACCTTTTGGGCGTGGGGTATCTTTATATGGTCACCGGCACGTTGAATATGGCCGATTTGTCCGGCCTCCTCAGGGAAATGGAAGGGTCCCGGGCGGTCCTTTCCGGCTTTGCCTTCCTTTTATTCGGCATCGCCATCAAGATGGCGCTTTTCCCCATGCACCTTTGGCTCCCCGATGCATACGCAAAAGCCCCCTCCATTGTGAGCACCACCATCGCCCCCATCATGACCAAGGTCATGGCCTACGTGCTGATCCGCATCAGCTTTACGGTCTTTCAACCCGAATACGTGGTGCAGGCCGCAAAGGCGTCGGGGCTGTTGGTCTGGTTCGGCATCCTCGCCATTCTCTTCGGCGGGATATCGGCCTTGTCCCAGACCGATTTCAAACGGATGCTCGCGTTTATCATCGTGGCCGAGATCGGCTACATCGTGGGCGGCATCGGGATCGCCAACCCGACGGCCCTGAAGGGGGCGATCTTTCACATCGTCAACGACGCCGTCATGATGACCGCCCTTTTTCTCGTGGCGATGATGGTGACCCACCGGACCGGAGGGCATGGAATGGATCACTTTTTCGGGATTTTCCGGAAAATGCCCGTCACGGCGATTGTTTTCACCATCGGGGCACTGGCCGTCATCGGCGTGCCCCCTACCTGCGGCTTTTTCAGCAAATGGTACCTGTTGTTAGGGGGGATCGAGGCGGGACACTGGGCCTTTGTCACTGCCCTGCTGGTTTGCACCCTCATCAATGTGGCGCTTTTTTTCCGTGTCTTTGACAAGGGCCTCTATCTGCATGCAAAAGCCCCGCCGTCGGCACCGGAACCTTTGATCAATGCGCTCACGATTCAGGAGGCGCCCCTGAGCATGCTCGTGGTGGGGGGAATCCTGGCCGCCGGCATTTTAGCCATCGGCATCGGAAATCCGTTCATTGTGAAAACCCTCATTCAGCCCGCCATTCCCGGCGGGTTGTAGGACGTATTCGAGCGGGGAAAAAGGGATCTATAGTGGAATTGTTTTTCTCCATGGCTTACCGCCCGGTTCTTGCCGTGTTGATTCCCGGCCTGGTGGCGGTCCTGATTCTTTTTTCCAAAGACCGCCCGAACCTCAGGGAAACATGGACGGTGGCCGGAGGCGTCTGCCTTTTTGTCCTGGTCCTTTCCATGAACGCCGCAGTGGCCGGCAGCGGAGCGGTGGAAGTGGTGTTGTTCCCCCTGTTTCCCGGGGTGGCTTTTCATCTGCGCGCCGACGCCCCGGGGCTGATCTTTGCCACCACCGCTTCCTGCCTGTGGATTCTGGTCTCCGTTTATTCCATCGGCTACATGCGGGCTCTCAAAGAACATGCCCAGACCCGGTTTTACTTTTGCTTTGCCGTGGCCCTGTTCAGCGCCGTGGGGGTGGCTTTTTCCGCCAACCTGGTGACCCTTTTTATCTTCTACGAAATCCTGACCCTGTCCACCTATCCCCTGGTGGCCCACGAGGAATCCCCGGAAGCCGTTTCCGCCGGGCACAAATATTTGGCGTATCTTCTCACCGGCGGGGTTTTTTTCCTGCTCGCCATTTTGATGACTTATCATTGGGTATCGAGTACCGGCTTTCACCCCCAGGGGATTTTGCTTCCGGCGGCCAAAAACATCCCCGGGTGGGCCCTTTCCCTGGTCTTTGTCTTTTTCCTCATCGGGGCCGCCAAGGCGGCCTGGATGCCGCTGCATGCCTGGCTTCCCAGCGCCATGGTGGCCCCCACCCCGGTAAGCGCCCTTTTGCACGCCGTGGCCGTGGTCAAGGCCGGGGTCTTTTGCATTTTCCGCGTCGTCTATTATGTCTACGGAGTAAACCTCATGGCCGCCCTTCACCTGGGGATGATCCTGGCTGTCATCGCCGCGTTCACGATCCTTGCGGCCAACCTGTACGCCATCGGCCAGGACAACCTGAAACGGATGCTCGCCTATTCCACCATCAACCAACTTTCCTTCATCATCCTGGGCATCGCCCTGCTGAGCCCCATGGCTGCCAAAGGGGCGCTGCTGCACATTCCGTTTCATGGATTCATGAAAATCACGCTCTTTTTATGCGCCGGTGCGGCGGCGGCCATTGCCGGGAAGAAGGAAATCAGCAAAATGAAAGGGATCGGCCGGGTCCTTCCCGTCACACTGGGCGCCTTCATGATCGGTGCTTTCGGGATGTGCGGGGCCCCGCCGCTGGCCGGTTTTTTAAGCAAATGGCACATCGCCCTGGGGGCAATCCAATCCGGGGGTCTGATTTTTCTGGGCGTCATCCTGGCAGGCTCCCTTTTGGATGTGGTCTATTTTTTCCCGGTGATCCGGGAGGCGTTTTTCGGGAAAATCCCCGAATCCCAAATGCTTTTACAGGATGCGGAAGAACGGGTGGCCCCTTTAACGGAAAAAACAAAATGGATGGAAAGCAAACGGCCCCTTTTTCTTTTTATGATCATCCCCCTTGCCGTTACGGCGGCCTTTTCCATCCTTCTTTGCTTTTTTCCGGGAATCTTTTTCATTCATGATCTGGCCGCATTGGCCGTCACCGATATTTTCGGGGGAAGATAGATGCATCGGCTCAGGGTCTATCCCAAACGGCTTTTCTGGAGAGTGTACTGGGCCGCCTTGGCGGCAAGCCTCATTCTGGACGGCGTGTGGCTGTATTCCCACGCCGTTCATTATCATTTCGACTTCCAGTATTTCCCGGAATTTTTCGCCCTGTTCGGCTTTATCGGATGCATGCTCCTGATCCTCATCGCCAAGGGCATGGGGCTTTTCATCGTCAGGGAAGAAAATTATTACGAAAAGCGGTCCAAACAAGGAAACCCGGTGAAATGATGGCATGGGTGCATCCCGGAGTGGTGATCGCCCTCGGGGGGCTGTTGATCCCCTTCATCCCGTGGCGTGTCGTGAAACAGGCCTATTTTCTGGCCCTGCCCCTGGCGGGGCTGGCCGTCCTGCTCCTGACCTCTTCCGGGATGTACGGGGGTGTCCCGGCCTTCCCGGAATCCTTTCGTCCCTTTTCCATCCCCTTTTTGGATTACACCCTCCATCCGGTGCGCATTCATAACCTGAGCCTTCTTTTTGCCTATGTCTATGTCATCGCGGCCTTTTGCATGAACATTTACGCCCTCGGCGTGAAGAACGACTGGGAGCACACGGCCGCCATGATCTATGTGGGCAGCGCCCTGGGCGCAATCTTTGCCGGGGATCTGTTGACCCTGTTTTTTTGCCTGGAGATCATGTCCTGGGCACCCTTTTTCCTCTTGCTCTTCCGGGGGACGAAAAAAGCCATGGGGGCGGCGATCCGGTATGTGCTGTGGCATCATTTCAGCGGGGTGTGTATCCTGGCCGGGATCCTGATGCACATCCACGCCACCGGATCCCTGGAATTCGGTCCCATGCCCTGGGGGTATGAAAAGATCCATCTGGGGTCCCATCTGATGCTCTTTGGGTTCCTGGTAAATGCGGCCACCGCGCCCTTTCACGCCTGGCTTGCGGATTCCTACTCGGAAGCCACCCCCAGTGGCGCTGTCTACATGACGGCCTACACGACCAAGACGGCGGTGTTCTGCCTGATCATCGCTTTTTCCGGGGTGAAGCTCCTCATGTGGGCCGGGGTCGTATCCGCCGTCTTCTCCGTCTTCATGGCGGTTCTCGAAAATGATGGACGGCGTCTCCTGTCCTACCATATCGTTTCCCAGGTCGGCTATATGGTCTGCGGGGTGGGGATCGGTACCGCCATGGCCATCAACGGCGCCGCCGCCCACGCCTTTTGTCATATTATTTATAAAGCATTGCTTTATATGGGGGTGGGATGCCCCCTCCTCGTGGTGGGGACGGCAAAATTCCATGAACTCGGCGGGCTTTATCGATACATGCCTGTTGCCTTTTGGCTCACCATCATAGGAGGGTTTTCAATTTCGGCGTTTCCGCTTTTCAGCGGCTTCATAAGCAAGACCATGACCATCGAAGCGGCGGAACGGATTCATGAACCCATCATTTATTTAATGCTCGAAGGGGCGTCCATCGGGACCTTCCTACACACGGGACTGAAGCTGCCCTGGAACATCTGGCTCCAGGGAAAGGAGGAACCGCCCCCGGAAGTCCGCTCCCGGTTAAAAGATTCGGCGGTCAACACGCCGGTCCACATGCTTGCCGCCATGGGCATTTTGGCCTTTTTGTGCATCTTTTTAGGAGTCTATCCAAAGATCCTCTATGACATGCTCCCCTATCCGGTGGAATTCGTCCCCTTCACGCTGACCCGGGTCTTTTCCATCACCCAGATGTTCATTTTCACCTTTTTGGGATTCTGGGTGCTGCGAAAACTGGTGAAAGGCCATCCCGGATTCGTTCTGGACACCGATTGGCTGGTGCGGATCCCCGGGGGGTATCTGCTCCGATTCTGCACAGGCCCCCTCCAAAGGATGGGAACCCGTTTGGACCGAATGGGGGAACGGGCAGCGGATCGGATCGTGCACAGGCTCCGCAATCCCGAAACAGAAGCCGCCCTCAATCCTTCCCTGGCGGGGGCGGGGATATTGGCCGCCCTCATCTTGTTCATCTTTTTCATCGCAAGACACCTTTGATGGCTTCGTAAAAAGGCCATCTGCGGCGTTGCGCGGCATTCTTCGCCTGCCTGTGCGTTGCACGCAGACAG
>CAZQUR010000036.1:0-26922 GCA_964596535.1 uncultured Desulfobacteraceae bacterium
ATTGCGGCGTATCTGTAAGTACGCCTCATTCCTCAGAATTTGCGCGCCTTGCATCCGGCGCTTTTTACTTTGCCATCCCAAATTAGGCTTTTTGCGAGTTCATCAATCATCACAAGGTGTCAGAAAGCGTCCCGCGGTCCCGCCGGAAAAGACGGAAATTGCAGGAAGTGTTCCGGTCAAGGCGGATTTTTTAGGGCCGAGTATAGAAACAAGGTCGCTGCCTGTCAATGAGCGACCCCGTTGTTTCATCGGGAAAAAGGGGCGTCTGCCGGCGGAACCGGGCTGTTTTTTGGGGCAATCCCGCGGTCGGGATGAAACAGGGTATACACCGCCGGGATTAACACCAGCGTGATCAGCGTGGAGCCGGTGAGTCCGCCCACCACCGCCCGTGCCAGCGGCGCCTGGGCATCGGCGCCCTCCCCGATCCCCAACGCCAAGGGGAGGAGGCCCAAAATGGTGGTCAAGGTCGTCATCAGAATCGGTCGCAGCCTGCGGCGGCCGGCCTCCATGAGGGCGTCGTGGAGGGGCAACCCGTCGTGAATCAGCCGGCCGGCCTGGTCCACCAGGAGGATGGCGTTGTTCACCACGATGCCGCCGAGCATGATGCAGCCGATATAGGACTGCACGTTCAGCGTCGTTTGCGTCAGGAGCAGGGTCACCAGGACGCCGACGGCGGCAAACGGAACGGAGAACATGACCACCAAAGGGTCCCGAAACGATTCGTATTGACAGGCCAGGACCATGTAGACGAGGAGCAACGCCAGGACGAGGGAGATCACCAGTTCCCGGGTCGCCTTTTGTTGTTCTTCGAAGTTTCCGGCTACTCTCAGTTCATACCCCACAGGGCGCGGAATCCGGTCCAGGAGGGATTGGACATCCAAGGCCACGGAGCCCAGGTCCCGCCCGGAGACATTGGCCCGGACCGTCACCAAGCGCTGCTGATCCTTACGGTCGATCACCACCGGCCCCCGTCCGGCTTCGGATGTGACGAGATTGCGCAAGGCCACCCTTTCCCCGGAATCGGTGGTCAGGGTGAGGTCAAGGACCTCCTCCAGAGAGCGTTTCTCGGCATCCTTGAGCTGTACCAGTATTCGATAGGCGTTGCCCTCCACCCGGTATTCGCCCGCCTTGGCGCCGGCCACGGCGGTTTGCAGCAACTCGGTGACGTCGCGTACGCTCAACCCCAGGTCGGCGGTTTTATTCCGATCCACCCGGATTTCCTGTTGGGGGGTCCCTGCTTCGAGGCTCGTCAGAACGTCCGTGATCCCTTGTACCCCTGCGACGGTATCGGCGACCCGGGCGGCCAGTGCGTCCAGAGCGGCAAGGGTGTGGCCGCGGATCTCGATGGTCAGCCCTTCGTCGCCGCCCAGGAGGCGTTCCAGTAAAAACTGGCCCTGGGGCGCCCGGACGCGGATTTCCATGCCCGGGATCCGGCCTTCCAGATGCCGCCGCAGATCCTGGGCGATTTCCACGTTGGAGCGTGCGCGCCGGGCGGCCGGGACCAGCGACATGCGGATTTCCCCTTCGGCGCCCGCATCGGTGCGCCACCCGGAAGACCCCACACTCACCACCGAGGACACGGCTTCGGGGACGAGGGGATCCACGATTGCTTCCATGAGACGGGTCTGCCGGTCCACCAGTTCAAGGCGGGTGCCGATTTCCATTCGGCCGGTGATCCGCACTTCCCCCTCGTCGCTGGGAGGGAGAAATTCGCTCCCGATCCAAGGCAGGAGAAAAAGGCTTGCGCCAAGGAGGACGGCTGCGCTGACCACGGTGAAGAGGCGATGATGAAGGACCCAGCGCAGCACGACCAAATATCCGGATTCAAGGCCCGAAAAGACGCAATGGGCAGCGGCGGCCCAGCGGTTCATTCGGGAAGAGGCGTCGTCGAGACATGCCAGGGTCGGCGTCAGAAACCGGGACGCCAGCATGGGGACCAGGCTCAGGGCCACCGTCAAGGAACAGACCAGGGAAAAGACGATTACGTACGCCAATTCCTTGAAGAGGATTCCCGAGACCCCGCGTACGAAAACCAGCGGCAGAAAGATGACCAGCGTCGTCAGCGTACTGGCGATAATGGCGGTTCCCACCTCCCGGGCGCCCTCCACCGAAGCATCCACGGGGGGCTCGGCATTTTCGGTGCGGCGGCGGTAGATGTTTTCGAGCACGACGATGGAACTGTCCACCATCATCCCCACCCCCAGGGCCAGTCCTCCCAGGGTCATCAGGTTCAAGGTGAACCCGCCGAAATAAACAAGCGCAAAAGTGGCCACGATGGAAATGGGGATGGCCAGGGAAATCACCAGGGTGCTGCGGATATTGCGGAGAAAAAACAACAGCACCACAACGGCCAGCACGCCTCCGTAAAGGACCGAACGGGCCACATTGGCGATGGAGCGTTCAATGAGGTTCCCCTGGTCGATTACCGGTACGACCGTGATCTGCGGAAAGGCCCGGTTCACCGCCGCCGCTTCATCGAGGATGCGTTTGGCGACGTCCACCGTATTGGCGTTGGCCTGTTTTCGGATCGCCACGCGCAGCCCGCGGCCGCCGTTGACGCGGACGATGCGCGTCAATTTCTCGTATGTGTCTTTGATGTCGGCGACCTGTCCCAGGGTGACGGAGACGCCGTCACGACGGGTGATGACCGTGTCTCGAATCTGGTCCAGGCGGGTAAATTCGGCCGGAGCGCGCAGCATGACCTCGTACCGACCCTGTTCGATTTTGCCCGCCGGGAGATCCAGATTGGCATCCCGGACGGCATCGATCACCCGATCCAGGGCCAGACCCACGGCCTTGATCCGGTCCGGATCCAGTCCGATCCGCACTTCGCGGTTGAACCCGCCCCACACGTCCACCTGGGCCACTCCCGGAATGCGGGCGAATCGGGAACGGACCTGGACTTCGATCAGTTCCGTCAACTCCACGGGATCGAGTTCGCTGGAGACGCCTAACAGGACCACGGGAAAACTGGCGATGTCGAATTTACGGATTCGGGGGCGAACGATATCGTCCGGCAACTCGTTGATTTCGTCTTCGAGCTTGCCCTGGACGTCGATGGCCGCCGTGTCGATATCCGTACCCCACACGAAGCTGACCCGAACCGTGCTGCGCCCCTCGGATGAAGACGAAGTGATTTCCTCCACCCCGGGAACGGTGGACACGATCTCTTCAATGATCTGGGTGACCAGCCGCTCCATCACTTCGGGGCTGGCCCCTTCGTAATTCGTCCGGATGGTCAAGGTCGGGAGTTCGATGTTGGGGAGCATATCGATCTGGAGCCGGCTTAGGGAAACACTCCCGAGGATGACCCAGATCAGGGTCACCATGGTGGTGAAAATGGGTCGCTTGACGCTGAAAAGGGGCAGGTTCATGGGCCCTCGAGCGTTTTGGCGCCGTCGGCCGCATCTTCATGCCCGGAAGGAATCGAGATGGGGGAACCGTCGCTGATCAGTTGCTGCCCCAGGGTGACGACCCGTCCGGAAAGGTCTTCTCCTTCCACCTGTACCCGGTCGCCGTCGCGGATGCCCACCTGGACGTCCCGCCAGATCACCGATCGCCCGTCTTCGCTGACCATGAAGACGCCGGTTTTATCGTTCCGCAGGGTCAATGCCTGTTCCGGAACGATGACGGCGTCGGGCACCCGGGCCAGTATCACCCGGGCCCGGATGAACATTCCGGGTTTGAGGCGATGCGCGGGATTGTCGATGATCATTTCGATCCGCGCCTGCCGGGTGGATCGCCGGAAGACAGGGGAAATGCGATCGATGCGTCCCGTGTATCGTTTTCCGGGATAGGCATCCGTGGTCAATGAAACGGACAGCCCGGGCTGCAGATAGGCGTAATCCCTTTCGGCGACGAAAATCACCCCGACGATGGGATTCAGTTCCACGATCAGAAGAAGCGGGGCGTTGGCGGCCACGGTCTGCCCTTCGTCCACGTAGCGGTCGGCCACCACGCGGTTTTCGCTCCCCCCGGTCCAACCGGCGGTGACCTGGGTATACCCGAGCCGGATGTTGGCGGTCTCCAGGGAAGACTCGGCCTTGGCCACCTGGGCATCGGCGACCTCCAGTTGGGCCTGCCTGGCCATTCGTTCCTGCCGGGCCGCATCAAAATCGGAATCGGATGCGATTCCGCGCGTTAAAAGCGATTCGGTGCGTTTGTACTCCCGGTCGGCGATTTCCAGGACGCTTTTGGCCTCGGCCAGATGGGCCTTGGCCACGAGCAGGTCGGCTTTGGCCTGGGCCACCGCCTGGATATATTCATCGTTATCCAGTTTTGCCACCACCTGTCCCCGCTTTACGATGTCGGCGATATCCACGAGCATACGTTCCACGCGGCCGCTGACTTTCGGCGCCACCACGAATTCGGCCAAAGCCTCCAGTTCTCCGCTGAATTCGCGTTTCAGTGCGATGGGTCCGCGACCAATCGCGGCCGTTTCCACGGGCACGGGCTCTAAGGCCTTACCGCCCCTGTTTCCCCCGGTCCGATCCTTAAACCGGTCATGGACAAGCCAAATCACCGCTGTCGCCGCCGCAATTCCCAGCACGGTGAAAATCAGAATTTTAAGACTGCGCGTTTTCATGATAAAAGGATCTTTCAGTGATTATTCATTCCTTCGGCATTGGGTCCGATGGAAAAGAAGATTGCACCTTTCAAAGGAATAATGCAAATGGAATCGGGTTTCAAAGACCCACTGCGGACCGAAAGGCCTCGTGAGGATGAAACATGAATAGGAAAAAATTCCGTTTCTGTTGGTGGTTTTCTTTTTTCATCTGCAGCCTGTGGGTCTTGCCGGTGTCTTGCGCGCAGATGGAAAGACGACTCGAGGGCCGGATGAAACCACCGGGGACGCCCGCCGATACGGCGGTTTATATGAGAGCGGCGTCTACCGGAAAACCTGCGGAAGGCGGCAACGGGATGATGCCGGCGGGCCCCTTACGCATTACCCTAACCGACGCGGTGTTGCTGGGTCTTGAAAACAATCGTTTCCTGGTGGCGGAGAAACTGAGCCCCGCGATCCGGCAGACGTTCGAGGATCAGGAACGGGCGCTGTTCGATCCGGTTTTAAGCGCGGACGTTTCTGTGGGCAAAGAAAAAAGGGAAGCGCGCACCGATTCCGATACGGAAATCGAAACCGCCACCACCGACACCCTGGCCGGCGGCATTTTTCTGGAAAAATATTTTCCGACAGGGACGACCCTCATTCTGGGCGCCGGAACGCGGAAGACCGA
The DNA here is from genome assembly GCA_964596535.1 of uncultured Desulfobacteraceae bacterium. Classification (GTDB taxonomy): domain Bacteria; phylum Desulfobacterota; class Desulfobacteria; order Desulfobacterales; family UBA2156. The sequence goes on from CAZQUR010000036.1 coordinate 5,235, forward strand.
CGCCTCTTTTTACGAAGATCCCGTTTATGCCAGCCGGTTGGGGATGACGGTGACCCAGGCCCTCCTGAAAGGATACGGAACCGGCGTCAACCTGGCCCGGGTGCGGCAGGCCCGCCTGGAAACACGGATGTCTGAGTATGAGCTGCGCGGGTTTGTGGCGTCTCTGGTGGCGGATGTGGAGCGCACCTACTGGGATTATGCCCTTGCCCGCCGTCAGATCGAAATCGTGGAGGAGTCATTGAAAGTCGCCCGCCAGCAACTCGATGAGACCCGGGAACTCATCGATGTCGGCCGCTTGGCCAAAGCGGAACTGGCGGCGGTCCAGGCCGAGGTAGCGACACAAGAACAGGCACTCATCGACGCCCGGACCACCAAGGAATCGATCCGCCTGAAACTGCTCCGGCTCCTCAATCCGTCGGTGTCCGACATGTGGGATCGACAGATCGAATTGGTGCACCAGCCGTCCCTGCCCGGGGTCCGGATGGAAGCCGTTTCACAGCATGTGGCCGTATCCATGCGCATGCGCCCCGTATTAAACGAAGCCCGCCTGGAATTGCTGCACGGGAACCTGGAACTGGTCAAAACCCGAAACGGTTTGCTTCCCCTGATGGACCTTTTTGTCAGCCTCGGCAAAAGCGGGTATGCCGATTCCTTCGGCGGGTCCATCAGCGATATCACCGATGATCATTACGACGCCCTGGCGGGTGTTCGATTCCGTTATCCCCTGGTCAATCGAAATGCCGAAGCCCTTCACCGGCGGACGCTTTTGTCGCGGGACCAGGCACAAAAGGCGCTTGACAATCTTTTGCAACTCGTGGAAGTGGATGTGCGCACCGCCTATATCGAGGTGGATCGTACGCACCAGCAGATCGCCGCTTCGTCGGTAACCCGCCGGTTCAATGAGGAGAAACTCCGGATCGAGACCGAAAAACTGCGGGTGGGGAAATCCACGAGCTTTTTGGTGGCCCAGGCGCAGCGGGATCTGTTGGCCAGCCGCATTGCAGAAGTGCAGGCCCTGACCCAGTATCTCAAGGCATTGACCACCCTATACCTGCAGGACGGATCTCTCCTCGAACGCCGCGGGATTGCCGCCTCCGGCCGAAAACCGGTGGATCTTGAGGCCCGATAATCAAACGGCATCCCCGTTGACAGCCGCCGATGACCGGATAGGATTTCTTCTATGAAGCCCGACAAACATAAACGCACCTTCGGACACATCAAAATTCCGTTGAAACGGGTGCACCTGGAGCTGACCAATGTCTGCGAGTTCAATTGCGTCTTTTGTCCCAAATCGCGGATGACCCGCCCGCCGGGGTTCATGGACACATGCCTTGCCATGGAGGCGATTTCAACCCTGGGCGAAAACGGCATCTGTGAAAAGGTGACCCTGCATGTCATGGGGGAGCCGACCCTTCACAAGCATTTTTTTGATATTCTGTCCCACGCCCGAAAAACAGGTCTTCCCGTCGGATTGACCACCAATGGACGGAGCCTGGGCGGCGCCGTGGGAAAAGAACTCCTGTCGTACCCTTTGCACCAGATGGATGTGTCGCTGCAGACGCCCGATCCGTCTTCCTTTGTCTTGCGAAAGGCCCGATCCCTGACCTTTGACGCATACCTTTCGGGCGTTTTAAATTTCTTTTTCGCTTACAAAAAACGGCATCCCGGGACGATCTTCAAGTTCCGCTTCCTCAACACGCGCTTTTCAAAAAAACAAATGGAAAAAGCCACCGGTCCCGTAAAGGTCATCTCGTCGAGCCGGCAATTACGGCGCATTTTCCGCATGTGGGCCGACCGGGTGCATGCCGGCCTGAATACGGATGCGGCCCAAAGGGCGGCGGTGGCGGAAAAGATCGATGCCCTGGTTTCTTATAAATGGCATGTGCTGGAGGTCCACCCCCGTGTCTTTTTCGAAACCTATGTCCTGGAAGACTGGGGGCATGCCTTTGATTCGCGTCCCGTGCGGGATGCCTGGGCGGGATACTGCTTCGGGATGCGGGATCATTTCGGGATTTTGTACAACGGGGATGTGACATTGTGCTGCATCGACTATGACGGAAAAACCGCCGTGGGGAATTTGAAAAAGGCCTCCTTGCATGACATTCTTTCATCCGAAACGATGGGAAGGATCATGGCGGGATTTGACCGTTATCGACTGGTGCATCCCTATTGCCGGCGGTGTTTGGGGTCCGCCAGTATGGCTTCCTGGCTGGTCAAGCCGATGGCCTCCATTGCGGCGCTGAAAATTTTGAAGCCGTTTTTCTACAAAAAGACGGGTATCGACGGATAAGCATCCGGCCTGCGACGCCGCCCTCCGGATTTGGGTGACGTTTGGAAACCGCTTCTATGAATTTTCAGGGTGGGGCAGGCCTTGATTTCTCTCCGTCGCCTTTCCCAACTGGATCTCCCCGGGATATTTTCCGTGCCGCACGATTTCCCCCTCGATGAGATAAATCACTTCTTCCGCGATGTTGGTGGCGTGGTCCGCCAGGCGCTCCAGATGACGGGAGATGAGAAACAGATTGATCAGGTGTCCCACATCATCCGGGTGCTTCTTGATCTCGTTTTTGATCTGGTCATAGGCCACGGATTTCAAGTGATCCACCTCGTCGTCCAGCGTGAGCACTTTGAAGGCGAGGGATTCGTCCAGTTCCACCAGGGCGTCCAGGCTCATTTTCAACATGGTCTGGACTTTTTCGGACATGGGGGAATAATCGTAAAAATGACCCGATGATTTCCGCTGGGCCAGGACCCAGACCCGCTGGGCGATATTCACGGCCTGGTCCCCGATCCGTTCCAGGTCGTTGTTGATTTTGATCACGGAGATCAAAAACCGCAGGTCTACGGCCACGGGCTGATGCAGCGCCAGCACCTTCAGGCACTCCTCTTCCACTTCCACTTCCATTTCGTCGATTTCGTAATCGAGTTTGATGATCTGTTGGGCCAGGTCGGGATCCCGGTCTTCCACGGCGTCGATCACCATGCGGACCCGTTCTTCCACAAGGGTCCCCAAGGAAAGGATCATTTTTTTGATGTTTGCCAGTTCTCGATGAAAATGTTTTGCCATGATGTCTTCTCCAGTTCAAAGGTCGGGTTGCAATGGGTTCATGGGTGAATCATCCGGGCCCGTCGGACTCTTCAAGGGTTCCGTCGAGTTCCGGACAGGGAAAGTGCATTGTAAAGACGGATCCTTTTCCAGGGGTGCTTTCCACGAAGATTTGGCCCCCGTGGGCCTGGACGATGTGCTTGACGATGGCAAGACCCAGTCCGGTCCCTCCGAGTTTCCGGCTCCGGGCCTGATCCACCCGGTAAAACCGTTCGAACAGCCTCGGAATATGTTTTTTTTCGATGCCGATGCCTTCATCCTTGAAATCAATGGACAGCCCCGAATCGTCCAAACGGCTTTCGATGCGGATAACGCTCCCTTCCGGGCTGTATTTGACGGCATTGTCGAGGATATTGGCAGTCGCCTGTTCGAAGAGGATGGCGTCCATTTTCATGCGGGGAGCGTCTTGAAAATTCAATTCGATTTGGATCCTCTTGGCCTCCGCCTCGGGCCGGCACAGTTCCACGGCCTTTTGCAGGACTTCGTCGATGCGGTGGGCCTGTTTCCCGATCCGTTGCGTTTCCCCGTTTTCTTCGATCCGGGCCAGCACCATCAGGTCCTCGATGATGGCGTCGAGACGGTTGACGTGTTTTTCGATGATGCCCAGAAAGCGCTTGGTGCCTTCGGTGTCATCGAGGGGTCCGTGGATGAGCGTCTCCACGAATCCCTTGACGGCCGTCAAAGGGGTTTTCAGTTCATGGGAAACATTGGCGGCGAAATCCTGGCGGATGTTTTCCAGGCGCCGCAGCTGGGTGACGTCGTTGAGCATCAACAGGGTCCCCACCCGGTTTTTATCATCCCCGTATATGGGTGAGCCGTGGATATGGATCACCCGCTCTCCGTTTCGATGGAGGGTGATGTCCTTTTTGATCCGGGTGTTTGTGGAACGGACTTCTTGAATCAGTTGTTCCAGGTCGCGGTTCCGGACGAGTTCGAGGATGCTGATTTTTTTCCCCGGTGACCAGGAAATGTCGAGGATCTCCCGGGCGGCCTGGTTCATCTTGATGAAGCGTTCCTCGGAATCCAGAGCGATGAGGCCTTCCTGCATGCTCGCCAGGATGGCTTCGATTTCATTGTGCTGCCGCGTCACGTCGATCATCCGTTTTCGGTATTGCTGGGCCATTCGATTCATGGCGTCGGCAAGGCCGGCCATTTCATCCGTATGGGCCGCGGGAAGCCGGTAGTCCAGATCCCCTGCGGCGAACCGGTCCGCTCCGTGTTTCATCGCCTCGATGGGCATGCTGATCCTTCGGGAAACCCACAGGCTGATTCCGGCCGCCGCCAAAAAGATGACCACGCCGGCGAAAAGGATCCGATTCCGGATGGCGAGAATCTGGTCTTCGAGGGTTGTCACCGCCAGGGAAGTCCGGACCACGCCCTGGATTCGGTTGTTCATATGGACGGGCAGGGCCACGTACAGCATTTTTTTGTGCATGGTGGTGCTGAAGCGGATATGTGTGGCCGTTTTTCCGGCCAGGGCTTTTTGAATTTCCGGCCGGTTGGCATGATTATCCATTTTTTCGGGGTTCACATAAGAATCCCCCAGCACCGTACCGTCCGTGGAAATTACCGTGATGCGGCTTTTGGAGGCGGCGCCGGCGGTTTTACAGACGGCGTCGATAAGGGGCCTGTTTTCAGGTGCAATGTGTTCGATGAGTTGCGTCTTGATGAGCTGTCCGCGGGCTTCCAGAGCCAATGCGGATTGCTTGTAAAAAAAGTTCCGCATGGCCCAAAAGGCGTATCCCCCGAAAACGGTGAGGGAAATAACGGTGATCAGGAGAAAGGCGGCAAAGAGGATCCAGGTGAGTCTTATTTTTTTCTTCATACGGCTTCTGTAAAGCGATATCCCACGCCGCGGACGGTTTCGATGTAATCGCCCAGTTCTCCCAGTTTTTTCCGGAGCCCGGCGATCTGGACATCGACGCTTCGATCCGTGACCGCGTAGTTGGTCCCCCGGACGGCATCCACGATCTGGGTGCGGGTGAAGACCCAGCCGGGTCGGCGCGCCAAAAGGGTGAGAATCTCGAATTCCGTATACGTGAGCCGGAGTTCCGCGCCTCTTGCGTGAACGGTGTGTTTGGGGATATTGATGGTCAATTCCCCCCGCTGGACCATCGATGAGCTCTCTTCGGAGGGATCGGATTGCCGGCGGAGAATCGCCCGGACCCGGGCGAGGAGGATGCGGGGGCTGAAAGGTTTTGTCACGTAATCGTCCGCCCCCAGTTCCAGGCCGGTGACCACGTCGGCCTCTTCTCCCTTCGCGGTCAGCATGAGGATGGGCAGATGCCGGGTTTTCGCATCGGACTTGAGTGTCCGGGCCACTTCCAGGCCGTCTATCCCCGGCAGCATCAAATCCAGGATCATGAGGTCGTAGGCCTCTTCTCTTGCGGTGCGGACGGCGGTTTCCCCGGATATGGACGTGACGACCTTGAATCCCTCTTTTTCCAGATTGTAACGCACCAGTTCGAGGATGTCTTCCTCATCGTCCACAACAAGAATTTTTCCTTTACTCATGGGCTGCTCCGTTTTCAGTTTCTGTCCGTTTCCTGTCCATGGAAGGAAGCAGGCTTTTCGCCGGCCACGAAGGCATCCCCCCAAAAGGGGCGATAGGAAAGGGCCGGGGGACCCGGAAAAAGGGTCCTCCTTGTTTCGTGGCGATGTCGGTGTTGCCGAAATGTATGTGCATTTTGTTAGAAACGGGTCAGGAAAACATTAGATGTATGTTACGATAACGCGGATAAAAGTGCAATCGGTGGATGGGCGGTCATGCCGGAGTGAAAAAGGATAAACATCCGTGGCGCTTTCAGATTGACCGGAAAGGACCGGGGTCCTGCGTCTTCGTGTCGTCAAAACCCCTTGCCGAAGGGACATGCCGGGTACCGGCAGGTGGTGCAGTCCAGGCACAGTCCGCCGTGGGCCAGCCGGGCCAAATCCTTTCCATCCGGTTTTTCGCCGGCAAGCAGACGCGGGAGAATGAGATCGAAAATCGTGGTCCGATGGAAAAGGGCGCAGGCGGGAATCCCCATGATGGGAACATCTTTCCGGTAGGCCAGGAGGAACATGGCCCCCGGCAGCACCGCGGAGCCGTAATAGAGTTGATCCACCCCGACGTTGGAAATCCCGATCCGGGTAACATCGTCCGGATCCACGGACATGCCGCCGGTGGTGATGATGAGTTCGGCGCCCCGGGAAAGGAAGCGCTTTAGGTGTTGCGTGATGACGGTTTCGTCGTCCGGGAGGATGACCGTTTCCACCAGGTCGGAGCCCATGGCCGTTACTTTCTCCCGCACCACCTTCTCGAACCGATCCTCGATGTGTCCCTGGAAGACCTCGTTTCCCGTGATGATCAGATAGACGTTGCGGCGGGCAAACGGCGTTACGGAGAAAAGGGGAAACGCTTTTTTGGCAAGGTCCACGGCCTCATCGAGGACGGACCGCCGGATCACCAGGGGGATGGCGCGGGTGCCGGCCAGTTTTTGCCCCTTTTGAACCGGTGTGTGGGTGTGGATGGAAGCGCACATCACGTCCGGAATCTCGTTGAGGGCGATCAAGGGATCCACTTTGACCACGAAAAGTCCGTCGGTTTGAGCATAGAGCTGGATTTTCCCTTCCGAAGGATCGGGGGTGTACGCGACCCCGGGACCGGCCAATGCCTCGGCGAGCGCCAAAACGGCTTCGTCTTCATGGACTTCATCCTTGCCGATTTCCAGGACGTAAAGGTGACGCTTCCCCAGACGCATCAGGTGGCAAAGGTCACCGGTTTCGATTTTTTGGCCCCGGCGGAAGGCAGGGCCTTTGAATTTCCCCGGAACGATTTCCGTCATATCGTGGGGAATCGTCATGCCCACGGCATCTTCGATATTTATTTTTTTCATGAGCCTTGTTCGACCTTTTGGGGTTCGATGTCGTTCTTTCCATTGAAAGGGGGCCCCTTTCCGGTTCGAAACATCCTCCGGAGCGCACCGCCATATTACATGACCGGAATGCTTCTCGCAAGCCCCGCTTTCAAGGGTTCGAGGGTTCGAGGATTTAAGGGGTTGAAGGGGTCGAGGGAAGCGGTCGCGAAACCGGTGCGTTCCATATCGGGGGGCCTGCCCTTCAGATTGAAAAGACTCTGCCCAATCGTTTGTTGGAATGAAACAACAGGGTGTTTTATCTTTGATGGAATTGTAAAAACGCAAAAACCCCCCCTCTCCTTTGAAGGAGAGGATTTTTACGGCCGTAACGTATTTAACAAAACCCTAACAAAAGGCTAGTTTTTCCTTAACATAGGCATTCTATTTTCCGTACCCGACGTCAATGGAGCCGGATAACCAAGGACCGCCGCCGCTTTCCGGATTGAAAAAAAAAGAAATATAAAAATCGTATGCCGACACTGATTTTAATCGCCGTCCTCTTGAGCTTGTCCTCGTTGGGCTATTACCTGGGCCGTCACAAAGCCGTGGCCGTTGCCTACGGTGCGCCGAAAAAGGTCACCATGCATTCCCGGCCGGTGTACTACGGAGCGCTGACGGCCCTGTGGTGTGGTCTCCCCGCGGTTTTGGTGTTTGGATTCTGGCTGGCGTTTGAAGGGAGCATTATCACGCGCATGGTGGTGGCGGACCTTCCGGCCAAGTACCGGGAATTGTCCGACGCACGGATCAACCTCCTGGTCAACGACATCAAGAACCAAGTGGAAGGGAACATCGTATCCGTCAGAGATGATCCGGACATTCTCCGGGCGGCACGGCACTATCAACGTCTCCAGTCCGTCAGCCGGGCCGCTTTGAGCGTAACGGTGCTCTCTTTAGCTATCGGCGGTATTCTCTTGGTGCGGGCGAAAATCAAGCCGTCTCTTCGCGCGCGCAACCAGGTGGAAACGGCGGTGCGTTATATTCTCATCGTATGCTCCACTATCGCGATCCTGACCACCATCGGCATCGTCCTTTCCGTGCTCTATGAATCGATCCGGTTTTTCAAGACCGTACCCGTCACGGATTTCCTGTTCGGACTGGAATGGTCCCCCCAGACCGCCATCCGCAAGGACCAGGTGGGAAGCTCCGGGGCCTTCGGGGCGATCCCGGTGCTTTTGGGAACGGTGCTCATTTCCGCCGTCGCCATGGTGGTGGCGGTGCCGGTAGGCCTCATGTCGGCCATTTATCTTTCCGAATATGCTGGTTCCCGTCTACGGGCGGTGGCAAAGCCGTTGATCGAGATTTTGGCCGGAATCCCCACCGTGGTGTACGGTTTTTTCGCCGCCCTCACCGTGGCGCCTTTTATCCGGGGGATGGGGGAATCCCTTGGACTCGATGTCTCATCGGAAAGCGCCCTGGCGGCAGGCCTTGTCATGGGGATTATGATCATTCCCTTTGTGTCTTCCCTTTCGGATGATTTCATCAATGCCGTTCCCCAATCCCTCCGGGACGGGTCCTACAGTTTAGGGGCCACGAAATCCGAGACCATCAAGCAGGTGTTACTCCCGGCGGCGCTCCCCGGTATCGTGGGCGGCGTCCTTTTGGCGGTTTCCCGGGCCATCGGGGAGACCATGATCGTGGTCATGGCCGCCGGGTTGGCCGCCAATCTCACCGTGAACCCCCTGAAAGCGGTGACCACGGTGACCGTTCAAATCGTTACCCTGTTGGTGGGAGACCAGGAATTCGACAGCCCCAAGACCCTGGCCGCGTTTGCCCTGGGGCTTTTGCTTTTCGTGGTGACCTTGATTCTGAACATCATCGCCCTCCAGGTGGTTCGGAAATATCGGGAGCAATATGAATAGCCCGAATTTTTCCACGAACGGCGCTTCCCGGCGGACCATCGAGGTCGTCCGGCGAAGCCTTACGCGGCGATATCGGGCCGAGCGCCGTTTCCGGCGATACGGTATATGCGCCATCACCCTCAGCCTCATTTTCCTCGCGTTGCTTTTTGCCAATATGATCCTCAACGGATACACGGCCCTTAGCCAGACCTACATTCGTTTGGATGTGTTTTACGATGCAACGGTTTTGCACCGGGATGCCCTGGCCTCGGCCGATTACGGACGGCTGGTCAAGGGGGCGTTGACAGACCTTTTTCCGGATGTCCAGGGGCGGCGGGAAAAACGGGATTTATTCCGCCTCGTCAGTTCCGGCGCTTCTTTCGAACTCCGCGATCGAATATTGGCGCATCCGGAGCGCATCGGTGAAAGAGAATCCGTGTGGGTGCTGGCGGACGATGATGTGGACATGCTCCTCAAGGGACACATCCGGCGGGATCTGCCTGAATCCGATCGGCGGATCAGCAACCGGCAGCTCCAATGGTTGGACCGGTTGGCGGCCGAAGGCCGGATCGATAAGCGCTTCAACCGCGTCTTTTTGACCCACGGAGACTCCCGGGAACCGGAAATGGCCGGGGTATGGGGGGCGGTCATGGGGTCCTTTCTCACCCTCATCGTGACCCTCGTGCTTTCCTTTCCCATCGGTGTCGCCGCGGCTGTTTACCTTGAAGAGTTTGCCCCCAGGAACCGGTGGACGGATCTCATCGAGATCAACATTAACAACCTGGCGGCGGTGCCGTCCATCGTTTTCGGCCTTCTGGGGCTGGCGGTGTTTTTAAACTTTTTCGGGCTCCCGCGATCGGCCCCCGTTGTGGGCGGGCTCGTTCTGGCCCTCATGACCCTTCCGGTGATCATTATCTCCGGGCGTTCGGCCCTGAAATCGGTCCCGCCCTCCATCCGAGAGGCGGCCCTGGGCGTGGGTGCCTCCAAAATGCAGGTGGTGATCCATCACGTGCTCCCCCTGGCCATGCCCGGTATGCTCACCGGGACCATCATTGGAATGGCCCGGGCCCTTGGCGAAACGGCGCCGTTGCTGATGATCGGCATGGTGGCCTTCATCGTGGAGATTCCGGCGGGATTCACGGACCCGGCCACGGCCCTCCCCGTCCAGATCTACCTGTGGGCGGACAGCCCGGAGCGGGCCTTCGTGGAACGGACTTCGGCGGCGGTGATCGTGTTGTTGGCTTTTTTGATCGTCATGAACGCCGCCGCGGTCATTTTGAGAAGACGATTCGAGCGGAGGTGGTAACATGAATTAATCCTTGAAACTTGTTTTCTATATTCGGTGACAATCAACGGACATTTTTTTAAACAAAAACAACAAAATCAAAACAAGGAGAAAAAAATGAAAAAATGGATCATGTTGTCGACGGCGGCGGTTTTTCTGTTCACGGCGATTCCCGGGGTCTTTGCCGGGTCCGCCAGGGACACCATCAACATCGTGGGGTCCTCCACGGTGTATCCGTTTGCCACGGTGGTGGCGGAACGCTTCGGAAAGACCACCCAGTTCAAAACCCCGAAGATCGAATCCACGGGTTCCGGCGGCGGTCTGAAGCTCTTCTGTGCGGGGGTGGGGGTTGAACATCCCGACATCACCAATGCCTCCCGGCGCATCAAGCAATCGGAATTTGATCAGTGCGCCCGGAACGGCGTGACGGAAATCGTGGAGGTGAAGGTGGGATACGACGGGATTGTCGTGGCCAATGCCAAAGAGGCCCCCTTGCTTCAACTGACCCGGAAAGATCTTTTTCTGGCCCTGGCAAAGGACGTTCCGGATCCCAAAGGCGGTGAGAAAGTAGTCCCCAATCCCTATAAAACATGGAAAGACGTCAACCCGGCCCTTCCGAATGTCAAAATCGAAGTTTTGGGTCCTCCGCCTACCTCCGGGACCCGGGACGCCTTTTCAGAACTGGTCATGGAAGAGGGCGCCAAGGCTTTTGACTGGCTCAAGGCGCTGAGAGGGTCCGACAAGAAAAAATTCAAGGCCATTGCCCATGCCATCCGGGAGGACGGCGCTTATGTAGAGGCCGGGGAAAACGATAACCTCATCGTCCAGAAACTGGAAGCCAACAAGGACGCCTTCGGTATTTTCGGGTTCAGCTTCCTGGACCAAAACGCCGACAAGCTCAAAGGGTCCCTGATCGAAGGCACGGCGCCCACCTTTGAGAACATCGCCGAGGGCAAGTATCCGGTTTCAAGACCGCTTTTTTTCTACGTGAAAAAAGCTCATGCGGGCGTGATCCCCGGAGTCAAGGAATACGTCGCGGAGTTTACCAGCGAAAAAGCCTGGGGGCCGGACGGGTATCTGTCTGAAAAAGGGTTGATTCCCATGCCCGAAGCCGAACGCAAAGCTTTTGCGAATGCGGTGCAAAACATGATCCCCCTGGAATCCTTGAAATAACATCACGGTCACCCTGTGCCGGCCGGCTCTTGACGACCCGGCCGGCATCCACTATGAACCGGAAATTGAAAAGAGCCCGCCATGCAGGCCACGAAAATACAACACATGGAACCGGAACCCAAAAGTATGCCTCCTGAAAATCCCAAAGATAAGCCGCCCGAGGTACTCGATGGAGAAAAGGCTCGCGATCTGGTTCCCCGGGAAAAACGGGAAACGGTGGGGGATGTCACCGTCCCCGAGCCCAGGATGACCTGCCGGCACGTGAACGTCTTTTACGGGGAAAAACAGGCCATCCGGAATGTGTCGCTGGATATCGGCAGGAACGAGGTCGTCTCCATGATCGGCCCCTCCGGGTGCGGAAAGTCCACCTTTATCCGGTGCTTGAATCGCATGAACGACACCATCGACTCCTGCCGGGTCACAGGTGAGATCATTCTCGACGGTCTTAATATCTATGACAAAAACGTGGATGTGGTGCCGTTGCGCGCCCAGGTGGGGATGGTGTTTCAGAAGCCCAATCCGTTTCCCAAGTCCATCTATGAGAATATCGCCTATGGTCCGAAAATCCACGGGCTGGCAAGAAACAAGGCGGAACTCGATGAAATTGTGGAGACGTCTTTAATCAAGGCCGGGTTGTGGGAAGAAGTCAAAGACCAGCTCGATCAGCCCGGGACCAGCCTTTCGGGAGGACAGCAGCAGCGGCTGTGCATCGCACGGACCATCGCCGTGAGCCCGGAGGTGATTCTCATGGATGAACCCTGCAGCGCCCTGGATCCCATCGCCACGGCGGTCATCGAGGACCTCATCGACGAGCTCAAGAAGCAATATACCATCGCCATCGTGACCCATTCCATGCAGCAGGCCTCCCGGGTGTCCCAGCGAACGGCCTTTTTCCATTTGGGAGACCTCATCGAGGTCGGTCCCACCCCGCGGATCTTTACCCGACCCCGCCACCAATTGACGGAAGACTATATCACCGGTCGATTCGGTTAGGGTGCGGATGTAAATGGCGGTTCCTTTCCGTTTCTTTCGGTGAAAAAAGCGATCTATGGATATGCTTCTCGGAAACCGGAAAACAGGGGCCGACGCTGTTTAAACGCACCGGATGTTCGCCGATTCTTGAACCATGATCTCTGAACTCATTTGTTTTTTGCAGAAACGGGTTCCCGGCCAGGTGGTCATTCAACTCACGGATCGATGCAACGCCCACTGCCCCCAGTGCGGCATGCGCGTCACCGAACCATTCCCCCGTGCCCGGCTGCACGTGAATCATATCAAGCGGATCCTCGATCACGCGGCGTCAAACGGCGTCAAAGCCGTCTCCTTTACCGGTGGAGAACCCTTTTTATACTTCAAGGATCTGGTGGAACTGATTCGGCACGCCGGTCGCTGCGGGATCGAATATATCCGAACCGGCACCAACGGCTTTTTTCTCAATCGTTTCGATTCTCCCGGTTTCGAAGGCCGTATTCACAAGATCGCCGAAATGCTCGCCCGAACACCGCTGAGAAATTTCTGGATCAGCATCGATTCCGCGTCGCCGCATCACCACGAATCCATGCGCGGGTTTCCGGGGATCATCAAGGGGATCGAAAAGGCACTCCCCATTTTTCACGAACACGGCATCTTTCCTTCGGCGAACTTGGGGATCAATCGCAACATGGGCGGGGATCCGTTGCCGCCGTCCGCGGATTTCCCGGGGCGATTCGGACCCGGCCCGGGGGGGTTTTTCCGGGACACCAAAAAGGCCTTTGATCGCTTCTTTCGATTCGTAACGGATTTAGGATTCACGATTGTGAATGCCTGTTACCCCATGAGCATGAATGGACGGGGTATTCCCGGCAACGGGTTGGACGCCGTGTATCGGGCCGATTCCAAAGATGCCGTGGCCTCCTTCACCCCCCATGAAAAAGCGCTGCTGTTCCGGGCGCTTTTTGAAGTGGTTCCCGAACATCGATTTCGGGTGCGGATTTTTTCTCCGTTGTGCTCCTTGTATGCCCTTTCAATCCAACAAACCGCCCCCAAGCGAAGTCCGTCCCACCCCTGTCGAGGGGGCATCGATTTTTTCTTCATCAACGCTCAGGACGGGGACACCTACCCCTGCGGATATCGGGGAGCGGAAAATTTGGGGCCATACTGGGATTTGTCTTTAAAGCAAAAACCGGAGACGCCGTTTTGCCGAAAATGTGAGTGGGAGTGTTTCCGGGACCCATCCGAGCTGCTGGGCCCTTTAGCGGAAACGATGTCGCACCCCATTTCCCTTTTACGGAAATGGGCGGCGGATCCGGACTTTTTCCGGTTGTGGGTGTCCGATATCCTGTACTACCGTGCCTGCGGTTATTTCAACGGCCGGATGCCTCCGGACGCGGCGCGGATGGCGGTTTTTAAAAAACATTTTAACGCTTCCACTTCTTTCCCGGATCCGGTTTCCTTTTCCTGAAGTCCCCCCTTCTTTTTGTTTTTCATCAAAAATTTTCGTTTTTTTAATCAAATCACAACAGACCCAAGGCAAGTTGTCTCAAATTGGGTTCATGGGAGAACTCTTTCAGGCACCCTTCGGTGCGATGGTACAAACGCTTAGGAAAGATGTGGAAATTGATGAAAAGCGCTTTTTTCCTCCAACACGGATGTTGTTGCCGGTCCGATGAAAAAATCCCCGGTTTTCGTCTCGATCCGGAAATGATCCGCAACATCTTTAAACACGCCAAGCCCTTGGGGCACCACCACAACCCGGAAGAATTGAACTTGGGATTCGGGTTTTTATACTACTCCGTCGTCCGGATGCTGAGGCCCAAATATATCCTCGTCATCGGCTCCGGGTTCGGTTTTTCCGTGGTGTGTCTGGGGCTGGGACTCAAAGACAATGCATCGGGCACTTTGGGTTTTGTGGATCCGTCCTACAGCCTTTTAAAGCACGGGCCCTTTAAAACCGTGGGCGGCTGCGGCAACTGGAAGGATCCGGAATTGGTGAAGAATCGTTTCCGGATCTTCGGCATCGATGCCTTGGTCACCCATTATAAGATGAAAAGTGAACAGTTTTTTCCAAGCTACAAGGACTTGAAACTGCCGAAGATCGATATCGCTTTCGTGGACGGAAATCACAGTTTCGAGCACGTGAAGTACGATTTTTTAAGTACCTTGAAGCAAACGAAAAAAAACAGCCTCATCTTTCTTCACGATACGAATATCTACGTGCGCGAGCTTCTGCGAAACGCAGGCGTGAAGCGTTGCCTGGCCCTGATTAAAGAAAGGCCCGACACCTTTGAAGTGTTGAATTTCACCTATTCCTCGGGAGTGGCCATGGTCCGCGTGCTCAAGGATGAGGCATGGAAGGCTTTCGAAGCGTGACGGCGGCCGCGTCCTTTTTTTTTATTGCCGCCGTTTCCGGCTGGTTGTTTTGGCGGTATGTCTGGTTTTTCCGAAATCCCCGCCGATCGATTCCGGAAAAAGAAGGCATCTTGAGTCCCGCCGACGGCACTGTGGTCTACGTGCGGTCCGTGCCGCCTTCCGTTCCGGTGATATCCATCAAAAAGGACAGGCCGGTCACCCTGAAAGATATCGTAAAAGCGGATATCGCCGAAGAGAAGATATTGGTCGGGGTTTTCATGAGCCCCTTCGACGTGCATTACAACCGGTGCCCGGTGTCCGGAATGGTGGATTTCGTTCAGCATTATCCGGCACTGACGCACAATTATCACATGGGATCCATGCACTGGCGCGCGATTCTGAAACGGGTTCCCCTGTATCGAAACAGCCGCCACATCGTGCACAACGAACGCACCGTAACGAAAATCCTGGGGGAATATAAAGACCTGACCGTTTCCTGTTACGTCATCCAGATCGCGGGTGGAAGCGTCCGGGGCATCGAAAGCCGCGTAAAGCCGGGGGACCGGGTGAAAGCGGGGGAGGTTTTCGGCATGATCCGGATCGGTTCTCAGGTGGACGTGGTGATATCCAAGATCCCGGGCATGAGGATGTGCGTAAAGCCAGGGGACCGGGTGAAAGCGGGCGAAACCCTGTTGATTGTGTAGACCACAGCGAAGATGCACGGTTCAAGGGAGGAGGTCGACGAAAATGAAGCGGATTTTACTAAAGGCCGATCTGCATGTGCATTCAAAGTTTTCCACCCGTCCGTCGGAATGGATTCTGAGAAAACTGGGGTGTGCGGAAAGCTATACGGAACCGTTGCGATTGTATGAAATCGCCAGATCCCGGGGAATGGACCTGGTCACGATTACGGATCACAACACCCTTTCCGGGAGTCTGGAGATCGCCCATCTCGAACATACCTTCATCAGCGAGGAGATCACGGCTTACTTTCCGGAAGACCGGTGCAAGCTCCACGTGCTTGCGTTCGGGCTCACCGAAGCCCATCACGAGGACATTTCCCGGTGCCGGGAAAATGTCTTTGATCTCGTCCGGTATCTTGATGAAAAGGAGATTCTTTATGCGGTGGCGCATCCCCTCTACGCGATCAATGAACGGCTGACGCCGGTTCATGTGGAGCGAATGCTGGTCCTGTTTCAAAACTTTGAATTGAACGGTTCCCGGGACGATTTTCAAAACGATATTTTGAAAAAAATTCTTTCCAGCCTGGAAAAAGAAGACATCGACCGGTTGGCCGACAAAAACGGTCTGACCCCCGCGTATCCCTTTCCTTGGAAGAAAAACCTCATCGCCGGATCGGACGATCATTCCTCATTGAACATCGCCATGAATTACACGGAGGTCCACGGTGCGGATTCCATCGAGACCTTTTTTGCCGGTATTCGAGAAGGAACAGCCCATGCCAACGGACTGGCCGCGTCTCCCAAGACCCTTGCCCATAACATCTACAGCATTGCGTACCAATTTTACAACAGCCGTTTTGATCTCGAACAATACGTGGGAAAAGATCTTTTAATGCGATTCATCCACCGTGCCTTGACCCTTGCCGAGAGGGAAGAAGAAGGCCTCGTGGGCAGAATTCGAAAAGTCTTGGGATACCGCAAACCGTCCGCCGCCTTCGAAGCGTCGTCCAAAGGCGTCCAGGCGCTCTTTCAGCGGGAAGCCAAGCGCATTCTGACAACGGATGCCAACATGAAACGCCTCTTGAGTCGGCCCTTGAATCCGCCCGGGGAAATGGAGGAGGCGTGGTTCGAGTTTGTGAATCAACTCGCCGAAAAGATATTGAAACTCTTTGCCGATTCCGCGCTGATCAATTTATCCGGAGCGAACCTGTTCGATCTGTTTCACACCCTTGGGTCCGCCGGGTCCCTGTATACCATGCTGGCGCCCTATCTGGTTTCGTATACCGTATTTGCCAAGGACCGCCGTTTCTGCCGCCGCTGCCGGGATATTTTCACCCGAAAAGAGACGAACGCGAAAGATCACCGCCTCAACGTCGCGCACTTCACCGACACATTCCACGATGTCAACGGCGTGGCGTTGACATTGAGAATGCAGGTGGAAACGGCAAAACGCACCCATAAGCAGTTGACCATGATTACGTGCGGCCCGCCCGTGGATTCCGAACATGTGGTCAACTTCGAGCCCATCGGCACTTTCGAGATGCCGGAATACCCCGGCATGAAGCTTTACTACCCGCCCTTATTGCGGATGCTGGATTACTGTTATGAGAAAGGGTTCACGCATATTCATTCGGCGACACCCGGCCCCATCGGGATCGCCGCACTGATCATCGCCCGCATCTTGAACCTCCCCGTATTCGGTACGTACCACACGGATCTCCCCCGCTATGTGGACCAATTGACGGAAGATACCGCCATGAGCGAAATCTGTTGGCGGTATTCCGTATGGTATTACAACCAGATGGACGCCGTTTACGCCCCGTCTCATGCCACGGGGGACGAGTTGGTATCCAAGGGCGTGAAAAAGGAAAAAGTGCGGTTTTATCCGCGCGGTATCGATATCGAACGGTTTCATCCCTCAAAACGAAACGGGTTTTTTGAAAACCGGTACGCTTCGAAAACGGACCTTGTGAAACTCCTCTACGTGGGTCGTATTTCAAAAGAGAAAAATTTGCTGGATCTGGTGGAAATCTGCCGGAGGCTTCATCATACCCGCCGGGATTTTCATGTTTACATCGTCGGGGACGGACCCTTCATGAAATCCTTGAAAGAGGCTTTTCGATCTCTGCCCGCCACGATGACCGGATTCCTGGAAGGGGATGCACTGGCCCAGGCGTATGCCTCAAGCGATATCTTCATCTTTCCTTCCACCACCGATACCTTCGGCAACGTGGTATTGGAGGCCCAGGCCGCCGGGGTGCCGGTCATCGTCACCGACGAGGGCGGTCCCAGGGAAAATCTTTTGGACAAAAAGACAGGATACATCGTACCGGCGGGAGATATCGATGCTTTCGTGGAAAGGATCCGGCTCCTCATGGACAACGCACCCCAAAGGATCGAAATGGGGCGAAATGCGCGTCGGTACGTGGAAAACCGGTCCTTTGACGCCGCGTACATCAAGTTGTGGGAAAGCTACAAAGAGATCCCTGTCCCGGTCGCAGAGGAACCGGCATAAGCCGGGGCGTTGTCATGGAAGAAAGAGGAGGACGGATCAAAGCAAAAGGCCGGACGGTGCGGGAAACCGGAAACCGCACCTGGGTGGATTTTGAGTCGCATATGGACCCTACCTTTTTCAAAAGCTGCGCTTTTCTGCTGAAAAAGCCCATGGAGGCGTTCTTGAAAAAGGAACGCCTCGTTAAAATTTACGGTGAGATCAAAGGGGCGGATGAAGGGGCGACATTCGTCGAACGCGTGTTGGACCGCCTCCGCATCCGTATCGATGTCGCAAAAGAAGACGTCCGCCGTATCCCTTCCACGGGACCGGTGGTGGTGGTTTCGAATCATCCCTTTGGCGCCCTGGACGGGCTGATATTGGTGCACTTGCTCGCATCGGTGCGGCCGGATGTGAAGGTGCTGGCCAATGCTCTCTTATCCGACATTCCCGAGATAAAGAAAATGCTCATTCCCGTCGATCCGTTCGAAGGCCCCGGGCGCATCCGAAAAAACGTAAAGCCGGTTCGAGAGGCCATCGGGGCTCTGCGGCGGGGCGAAATGGTTTGCACTTTTCCCGCCGGCGAAGTGGCCCATTTTCAGTTGAAAAAGATGAAAATCGATGAATCCCGATGGAGTCCCCTGGTCGCCCGTATGGTGCGACGATCCCGGTCGTCGGTGCTCCCCGTTTTTTTTAACGGGACCAACAGCCTCTTGTTCCATCTTCTCGGGCTCGTCCATTCCCGAATCCGTACCGCCATGCTGCCCGGCGAGATCCTCAAGAAGGCGAACATGACCGTTCGCATGGCCATCGGCAAGCCCTTGGAATTTGAAAGCATGGCGCAATTTTCCGATGACGCGTCGCTGATGGCGTACCTTCAACTGAAAATCGCGCTTTTAAAAGAACGGCGTGGATGTGAAAAGAAAAATCCGCGGAAGTGCTTCCGCTTCCCAAGGGGAAGCGTGCAGCCGGTGGCGGGACCCGTATCCCCTTCCGTACTCCTCGAAGACATCGAAAAACTCCCCGAAGAAAGCTTGATGTTGAAAAGCCGTCAGTATCGCGTCTTTTGGACAAAGAGCGACATGATTCCGAATGTCTTAAATGAAATCGGCCGCCTCCGGGAAATGACCTTCCGCAGTGTCGGTGAGGGGACCGGAAAGGCATTGGATATCGATCGATATGACGCCCATTATCATCATCTTTTTCTTTGGGATGACAAGGAGAAGGCCCTCGCCGGGGCGTATCGGATGGGGTTTTCCGATGAAATCTTGCAGGCGCACGGCGTGGGCGGTTTTTATTCGCGTTCTCTTTTCGATTTCAAACCGGCGTTTATAGACAAGATCCACCCGGCCGTGGAACTGGGAAGATCCTTCGTCCAGCAGGAGTATCAACGAAGCTATCATCCCTTGATGCTTCTGTGGAAAGGGATCGGGCATGTGATCTCCCGGTATCCGGTCTACAAAAGGCTTTTCGGACCGGTCAGTATTACCGATGATTATCAGGCCGTTTCACGGCAGTTGATCGTCGCTTTCATGAAAGCCAATGCTTTCGATGCTCAAATGGCCGCCGGCATCCGGGGGCGGCATATCCCGAGGGCGCCTTTATTAACGGGGCGGACGGTGAAACGCGCGGTGTCTTATCTGGACGATCTTCAGGCGCTTTCCGATACGATCTCGGAGATCGAACGCGGCCAGGTCGGCATTCCGATTCTCCTGAAGCACTATATGAAGCTGGGAGGCCGCATACTCGGTTTTAATCGGGACCCGAATTTCAACAATGCGCTGGATGTGCTGATCCTGGTGGATTTGACAATTACGGATCCAAAGATTCTGGCGCGATACATGGGCGAGACTTCGGTGGATGCCTTCCTGCGGTATCATCGAGAAGGGGAACTGGAACAATGCGCCTGACGCCAAAGGAGGAACCGGCTAGGGTCCGGAACCGATCATCGGATTCGTTTGGTTTCTTCGATACCGGGCCACCATCGACAGCGCCAGCGCGTATCCGGCAAGCGCCAGTGGCAATCCCAGCACGGCTCCGCCGAGCAGCAGATTAAAGAAGTGATCGGGTGTTGTGGCCAGGAATTTGAGAGCGTTTTCCACACGGACGTTTTCCCAGGAAAAACCGGTTCCGTTTCGGCCCGTAAGTGTTTTTCCGACCCAGTAATTGAGGGGATAAATCATCGGGGCCGTAAAAGGATTGGTGATGCAAACGCCGATGACGGCAGCGGTCCTGCTCCAGCGGGTCAGGGAAGCGATAAGCAGGGCGGAAAGGATGTGGAATCCAAACCATGGGGTCATCCCGATGAAAATGCCCGCGGCAAAACCGCGGGCAATCTTTTTGGGATTTCCGTCCATGCGGGAAAGCTTTTCCGTCAGACGAACGCCTATTTTCATAATCATCCCGGTGCATTTGTAAAAGACTCCGGTGGGGTGCCGGTGCAAAGCAAAATTTCCATCACGGTGCCGGTAAATATCCCTTTCTATTATGTGGAGATTCGGAAATCATTCAGAAGGCATGATTTTTATATTCTTTCCATGAAGCATGGCGCATTCCGGACCCCATACCCGGAACAAAGACGCCAATGCATGCAAGAAAGGAAAACGTCCATGTCCCCGAATTCCATGAAAGACAATGCGAGGACAAAGGTTTTCGTCCTTGACACCAATGTCATTCTTCATGACAGTGCCTGTATTTATCAATTTAAAGAGCACGATGTGGTGATTCCCATCACCGTGATCGAGGAGCTGGATCAATTCAAAAAAGGCAAGGAGACGTTGAACATCCAGGCTCGGGAGTTTTTACGGGCGCTCGACACGCTCAGTTCTGAAAAGATGTTCAACGGCGGCATACCGATTGGGAGCAGTCACGGAAAGATCATCGTTTCCCTTGAAAAGGCGTTCCATCCCCATTTGGTCGCCAATTTCAAGCAGGACAACCCGGACCATCATATCCTCAACTGCGCCTATCACATGGCCTGCGATCAATCCCGGCGCCAGATCATTCTGGTGACCAAGGATGTGAATCTGAGGCTGAAGGCCAAATCCGTAGGATTGGCGGCCGATGATTACACGTCGGATCACGTCAAAAACCTTTCGGGTCTCTATGCGGGCCGGCGGATCGAAGAAAATATTTCGGAAACCGTCATCAACCGGCTTTATGTGCATCCTTTCGAAGTCGATCCGGGGGTGATGGAAGTTCAAAACCCGCTTCAACCGAATGAATATCTGGTCATGCGAAACGGGAAAAAGTCCGCCTTGGGGACTTACAACCCGAACACCGGTAAAATTCGCCGCATCGAAAAGCTTTCCTGCTATGGTATACTTCCTCGAAACGCCGAGCAGGCATTTGCCCTAGACGCCCTTGCCAACCCCGATATTCCGCTGGTCACCATCACCGGGAAGGCGGGAACGGGAAAGACCCTGCTGGCCCTTTCGGCAGCGCTGGAAAAAAGAAAGCGCTACCGACAGATCTTTGTTGCACGGCCGACGGTGCCGCTGAGCAACAAGGACACAGGATATCTGCCGGGGGACATCTATTCCAAGTTGGACCCCTACATGCAGCCCCTGTTTGACAATCTGGCCGTCATTCAGAACCAGTTTCTGGAGAAAAGTCCTAAGAATCGGAAAATCAAGGAAATGCTGGAAGAAGAGAAGATCGTCATCACCCCGCTTTCCTATATCCGGGGTCGTAGTTTGGTGAATGTTTTTTTCATTGTTGATGAGGCCCAAAACCTTACGCCCCACGAAGTGAAGACCATCATCACGCGCGCCGGTGAAGGGACCAAAGTGGTGCTCACCGGGGATATCTTCCAGATCGATCATCCTTACTTGGATGCCCAATCCAACGGGTTGAGCTGTCTCATCGAAAAAATGAAAGGCCAGAAGCT
>CAZQUR010000037.1:0-26775 GCA_964596535.1 uncultured Desulfobacteraceae bacterium
CGAAGAATGCCGCGCAACGCCGCAGGTGGACTTTTTACGAAGCCATCAAAGTTGTTTCAAGTCGCTGGGTTTGTCCCAGGCCGCTTTCAGTTGATCCGCGAAACCCGAAAATAGTTTGACGAGGGGATGGTTCGGGTCTTTAGGCAATGCCTGCGTCTTGTCGAAAATTGCAGTGGCCAAAAACGCATCGGCCAGAGCCACCGAAGGAATCACCCGGGGTGCTCCCGCCATCGGTCCGGTGAAAATCAGGTCGTTATAGTAAAACGCGGAAAGCGCTTCCACCGCGGCGTCGAATCCCGCCCATCCCTTGAACCCGAAAGCATCCTTAAAGCGCTTCAATTCCATGTACGATCCATTGCTCGGCGCACTCCCTGTGGCATAACCCCATTTCTCCTTGATCAGTCGGTTCGCAATGCCGCACAGCGCATTGGCAGGTGCATTCAGTGTTGTCGTGTCCACAATAATGCTTTCAAGTTTTAATTCGGCCGTTTCTATGGCATCCAGGAGTTTTTGTGTTCCCGCAATCCGTCCTTTGGGGGTCTGATCGTTTTGGTCAAACGCGACCAGGAGGGCGTGTTTGACACCGATCTGCGCCATCTCCTTGACCTCTGTGACCACATCTTCCTCCCAAACGGTGATGCTGTTGTAAAACATCCGGTCAAGCAGTCCCTTCTCCGCGCAGTATGCCGCTCCGTCCAGTTTGGTCTTCATCATAATCGCATCGATGCAAAAGGGCATATCGGACACCGATGTGACAAAGTCCACATATTTATTAAATTTTTCTCCCGGACTGGCCACAATATCCGCCATTACGGGAACTCCGGTGTCTTTGCTGAATTGATCCGCCGTCTTGAGCAACTCTTCGGCTCGCTGTTCATTGAAGCCCTTTCTCCGGCTTCCTTTGTCGAACACCTTGTCGCTCTCCTGAAAAATGGAAAAGCAACAGACCGTGGGATAGTCTCCCGGCTGTCCGGCAAATTTCACCCCTCCGATCTCGCATACCATGGGATCTTTCGAGAACCGTTCCATGTTACCTCCTTTCGATTTAATGGCCAATTCGTGACCTAAAAAGCGTTCAGGGCTCTTTGCATTAGCGGATATTATTCCAAATCATATAACAGCACCATACAGCCGACACAAGGCATTTCGTCCGTGGAAGTCTCGGCCAACGCCGCTTTGTTTCCGAATTCTCCAAAATCAAGTAATAGTTACAAAAATCCAGGCTTCATGCCTATCGTCTAAAAGACGATTTTTTCGAAACGGACAGATGATTTTGTGCACTTTTACGGGGAATCCGTTGACACCTAATGAACCCTGTGGCACAAACTTCCCGCATTGCCTTAAAACATTCATCGAAATTTTCACCGGCCACTTTATAGGTATGCATTCCACGGCTTTCAGAGGTCAACGGACGACCTTGGAATCGAAAAAATAGAGTCGTCAGTCGATAGGGAGGTTTCATCATGCAGGATATCCTTTTCAGTTCCTGGAAGGGAGAGTTGGTTGACAATCGCGGGAAGGCGCCTCGGGATTTTGAACAAGTCACCGCGATCGATCTGCCGGAATATTTTGGCGACAATCAAGCCATAAAGGGATTTATGGGATGGAACGGAATCGTCATCCGTTCTCCGGAAGTGGATATCATCGATTTGAGCCGGGAATATCTGACGGCCGTATTGGACCATTCCAAGGATTGCGGTAAGTGCAATTATTGTAAAACCGGTTGGGAAGAAATGCTCGAAGTTCTCGAGGATATCGCTAAAGGAGAAGCCACGGAAGAAGACCTTGAGTTTATGCAATCGGCTGCCGAAGCCATCATCAGTAATGCGAAATGCAGCATCGGAAAAATCGGGCCCAACCCATTTCTTGAGTCCTTGCGGTATTTCACGGACGATTATGCAAAAGCCGCAAAGGGGGAACGGACGGTGAATCGGGGAATCTATCACTCAAAGTTAACCGCGCCGTGTATGGATGCCTGTCCAATTCATCTTGATGTTCCAAAATACATTGAAAACATCAAAGAAGCCAAGTTTTCGGAATCCTTGGAGGTCATCGAGGAACGCCTCCCCTTGCCCGGCACCCTTGGGCGAGCATGCTTCCGACCTTGTGAAAGCCATTGTCGGCGGGCCCTCGTGGATGGAGCCATCTCTATAAAAGCACTCAAACGATTCGTGGCCGATAATGCCCGCCAGCAAAATAAAGAATCTTCATGTCCCGTCCGTCCATCTGAGAGGACGGGCAAAGTGGCCATTGTGGGCGCGGGGCCCGCGGGGATCACGTGCGCCTTTTTTCTGGCCAAGAAGGGGCATCAAATCACTGTATATGAAAAATTGAGCCGTCCAGGTGGCATGTCTGTCGTTGGCATCCCCGATTATCGCCTTCCGCTTTTGGTTCTCCAACAGGAAGTGCAACCACTGGAGGAACTTGGCGTCACTTTTCATTTCAACCAAACCATCGGTAAGGACATTTCATTGACAGAACTCGAAGAAAACTTCGATGCGGTATTCGTCGGCATCGGTGCGCAAAAGAGCGCCACCATGGGGATCGAAGGCGAAAATGAAGGATTTTCGGGATTTTTTTCAGGACTGCATTATCTTAAAGTGATCAACGAAGGCCTTGATCCTTATCCTGAAGGGAAAAAAGTGGTCGTCATCGGCGGAGGCAACGTCGCCATCGACTGCGTACGCTCGTCCCTGCGACTGAACAAGGATGAGGTGCATTTGATGTATCGAAGGACTCGTGATGAGATGCCCGCAGATCCTGTTGAGATAGAGGAAGCCCATGAGGAGGAGGCGACGTTTCACTTCTTGATTGCTCCGGTCAGAATCCTTTCAAAAGGCGGAAAAGTGACAGGCCTCGAGTGCATCAAGATGGAACTCGGGGCGCCGGATGATAGCGGAAGACCCCGCCCCGTCCCCATCGAGGGCTCCGAATTCAATTTTGAATGTGACGCCGTCATTTCCGCCATCGGACAACAGATCGACACGACCCTCCTCGAAGGAATCGGAGACATTCAGACCACACCGCAAAAGACCGTAGTGGTCAATGAATGCACCAAGCAAAGTGCTCGGGCCAAACTGTTTTTTGCCGGAGACTGCGAAACCGGACCGGATTCCCTGGTAACCGCGTGTGCGGGGGGGCGAAAAGCCGCGTTCAGTATCGATCGCTGGATCAACCAGCAGCCCGTCGAATGCGACAACGAGGATCATTTCGACCAGTTTTTCAGGCGGGTGACGGTTTTTGATCCGAACGAAAAAATCCTCAAGGTGGAAAGCCGCACTCGGTTGATTCCCCCTTCGCTCCCACTGGAAAAACGAAAGTCCGGTTTCGATGAGGTGGAACAATGCTTCTCGACCAAGGAAGCACTGGCGGAAGCGGAACGGTGCCTGCGATGCTACCAGGTCGCCACCATTGCCTTCTGAAGAGGATAAGTCCGTGATCTCGAGAAGAAATCCTCATGCCTCCAGAAGCATTCCTTTCTGAAAAAACAGAGGTCCTCCTGTTGACCGGGTTTCTAGGCTCCGGGAAAACCACGCTTTTGAAACGGGTTCTCTCCTGGGAGGCCGATCTGTCGCGCACGGTTGTTTTGGTGAATGAATTCGGAGAGATCGGTATTGACGGGCTCATGCTCAAAGATGCGGGGTCGGATGTCGTGGAGTTGACCAGCGGGTGCATCTGCTGCACCCTCAGCGCCGACTTGCGACAATCATTGAACCGGATATGGACACAATTTCACCCCCGGCGGCTTCTCATCGAAACGTCCGGCATCGCCGATCCAAAAACCCTGATACCGCTTCTTCATGAACCCGCCTTTAACGACAAAATGAACCTCAAAAAGACCGTCACGGTGCTGGACGCGGATTTCTGGGCGGCACGGGAAACCTTCGGCCCCTTGTTCTATCACCAACTGGAATCCGCGGATCTGATTTTACTCAATAAAATCGATTTGATCGACCCAGAAAAGGTCCCCTGTTTCTTAAAAGAGATACACGAACATTTCGGCGGGTGCCGGGTGGTCCCCACCCTCCATTGCGGGATCGATCCGGAAGCCCTTTTTGCCGAATCCCGCCCCAAAGCCGTGGGGATTCTTCCCATTCATTTTTTTCGGACAGCGGCTGTTGCATCTTCGAACACGGCAGGCGCTCCGATTCATGGCCCGGACGCCGGGATCACCGGACATCACGCCGATCCTCAAGATGCCCCGATTCCCGCTTCTCATTTCGTGACATTTTCCTTTCGGGCATCAAAACCGGTGAATGCGGTATGTTTTGAGCGGTTTTTGGAGGAACTCCCCTGGGAAATCTTTCGCGTCAAAGGCCCGGTTCGGTTTCCGGATCGGCTTGCGATGCTAAATTTTGTGGGGAAAAAGGCCGAATGGACGGATTGGGACGGGGAACCCGAAACCCGCCTGGCATTCATCGGATGGGGCATCGACGGCGGGAAACTACTCGAAAAACTGAGGCAGTGCGTCATGGAAAATTAAAAGGAAATCTTTTTCAAATATGATTTTGGGCGGTCTTCCTTTTTTTCTCGAACCATTTCTTTGATCACCGCATATTTGGCCAAGACCGCCTTTTGATACCCCAAGACCAGAGCGGTGACCAGGAAACTGAAATCCGAATGCAGGGCGTTTTCGAATTCGGCCTTGAGTTCGAAAAGCGGATCGTCCGTCTTTGGGAACGGACCCGGGTGCTTCCACATTGCTCAGCAGCATTTATACAAACGGAGCAGCCGTTCATCCATGACGAAATAAAATTTCATGAAAGACGAGCCGTCCCATCGCGTGCGGACGCCGTGGACCGTATTGGCGAGTTCCACCGTGCTCCTCAGGTGGGTGATCATGATCAATTGTCTCCCGGAAGCCACGCTTTTCAACAACGCCTGCATGGATTTATGGTGGGTATAGTCCAGGGACGGTTCCACTTCGTCCAGGAGGATGAAGGGACTTTCCAGATTGGAAAAAACCGCCAGCTTCAATGCAAGGCTGGTGACCGATTTTTCGCCCCCGGAAAGCTGATGGGCCCGTCGGCGACGATTCCCGGGAAGCGTGACCTCCACCTCCATCGACTTTTTTCCGTTGTGTTGAAAAAAGCGGACGTCACCGTTCCCGTCGGGGATCAGGTAGTCCAGGTATCTTTGAAAAAGAGGGGGGAGGGTCTCTTCCCATCGGGGATGGGAAGGCGCCGCGCCGTCGGCGCCCAAATGATGTTGCACCCACTGATAGCGTCCATCCGGTTCCAGGGAAAGGAGATCATTGATCTGTTCCTGCCGGAC
Source organism: uncultured Desulfobacteraceae bacterium (assembly GCA_964596535.1). Classification (GTDB taxonomy): domain Bacteria; phylum Desulfobacterota; class Desulfobacteria; order Desulfobacterales; family UBA2156. The sequence goes on from CAZQUR010000037.1 coordinate 5,275, forward strand.
GATCGCCTGCGGTGCATGGGTAAACTTCAGTTTCGCCAGTTGGGCTCCAAAGTCGTTTCGAGGGACCGGGTCGCCGTTGATGGAAAACCCGCCTTCCCCGTTCCGGTGCATCTGTCGGGAAAGGGCAGCCTTTGGGGCCTTTTTCCCTTCGCCTTCCCGAAAAATCAATTCCACGCGGATCTTTTCCGCCGGGGGGCTGTCCTTTGAGCCCGCAAAAAAAAGCTCTTCACGGGTCCGGCAGCGCAGTTGGGACAGATCATCTTCTCCGAAGACCCAGACGATGGCATCCAGGATATTCGATTTTCCCACACCGTTATTCCCGATGATCACCCCGATGCCGGGCTGAAATCCCATTTCGGTTTTTTCTGAAAAGGATTTGAAGCCTTCAATGCGCACTTCCTCCAGGAAAAATCCAGGATTTTCACCCATGCGATCCTCCGTTGTTTTCATTCTTTGCCGCGTATCGCCGCTTGATTTCTTCGGAAAGGACTTCCTGGCCGGGAATGATGGCTTCGTAAACCAGTTCCCCGTCCAACGCGACACTGGGAAGGGATTTGGCCTTCAACTCCCGGAACCGTTGGATGCCTTCCCGGGTGCGCATGTCCCATTCATGAACGCGAATCAGGGATTGAATCTCTTCCGGTAAAACCTTTACCGATTCCGCCATATAGACGCAGGCCAGTCACTGCCGGAAATCGGTCAAGAGAACATCCACCACCACCTTGTTATCCACTTCCGACTCCCTTGATCACGCTTCCCGGATCACCCGGAATGCCGCACCCGATCCGCGGGCCTCCAACAATCCCCAAGACAGGCCCCTTTCTTCCCGTACCGGTCCCACGCTGATGAAACAGGCATCATCGATCTCCCAGAATCCCCACCGGCCCGTTTGACCGAACACCAGGATCCGGGCGCTGAATTGGGGGATCATGGCCTTCAAGGCTTCAATTGCCTCTGCATTCTCCATGAAATCGACCAGATCACAGATCATGTTGATTTCCAGGGCGAAGGGTTCGAAATCCGAGTATCCTTCGAGTGTCTGCAGGTATCGGCCATAAAAGGCAAAACCCGTTTTTCCGGCCATCTGAAAGGACACGGCCTGGGGAAGGGCTCGCAGCCAGTCCCTTTTCGAATCCGATAAAGACGCCGCATCCGGCCCCTTGTCCCGGACAAGGGCCCATTCCTGTTCGCCGGCCACGGCAAAAAGCGCCTTGTTTTCCATGACCTCGATGACGGCGTCATCCCATAGATCCCCCATGAGGTTTCCCAAACAATAGATGCTTTCCACTCCGTGTCTTTCCATGGACCGGAGGACATGCTGCAAAAAATCCACCCGGCCCTTGGGTGCGCCGATCAGGCCGATGCGACTTCGAGGCTGCGGATCCGCATCGATTTTAAAGGAAACCGCAGGCGCCAAATCTCCGGCAATGGCGGCGGCCATCCCCATGGCCAACTGATCCGGACAGGATGTTCCGTTTCGACAGGGGATGCCCCGGGCAAGGGCCATAACCTCTTTTGCGGGTTTGCCTTCCATCAACCGGGCCGCCAGAAGTGCGTTTCCCGGACATCCGCCGCCCATGAACCGGACGTCATGGAGGCGTCTTCCGGACAAACGGAAATGGATCTCCGGGCAACAGACCCCTTGGGTGCAAAAGACGTATCGACGGGATGTTTCCTCCACAATCCGGCTTCTTTCCGTTTTTCGGCAGTTCTAACCGTTGATGAAGTCATAAAAATCCGATCTTGTTACCGTTTATTTGTAAAGGAGGGAAAAGGGGGCTGAAAATCGTCTAAAAGACGATTTCCGTGAAAAGATGAGATGATTTTTTATCCGTCCCATAAAACCGCTTTTTAAAAAAAAGACGACCTTTCGCCCCGGCCTTATTGCCTTTTTGGTTTTCGATTGAAAAGGAGCATGCCGGAGAAAATCAAGAGCATGCCCATGGCGTGATACGCCTGCAATCTTTCTCCCAGCCAGAAGACGGCCAAAATCGATGCAAAGATCGGAATAAGGTTGATGAAAAGCCCTCCGCGATTGGCGCCGATGAGCTCGATCCCGCGGTTCCAGCAGAAATAGGCCACGATGGACGGAAAAACAGCCACATACAGGATGCTCGCGAGGATGCCCATATCCACCGGGAAAGGTCCGATGACGAACCGTTCCCACAGATAAAGGGGGAAAAGCCCGGAAAGCCCGAGAAAAAAGGTCAATAGCATGAAGCTGACGGGATGGATCGGGGGCCGGTTCCTTAAAAACGTGGAATAAAACGCATACAGCACCACCGCCATCATCATCAGGACATCCCCCTGGACCCATTCGATGGAAAAGATTTGAAACCACTCCCCCCGCACCACGACCCAGGTCGCGCCGATCATACACAGAATCGCACCCGCAATCTGGACCACCGTTACGCTTTCCCTGAAAACGACCAGGGAGATGAGAATGATCACCGCCGGCATGGCGGTTTGAATCAGGGCGCTGTTGACGGCCGTCGTGGTATGGACGGCTTTGTAAAGGAGGGTATTGAAACCGGCAATACCGGTTACGGACAAAAAGATCAGGGTTTTCCAGTACCGGCCGGCGGTGTGCCAATCCCGCCGGAGGAATCGATATCCAAAAGGCAACAACAGGCAAAAGGCTGTCGTCCATCGCCAGAAGGCAAAGGCCACGGGCGGGATCTGTTCATGGATTCCCCGAGCCAACACGACATTCCCGGCCCAACATAAGGGCGCGGTCATTAAATAGAAAAAGGGGGGAAATCGGCGGATCCAATGCACCGGCATATCGGGTTTTACAAAACGGTCGTCCGGGAATTTTGCACGGCCGGTCAAACGGAAAGCGCTTCCTGTACGGCTTGTAAAAATGCTTTCAGATCGAACGGTTTGCTGAAAACCTTCACGGCACCGAATTTTTCCGCCAGCTGAAGATAGGATTCCGGACCGATCCGGCCGCCCCCGGACACGGCGATGATTTTGGGGCGGGGTACCTTGCGCCTCAGTTCCATGATGGTTTCCAGCCCCTCCTTATTGGGCATCACGATATCCGTGACGATGAGATCCGCTCCTTGGTCCTCAAAAAGTCTGATCCCCGCTTCGCCGTCCGGGGCTTCCAAAACGTCGTGGCCTTGGCGTTCCAGGAGCGTGCGGATCATTGAACGAAACTGTGTGTCGTCATCGATCACGAGAATCCGTCCCATGAATCTCCGTCCTTTGTATTTTCTTGTGTTGAAGCGCTTACCTTTTCGGTCCTTTTATACGCATAAATCCACTCGGAATGCAAACGCTTTCACGGCGCATATAAAAACATCATCCGATCAATCCCGTAAAAACCATGAGAAGTCTTTTGGGATGCATCAATGACCTGACCCGATAAATGAGTACGTTCCGTATCCGGCACCGGCATCGCTGCAGAAAAAGCCTTATTCCGATTTGAAACGAGAAGGCGGCCGGGTGCTTGATCCCATGTGCGGGGTCTGATAGACATCTTTAAAACGATCGGTGCCCAATGACAAGACATTTAAAGTATCTTTTCTTGAAAATTTCCTTTGAAAAAAAGGGGTAAAAGAGCCGATGGCGCTCTGGGAAATGATTGCAGGGGCTTTCGTCCTGGATTTTATATTCGGGGACCCGAAATGGCTTCCCCATCCGATCCGATGGATGGGAAAAGGCATCGCGGCCCTGGAGGGGTTTTTCCGGAACCTTTCCGTGAACCGGGTGCTCTCCGGTGCTCTCTTGGCGGTCTTCCTGATCGGAGGGACATGGGCTCTTTGCGGGGGGCTTCTGGTCTTGGCCGAGGGGGTTCATCCTGTTTTGGCCGATAGTTTGGAAACGCTTTTGATCTATTACAGCATTTCCGCCCGATCCCTGGCCGATGCGGGCACGGCGATTTTTCAACCGCTCCGGCAGAATCGCTTGACGGAAGCGCGGCAAAAAACGGGGATGATCGTCGGCCGGGACGTCAACGCGCTGGATACGGAAAAGCTCTCCCAGGCGACCGTGGAATCCCTTGCCGAGAACCTGGTGGACGGCGTCATCTCCCCGCTGTTTTACGCCGTCCTGGGCGGAGGGCCCTTGGCCATGGCCTTTAAAATGGTAAACACCCTCGACTCCATGATCGGATATAAAAACAAACGGTATCACCTGTTCGGCAAGGCCGCCGCCAAAATCGACGATGCCGCCAATTTCATCCCCGCCCGGATTTCCATTTTCGTCATCGCCCTTGCCGCCGCCCTCCTTGCCGGGACCGGGATAAAGGCGCTGAAAACCGCCCTGCGGGAAGGAAACCGCCACGCCAGTCCCAACGCAGGGTACCCCGAAGCCGCTTTTGCGGGCACACTGGGGATCACCCTGGGAGGGCCGAACGTATACCAGTGCGTCCGGGTGGAAAAACCCGTCATCGGCGTGGGCTTAGGAAAAGCCGGACCTTACCATATCCGCCGGGCATGTGATCTCATGCTCCTGTCCGCGGCCCTGTGGGCTTTCCTGGCTATCGCCCTTGCCGGATTCCGAACAATTTGATACCTTGCATAACAATGGATAATGGAATGGGTGGGAGAATCGCTCATCGGGCGTCGAAGGGAATCCTTAGGTGATAGACGCCTCCTTCCAGTTGGGCGTGGACGGGAGTATCCCCTTTCTGGAACACTTTCATCATTCCCAGGTTGGTAAACAGGACATCGGCGACGAATCCTTCGATCCCCCGTTCTCTGGCCAACCGGGTGAGAAGGCGGTATAAAAAGGTGCCGATCCCGTATCCCTGATACGCTTCATCCACGATAAAGGCCACTTCCGCATCCCCGCTGCCGGGGGTTCTGAGATACCGTCCTTCGGCGATGATACGGCCCTTCCCTTCTTCGCCTGTCAGCCCCACGATGGACATGTCTTTGCTCCAGTCCACATTCACGTATTCCTGCATCCGCGAATGGGGCATACTCTTGAGGGAATGAAAATAGCGGGAATAATTCGTCTCGTCGGAAAAACGGTAGAAGAGACGCCGCATCCCTTCTTCATCCGACGGCTTGATGGGCCGGAAGCGAACCGTGATGTTTTTGAAGGCCTGTTCCACAAGGATGTCTTTGGGATACAGCCGCCCGCTTTCTTTTAAAAATATTTGGTCCGGATACAGAATATGCGCGGCCTTGGCCTGTTCCACGAGATCGGCCCGATCATCCGGGTGAGCGATTTCGATGAGGGCCTGGGCACGTTCCCGCAAGGTGCGTCCCTCCAGATGGGCGGTGCCGAACTCCGTCACCACCGTGGTCACGGATTCGAACATGTCAAAGGCATTGGGCATCTCCCTGACGGTCAGGACAATATTGGCCTTCCCCGAACCCTCCTTGCTGGCCAGTGCGAAAATGGTGCGCCCGTTCTCGGAAAGCTCGGCGCCGTGGAAAAAATCCATGACTTCCGCGGGACCCGTGGCCACATTCCCTTTCCCGGTTTTGAGGGCGACCCGGCCGTAAAGATCGACCTTTTTGGCGGATATGACCGTGATGAATTTCGGGTTCCGACCGATGATCAAGGGATCGAAAACCTTGGCAATACGCTGGAATTCCACCAGGGGATTCCCGTTGAGCCATGCCATGAGCGCGGGTGTCCCAAAGGCATAGGACGTAAGGGATTTCCCCCGATAGCTTTCCTTTCGGCGGTTGGTGACGGCGCCGCTTTCCATCAGTTCCATCAAAGGATCCGTGAAAAAAGGAGAATGGATCCCCAAATGCCGCTTGGACTTTAAATGCGTTGCCAGGGCTTCATACAGGGGCCCGATGGAAAAGGCCAGGCAAGCGCCGTCTTCAATGAGGGCGGCCACGTTTTGCCCCACCTGATCCATCACCGGATCCACCGGCCAGCGCTCAAAGTAAATGGGGGGATCTTTGGAAAGAATCAGGTCATCGAATTCAAAGACGGGGACAAAGGTGTCTCCGAAGGTGACGGGGATGTGGGGATTGATTTCCCCGACCTTGATGGCGGCGCGTTCCAGGGCTTCCCAGGCCACGTCCACGGAGATGCCCAGACTGCAGTAACCGGCATCGTTGGGCGGGGACACCTGAACGATGGCGGCATCGAGGGGAATCCGCCGGTCCGAGATGAACCGGGCGATCCGCGAAAACCGGCTCGGAATCAAATCGACCCACCCCTGTCGAATGGCACGATCGGACACCCATCCCGAAAAGAAGGTCTTTAACCGGAAATTTTTCGATTGCAGCGCTTCAAGGGAAATGGCGTCCCCGAAGCTGACCAGCTGAATCAGTTCCAGGTCTTCCAGGTTCGCGGACTTGGACTTCATTAAATGCCGGACCATCGTCCGGGGTTCGGCCACGCCGGTACTCATGAAGATCGCCATACCGGGTCTGATTTTTTGAATCACGGCCTCGGGGGGTACCAGCCGGGATTTCCACTCCGGATTTCTTGGTTTCACGGACGCTTCCTGGATTGTCGTGCGTTAAAGACACGGAACACAAACTAGAGCTGGGGCGATTCCGTAAAAGACGACAGCACCTCGATGTATCCCTTCTGGCCCTGGTAGAGCCGGGTCATTTCGATGAGGATGCCCACGATCTGGGCCAGTGCCTGGACGAAATTGACATCGTCCAGGGTGAACTCCCATTTTTCCGCCGTATACACGCGGATGGCGCCGATGGCGGCATCCCCCATCGTGATGGGCACAGCGAGAATGGAGGCAATCCCTTCTTTTTCGGCTTCTTCGGGGTATTGGATCCGGGGATCGTCCCTGACATCATAAATGGCCACCGGTCCATCCTTCAAGGAATCGGAAATGGAGCGCAGGGCGCTCACCGGGCCTTTCGTCAGATACTCCTCACTGAGCCCCACCGAGGCGGCCAACTCCAGTTCCCTGGTTTTCGGATGGATCAAAAAAAGCGCGCATCCTTTGATATCCAGGGCGGATCGGATGCTCTCCACCGTCATCTTGATGATCGTTTCGGGATCCTTGGATTTTGACAAAGAGCGGGAAATTTTGACCAGAGTATCATAATTCAACCGAAGATTCTTCATTTTTCCCTCCTTCCGTGTATGCCCGCAAATCCGCACCGGAAATGCAGGTATCGGGATACGCATCCATATTGCAGTCCCTCCCGGGGTCTATGGCGGAAGACGCTTCCACCCCGCAGAGGCGAAACGGTTCTATCCGGGTTTCGATTTGGGCCGCGTCAGGGCGGATCCAGGACGTGATCAGAGAAATGAGAGATTCCGGCAAACAGAACAAAATGATAGAACCCGACGCAAGCGTTTCGGCCTCTTGGGCGAAAGGGCTGCTGCGCGGATTTTCGGGTCGGTGTTTCCGCCGGCCTTTTTTGAGACCCTGCGTTTCGTTATCCTGTTTTTCTTGAAATGTCAAGAGGATATAAAAATACAGGGGAATTTTTCGGAAAAGATCGCCGTGGATATGGTGACCGCCGTAGGACCGCGGTCCCGGTCATCTGCGATGGAGTACGGAAAGGGCTTGATCGAATTTATCGGTGGTGGCTTCGGTCATGGAAACCGCCTCTTCGAGTCGGTCCGCCGCCGCTGTCAATCCTTGCTTGCGGGCCTGGGCGATCCAATCCCGGTAGGTTTTGACATGGTCTTCATTATGTTTGATCCAATGCTCCACGAGACGGATGAGTTTCTCTTCAAATGACAGCGCATTTGGCGTATGATGTGCATGGGTGTGCTCATGATCCATGGTCGACCTCCTTTTTCTTTGGTTTTAAACCACCCCTGAATTTTCGTCAAGCACTATGGGAAAGAACCAAACCCAAAAATCAAGGCACGTGCTGTCCATGGCACTCTTTTTTGTTGGGGCGTGTTTATTCGGGGCGACGGCCGGCGCCTTTTTCGCGATTACACGGGATCTCCCTCAAATCCGTGCCCTTCAGGAGTACAAACCGCCGGCGGTCACCCGCATGTATTCCACGGAAGGCGCCTTGCTGACCGAGTTGTTCCATGAGAAAAGAAATCCGGTTCCGTTGAGCCGCATCCCGAAGACATTGAAATCGGCGATCCTTGCCACAGAGGACCGGCAGTTTTACGATCATATCGGCGTGGATCTGAAGGGCATCCTCCGGGCCGTGGTGAAAAACATCGTCGCCGGCGAGTTCGTGGAGGGCGCTTCCACCCTCACCCAACAATTGGCTAAAACCCTTTTCCTTACCCCGGAAAAAAGCCTTTCACGGAAAATCAAAGAAGCGGTTTTGGCCGTCCAGATCGAGCGCCGATTTTCAAAAGACGAGATCCTGGAACTGTATTTGAATGAGGTATACCTGGGCAGCGGCGCCTACGGGGTGGAAGCGGCGGCCCGTATCTATTTCGGCAAACCGGTTGAATCCCTCAACCTTGCCGAGTGCGCCCTCATTGCGGGACTTCCAAAGGCACCGTCCCGGTTTTCACCGCGGGTCCATCCGGAAAGGGCCGAGAAGCGACGCAACGTGGTTCTCAAGCAGATGCGGGATTTGGGCATCATCACGGAAACGGATTTTCGGCACGCCTTACACGCGCCGGTCGTTTGTAAAAATGCTGTTCATGAGATCCGGCGCGCCCCCTATTTCGTGGAGTACGTCCAAAAACACCTTGAAAGGCAACTCGGTGCGGACCTGTTGTACAAGGGCGGACTGACCATCAAGACCACCCTGTCCATACCCCTGCAGGCGGCCGCCGAAAGCGCCGTGGAAAACGGCCTCTCCGCCCTCGAAGACCGCATGGTCCGCGCCCGGATCGAAAACCCGGATCCCCAGGGCGCCCTCGTCGCCATGGACGTGTCGTCCGGTGCGATTCTGGCCATGGTAGGGGGAAAGGATTTCAAGGAAAGCCCATACAACCGTGCGACATCGGCGAAACGGCAGCCCGGCTCCGCGTTCAAGCCGTTTGTCTATGCCTGTGCCGTGAAAAACGGTTTTCTCCAGAATCAGATGCTGCTCGATACCCCCCTTGTTTTCCGGGGCGGTCATGACGGTGAAGAATGGCGGCCCGAGAACTTTTCCCGGGCCTTTCAGGGGGAGATGACGATGCGAAAAGCCCTGGCCGTCTCGGAGAACATTCCGACCATCCGTCTCATTGAACGGGTGGGACCCGCATGTGTGACCCGCTTCGCCAGGGCGGCGGGGATTCAATCCCCCCTTGCCCCGAACCTTTCCCTGGCCCTCGGGACGTCCGAAGTCACGCTCCTCGAACTGACGGCCGCCTACGGCGTTTTCGCCAACAAAGGGGAATGGGTCCACCCCGAATGCGTGACCGAAGTCCAAAGCGCCGACGGACGCATCCTTTGGGCGCCGGAACCCCAAAAACGGGTCTTGATGCGCCCCATGGGGGCGGCCGTCATCACAGACATGCTTCGGGCCGTCATTGAAGAGGGGACCGGAAAGCGGGCACGGGCGCTGGGCCGCCCCGTGGCCGGGAAGACCGGAACCACCGATGATTGCAAAGACGCCTTGTTCATCGGCTACACGCCATTTCTTTTGACCGGCGTCCGGCTGGGAGAAGACCTCCCCCGGAGCCTCGGAAAAGGGGAGACCGGCGCCAAGGCCGCGCTTCCCATTTGGACCGATTTCATGGAAACGGCTTTGGCCGATTCCGGCTACGCACATTTCGATGTTCCCGACGACGGCGTCTTCCTGTTTCTGGATCCGGACGCCGGACGCCTTTCCGAAGCGCCTTTCGAAGACGCCGTCAAGGCACTTTTTCCGAAAACCGTTGAGATTCTCCCGGAATAAAGAAGAGGGCTTGCACTGGTACGAGGACGTGATATAAGAGCCCTTCAAATCGGGTTACATCCGATCACAATAAAAGAAAGGTTTCAGAAGCGCCGTGAAGCCGTTTCAGGCGGCATCCCCTTTGGCCTGAGGAAGTGGTATTGAAGACGCCCCAAAACGAAAAGAACCTCCCGGCACCCCATATTCGAAAAGCAGCGCTTGCCGATATTCCGGCCATCCATCACCTCTTGCAGGATTACAGCCGGAAGGGGGAACTGCTGCCCCGGCCCTTGAGCAAGATTTATGATCATATCCGGGATTTTTTCGTGGCCGAGGAGGAAAGGACCGGTCGGGTTCTGGGGTGCTGCGCCCTCCAGTTCTGCTGGGAAGACCTGGCGGAAATCCGCTCCTTGGCGGTCCATCCGGAATTCACTCGCAAGGGGATCGGGAGCCGGTTGGCCCGTGTGGCCATTGAAGAGGCGAACGCCTACCACGTAAAAAAAATTTTCACCCTGACCTACCGGCCGGGTTTTTTCGCACGCTTCGGTTTCGTGCAAATCGACCGGTCGGAACTGCCCTACAAGATCTGGGCCGATTGCATGATGTGCGTGAAGTTCCCGGACTGTGACGAAATCGCCATGCTCCATCAGGTGGATGAAGCGCCCCGCACGCTTCCCTGACTTACACGCCCCCGTCTTCTTCGATGGGCCCCAAGATTTTGGAATAGATCACGTTGAGCGGAATGGGGGCGTGCTTCCATACACCGGGCTTGGGAAGCAGATGCTGCGCATCCACCCGAATCCAGTTCAAATCCGGTTTGACCTCCCGCAGTTTTCCGTCATCGGAGGGACGCGCATGGCTGGTATGGGCGTAACTGGTTTGAAAAATACAAACGTCTCCGTCCTTTTCGGAGGCCACCCCGTACGTCTGCCGGAATCGCCGGACCGGGATCCCTTTTTCCTGACAGATCTGTTCCACTTCTTTTTCGGAAAGCTTGATCAAGACAGCCTTTGACACCCCCCTTTCGGAGATTCGATACAAGGCCCGGGATTCGCAGCTTCCCGTATAAACCGTGGTAATACAGGGAATCCGCCTGAGATACTGGGCCGCCACAATGGCGGCGGTGCGCCGCCCCCCCACCATGGCCGGAAGGGCATAATATTCAAAAAATTTTTTCTGGATATCCTCGGCGTATTTGTCGCCTTTTTCATAGATATCCTTGGAGATGTAACGCAACCGGCGGGCCAGGTCTTCGGCGGCTTCCACAATGGGCCAGTCGATCTTGACATGAAAATGGGAAAGGACATACTGGTTCCGTGATTTGCGGGACGCATCCCGCTGAATCAGAAGCGCGTAATCCACGGGAAGAAGCTCTTTTAAAAAATCGGCGAAATGGACCGACTCCAGATATTTTTCGGTTCGATCATATTTGTCGGACAGCGTCAGGGCGGCGGATTGCAGCAGGTTGGACTTGGTGGTCTTGTTGTCTTCGAAGAACCGGATGTATTTCTTATGGGTACCGGGAAGCCCGTTTTCCAAAAATATCAGCAAAAAAGCGTTCTGGCAATCCCATTCCACGTCCGGAATCCGGCCCCTGGGCTTGAGTTCGCGCTTTTTCACAAAAGGGTAAGGGATCTTTTTGGAGGCAAAATTGCGGTAGGAATCGATCAACGCATACTGCAGCGTGTACCCATCGAGATCATCCCGGAGCAGCTCGTAGTAGGAACGCCGTAACCGCTCGGCCTTGCTGAGTTCTTCCCGATAGAGCCAGTGCGTCAAAATCGTCTCCCTGGGTGCATTTTCGCAGATCGCCTGTGTTATTGAAACTCTTACATTCTATACGCGCCACTGAGCGATCCGTCAATACTGAATCTTCACAATCTGATGTTCATTCGTTCAATCCACCGATAAAGCCTTTCTCGGTAGAGATAAACACCGAGAAGCAAAAGGCCGCCGAGGAGAACGCCCCCCAGGAGAAAACCGTACCGCTTTTCATATAAAAAGGCGCCCTGAATACTCAGCATCAAGGTACCGGGCATGCGCCCCACAAACGCCATCAGAACGAAGGCCTTGACCGGGATAGGGGTGATCCCGAGAAAAAGGCTCAAGAGGTCCTTGGGAAAACCCGGGATCAAAAAACAGATCAATACAATGATGAGGCCCCGGTGTCTGAAAAAGGCGTCAAAGCGGTCCAGTTGGGGTTGGGGGATCACCCTGCGGACGTATCGCTTCCCCAAAAGTCGGCCGATGAGAAAATTCAGGTACGATCCCGCCGTCAATCCGATGGTGGAAAAGACAAACCCCTTGACGGATCCGAAGAGAAACCCCCCGATGAATCCGGTGGCCTCTCCCGGAACCGGTGCGAAGAGTACCTGCAGGAACTGGATCAGGATAAAGACCACCGGCCCCAGGGAATCGAAACCGGTCACCACGTGCTTGATTTCCTCCCGATCCGCCAAGATCCGGTACAGATGCGTCGACTGTTCCCACAAAAACACCCGGTGGGCATATCCGACCCACGCCAGAACGACAATCAAAAGGATGACAAATCCGTACCGTTTCAAAGGGCGTTTGTTTTCCTGCATCCGGGAAGACCTGCACGGTGCGTTACATCGATCCCGGACCCCCCGCCTCTTTGAGGGCGGCGACGGCCGGGAGTTCCTTACCTTCCATCAACGCCAGAAAGGCACCGCCTCCGGTGGAGATATAAGAGATCCGATCGGCAAGACCGCTCTTCTGGACGGCTTCCGCGGTTTCCCCCCCGCCAACCACGGTGAGTGCATGGCATTCGGCCAGGCAGTGGGCCATGCCGAGGGTTCCCCGGCTGAAGGCATCCTTCTCGAAGACCCCCAGGGGACCGTTCCAAACAATGGTTTTGGCGTCGTAAAGGGCCTGGGAGAAAAGGGTAAGGGAAGCCGGGCCGATATCCAGGATCATCCATTGGGAGGGCACCTCCTGCATCGGCACCTTGCGGATCGGCCCGTCGGTATCGAACCCCTCGGCCGCAACCCCATCCACGGGGAGATAGACGGGAATCCGCTTCTTTGCCGCCCGGGTCATGATCCCGGCGGCGGCCGCCACCATATCCGTTTCCACTTTGGATTCCCCCATGTCGGTTCCGGCCGCCGCCAGAAAAGTGTTGGCCATGGCCCCCCCGAGGATAAGCTTATCCACCCGTTCCAGGATGTTTTCCAGGGCCCCGAGCTTGGTGGACACCTTGGCCCCTCCCACCACGGCCGCAAAAGGCCGCCGGGGATTGTGCAGCGCCTGGTCGGCATAATCGAGTTCCTGTTTCAAAAGGAACCCCGCCACGGACACCGGCGCATGGCGGGTGACGGCGGAAACCGAAGCATTGGCCCGGTGGCACACCGCAAAGGCATCGTTGACAAAGACATCGCACAAAGCGGCCAGGGCCGATCCGAAGGCGTCGTCATCCGTTTCTTCCCCTTCGTGAAAGCGCAGATTTTCCAAAAGGAGCACCTGCCCCGGTTTCAACCGAGAGACCATGTCGTCCACTTCCGAACCGATGCAGTCCGGCGCCATCCCCACGTCCTGGCCCAGGATCCGGCCCAAATGGTCGGCCACGGGTTGCAAGGAGAGTTCCGGGACCTTTTTCCCTTTGGGCCTTCCCAGGTGGGAGGCCAGAATCACCCGGGCCTTTTTGGCCATCAGATGCTTCAGGGTCGGCAATGCCGTACGGATCCGCAGGTCATCCCGCACCTGTCTTTGCGCGTCCAGGGGGACATTGAAATCCACCCGGACCAAAACTTTTTTTCCGCCCGCATCGATCTGATCAATGGATTTCATGATTCGCCTCCTTGTTTGGATTGGGATCGTTTCTCTTTTCGGCGTTTTTCCATCTCCTGCCGAAGCGTCTTCTTTTTGGACCAGCGCGCCCAGAAACCGATCACCCCGGCGGCATAGGCCCGGTCCACGGTTTCCTCCCGGACCGTCAATCCTTCCGCCTGATCCATGGCGGCCCGTAAACATTCGACCCGGAAGAGACACGGTAAACAGGATTCGGGAGTCTCCCGGAGCCCCCGTGAACCCATCGGAAAAACGCGTTCAAGCTTGCCGAAACAAAAGGGTTTGGCCCCTTTCCGGGGATTCATGGAAGGGGATCCTTCGGTCTGATCACCGGTGAAGGGGTTTTCGCCTGCTGTTCGTATTCTTGTCTTATTTTTGCCATGTGTCCTTCATCCGCAAAACTGAAATACCGGTTGTCGCCGATGACCAGATGATCATGGACGTGGATGCCCATCACCTTGCAGGCGAACACGAGTTGCCGGGTCACGGCAAAGTCCTCCGGAGAGGGCGCCGGATCCCCGGAAGGATGGTTGTGGACGAAGATCACCGCCGCCGCCCGGTGATGCAACGCCGATTCCACCACTTCCCGGGGGTAGACCTGGCTTGCCGTCAGTGTTCCTTCGAAGAGGGTCTGCACGGCGGTGATTCTGTTTTTGGCATCCAGAAAAAGGACCATGAAGGATTCCCGGCGCTTGTCCCGCAGGATGTGAAAGAGATATTCAAACAGGGTTTTGGAATTACAAACGGGATCCTTGTGGAGAATGGCCTTTTCCAGGTACCGATCCGCCACCGCCTTGATCAGCTTTATTCCGAAGAGGTTTTTAGGACCGATACCCGGAACGGTGCACAATTCCGAGGGATGGGCCTCCAGGACCCCCTGAAGGGACTTGAAGTGCTTTAACGCCGCCTTGGCCGCGTCCTTGCAATCCTTCCGGGGGGTTCCCAGGGTCAACAGGAGTTCGATGACTTCGTAATCGTGAAACCCGGAGAGTCCGGATGTCAGAAACTTCTCCCGCAGCCTTTTCCGGTGCCCTTTTCTCGAATCGGGCGGGGTGTTCGCTTTGGCGATCCGATTATGTTTCATCCTTTTCCTGTTTCAATTCCCGGGTCATGAGGCGGTGCAGCGCCTCGGCCGGGACGGCATCCTCGTAAAGAATGCGGTAGACTTCGTTACAGATGGGCATTTCCACGCCGAACCGGCGGGAGAGGGCATAAACGGATTTGGCGGTCTTCACCCCTTCGGCCACCATGCGCATCCCGGAAAGGATCTCGGGCAGGGGCATGCCTTCCCCGATCCTTTTCCCCACGGTGTGATTCCGGCTTAAGTCCCCCGTGCAGGTCAGGACCAGATCCCCCATCCCCGCAAGCCCGGGGAAGGTGTCCGGATCCGCGCCCAGGGCGCGTCCCAGCCGCCGCATTTCGGCAAGCCCCCGGGTGATCAGGGCGGCACGGGTGTTCAACCCGAGGTTCAGTCCATCCACGATGCCACTGGCGATGGCGATAATATTTTTCAAGGCACCGCAAAGTTCCACCCCGATCACGTCATCGGAGGTGTAAACCCGGAAAAAGGGCGTGGCCAGCACGTGCTGGACGAAAAAGGCGGTTTTGGGCGCCGGGGAAGCGACGGTGGCCACCGAAGGGACCTGCCGCGCCACCTCCACAGCAAAGGTGGGGCCGGAAAGAACCGCGATCCGATCCGGTGTGATGGTGGGCACCGACGCCTGCAAAAGGGCGGACATGGTAAGCTGGGTTTCGTTTTCGATCCCCTTGGACGCCGATACCAAAAGCGTCTTTTCCTCTACAAAATCCGCCATTTGACGCGCCACGTCCCTGAAAAAATGGGAAGGGACGACCACCATCACCACGTCCTTTCCCGTTAGGGCCTTTCCAAAGTCGTCCGTGGGCACGGCGTTTCGGGACAAGAGAACACCGGGGAGAAAAATCCGGTTTTCCCGGGATTCACGGATCTGCTCCCGCACTTCGGCCTCCCAGATCCACCAGTCCACCCGGAATCCCTTGAGCGCCAGAAGGTGGGCGATGGCGCTTCCCCAGCTCCCGCCACCGACGACACCCACGTTGATTTCCGCAATGGGAAGATGCATGCCTGCCTCCGGATCACGCCTCTAGGGTCTCGGAAATCCGGACCGCCCCGGTCACCCGTTCCCCCGGCTCCATCCCCATCAACTTCACCCCTTGGGTGTTCCGACTGATGACCGATATACCGCTGATGGGGATCCGGATCAACTTTCCCGAATTGGTGATGAGCATGACTTCATCCGAATTTTCCACCAACAGAATGGAGACGACCTTCCCGTTCCGGGTCGTGGTCTTGATGGTGATCACGCCTTTCCCCCCCCGCCGCTGGACAGGGTATTCGTCGATGGAGGTGCGCTTTCCAAAGCCGTTTTTCGTGGCCGTAAAGAGCGTTTGCCCGTGGCTTAACACTTCCATCCCCACCAGTCGGTCGTCGGATTCCAGATCCATGCCGCGCACCCCCATGGAGGTGCGGCCGGTGGGGCGCACATCCGATTCATGGAAGCGGATGGATTTCCCCTCCGCGGAGCCCAAAAAGACATTGTAGGTGCCGTCGGTGATCCGGGCGCAGATGAGGGAATCCCCCTCGGCCAGGGACATGGCGATGATCCCCCCGAAACGGGGCCGGCTGAAGGCCATCAGATCGGTCTTTTTAATGGTCCCCTTTTCCGTGGCCATGATCACGTACGTTCCCGGTTCGAAGGACGGCACCGAAAGAATCGTGCTCACCCGCTCTTCTTTTTCCAGGTTCAACAAGTTGACGATGGCTTTTCCCCGGCTCATCCGGCCGGCCTGGGGAATTTCATAGACCTTGCGCCAGTAAGCCTTCCCCAGGTTTGTGAAAAAGAGGAAGGTATGATGGGTGGAGGCCACGAAGAGCAAAGAGACGAAATCCTCTTCCTTGGTCCCCATGGCGGTCTTTCCTTTTCCGCCTCGGTGCTGGCTGGTATATAGGGAGACCGGATTCCGCTTGATGTAACCGCTGTTCGAAACGGTCACCACCATATCCTCTTCCACGATCATGTCTTCGAGGGTGATCTCCCTGGTTTCTTCCACGATCTGCGTCCGGCGCGCATCTCCGAAATCTTCCCGGAGTTTGTAGAGTTCTTCCTTGATCAGCCCCAAAACAATCCGGTCGCTTGAAAGAATTTCCCTGAACCGGGCGATATCTTTGATGGTGGCCACATAGTCTTCGAGGATTTTTTCCCGTTCGAGCCCGGTCAAGCGCTGGAGGCGCATGTCCAAAATAGCCTGGGCCTGGATCGCCGTCAGGGCAAAGCGGTCCATGAGCCCCTCCTTGGCTTCTTTCGGGGACGTGGACTTCCGAATGAGCGCCACCACGGCATCCAGGTTGTCCAGGGCGATCTTGAGCCCTTCCAGGATATGGGCCTTTTCTTCGGCCTTGGCCAGGTCGTAACGGGTGCGCCGGAGGATCACCGTTTTCCGGTGCCGGATGAAATGCTCCAGTATCGCCTTCAAGTTCAACAATTCGGGCTGATTGTCGACGATGGCCAGAAAGATGATCCCGAAACTCGTCTCCATCTGGGTCTGCTTGTACAGCTGGTTCACCACCACATCGGAGATCTGTTCCTTCTTGAGACCGATGGCGATGCGCATCCCCTCCCGATCCGACTCATCCCGGATGTACCGGATCCCCTCCAGTTGCTTGTTCTTCATCATCTGGGCGATTTTTTCGATGAGCCTGGACTTGTTGACCTGATAGGGGAGTTCGTTGATGACGATGGTTTCGCTTCCGGTCCGCTTGTCCTTTTCAACGATGGCCCGGGCCCGGGTGCGGATGATGCCCCGACCGGTACGGTAAGCTTCCCGGATCCCGGAGGTGCCATAGATGATCCCGGCCGTGGGGAAATCGGGCCCCGGAAGGATTTCGATAATCTCCTCGATTCCGATTTCGGGCCGGTCAATGACGGCGCACAGGGCATCGATGACCTCCGTCAGGTTGTGGGGGGGAATATTGGTGGCCATCCCCACGGCGATACCCGATGACCCGTTGATGAGCAGGGAGGGGATGGCGGCGGGCAGCACCGTCGGTTCTGTCAGGGATTCATCGTAGTTGAGGACGAATTCCACCGTATCCTTCTCCAGATCGGCCAGCATCTGGTGCGCCAGGCGGGCCATCCGGATCTCCGTATACCGCATGGCGGCGGGGGGATCCCCGTCGATGGAACCGAAATTCCCCTGCCCGTCGACCAGAGGGTACCGCATGGAAAAACCCTGCGCCATCCGGACGATGGTGTCATAAACCGCCACATCACCGTGGGGATGATATTTACCGATGACATCCCCCACGATCCGGGCGGACTTCTTATACGGCTTGTTCCAATCGTTTCCCAGTTCGTTCATGGCGAAAAGAATCCGCCGGTGGACGGGTTTCAGTCCGTCCCGCACATCCGGCAGCGCCCTTCCGATGATCACGCTCATGGCATAATCGAGATACGATTTTTTCATCTCGCTCTCGATGCTGACTTCGGGTGATCTTTCCTTTTGAAGCAGATCCATGGATGTTCCTTTTTCCTTTCCGGCGTTTCATCCCACCCGAGGGATCCGGGCGGGTGAAGCGCGGGGTTATCCTTCCGTGGGCTCCACCAGTTTCTGGTAACTGCTGTGGTAGATGTCGGTCAGCGTGACAAATGCGGTGACCACCAAAGGGCCGTAAACGATGCCCAGGATGCCGAAAAGCTTCAAGCCGCCCATAATGGAGAGAAAAACCAAAAGGACGTGCATCTTGACCCGGTGTCCCACCAGTTTGGGTTTCACCAGGTTTTCGATGCCGATGGTCACGATAATATACGTCACGATGAAAAAGACGGCGGCCTCGATCCGGCCGGACAACGCCAGATAAACGGCGGCGGGGATGAAGATCACCCCGATCCCCAAAATGGGCAAAAAGGCCAAAATCGCCATGATCAACCCCCACATGAAAGGGGATTTCAGCCCGAAGAGGGCAAAAAGAATCCCGCCGAAGATTCCCTGGGCAATCCCGCTTAAACTGTTGACCACCAGGATCGCCCCTGCCATGTCCTTGAACTTCTGAATGATCTTCCGGTCCTGTTCCGCCGGAAGGGGGGACAAATCCATGATGAAAGAAACGATCCGGTCTCCGTCGATCAACAGAAAATACATGATGAGCAGCATGAAAAAGAAATTCAAAACAAACCTGAAGATATTGGACGCGATGGCACTGGCCTGCATGTAAAGAAAAAGCCCCACGGATTTTCCGATCTCGGAGATGGCTTGATTTAATTCATCCCCTGATAAGGTGAAATCGAAACGGGAAAGTAAAAGGTTCACCTGATCCAGAATGCGGCTCTTTTCAAACAGCGCCCGGATTTCTTCTTTCAGGACCGCGTCCCTTGCCATGAGATACAGATCATAGGCCTCTTTGGAAAGGATTCCCACAAATAAAACGATGGGGATGAAGAGGATGACAAACACCAAAAAGCACGTGAAGACGGATGCCACCGGTGCCTTCATCCCCTTTTTCAGAAAAAGGGAATAGACCGGTCTGAAGATCCCCGTGAGAACGGCCGCCATGATGATGATGGAGATAAACGGCCAGATGAGCCATCCGAGCATGAAAATGGAGATCAAAAAGAGCGCCAGGAAAAACCACAGAATCATATTCTTGGGTTTTACGTCTTCCACCCAACTACCTGTCTCTTGAATGCTTTTCTCCGAATTCCCCGCTTCTTTTTTGGGCGAAACGGAAAGACCCGCTTCGCTTTCCCGGGTGCGAGCCGGATCGGTATTTGAATTTTCGTAAGATTCCGGCATCCCGGACCTCTTCACCTGCAGGGAGCGGAATTGGACGTCACGGCAGCCCCTCTTTCTTTCCCATGCAAGGGGCCAAGAAAATTCCGGGACGGTTCAAGGAAGGGGGTCGCTACAGACCGCCAGGGCCGTCGCTATCGACTGAGAAAAGCGCCGGCGGCCAACAGGAGAAGAATTTCATACGCCAGCACCGCCGGATAGCTGTGAAAAATTCCATAGACGATGCCCCCGCCGATGATGGCGGGAACGGCACAAAAAACCACGATTCCCAGTTTTCGGCTTGCATTCATTGGCCTGTATCTCCCGCATTTAAGATGAGCGACTGTTTTTTTCGTTT
This sequence comes from uncultured Desulfobacteraceae bacterium, assembly GCA_964596535.1. Taxonomy (GTDB): domain Bacteria; phylum Desulfobacterota; class Desulfobacteria; order Desulfobacterales; family UBA2156. Next base: position 24,931 of record CAZQUR010000037.1, read on the forward strand.
CCGTTTGAAAATTTTTCCCTGCCGGCAATGGGGCATACCCTCGCGAATCGACGAAAAAGGCTGCCCCGTGCCTGCCGTGAGGTGTTTTCCGGGTGCCCCCGTTTCAATTAACCAAACATTTTATCAAATCAGAGGCCATATGGCAAAGGAAAAACATTTGGAAACGGAAACAGCGGTTCAACGCTCGAGCACCATGGCCATTCCCATGCCGCCGCCGATACACATGGTCATCAGGCCCGTGGTATACCCTTTGCGGACCATCTGGTGCATGCCGGTGACCACCTGCCGGCCGCCCGTGGCGCCGATGGGATGCCCCAGAGAGATACCGCTCCCCAGTTCGTTGGGTTTTTCGATCTCGATGCCCAGTTCCCGCATGCATCCGATGGCCTGGGCCGCAAAGGCTTCGTTGAGCTCGATGAGGTCCACATCGGCAAGGGCCATGCCGGCCGCCTTCAAGGCTTTTTTCACCGCCGGGACCGGTCCCAGTCCCATGTATGCCGGATCCACACCGCCGGCGGCAAAGGAGCGGATCCGGACCATGGGCTCCAGTTCAAGGGACTTGGCCTTTTGTTGACTCATGAGAAGCACGGCGGCCGCCGCATCGTTGATCCCGGAGGCGTTTCCGGCGGTGACGGTCCCGTCTTTGAGAAACGCCGGTCGGAGTTTGGCCATTTTTTCCATGTCCGTTTCCATGGGGCGTTCGTCGGTGTCAAAAATCGTTTCCTTTTTGCGGGTTTTGACGACCACAGGCACGATCTCCCGGGCGCAAAGCCCCTCCCGGATGGCCTTTACGGCCCGCTGGTGGCTGAGTACCCCCAGGGCGTCCTGTTCCGCCCGAGTGATGCCGTATGCTCTTGCGATGTTTTCAGCGGTCATGCCCATATGATAGCCATAAAAAATTTCGTAAAGGCCGTCGAAGACCATCAGATCGAGGACCTCACCCTTTCCGGTCAACTCCATGCGATGCCCCCATCGGGCCTTGGGAAGGGCCATGGGAACCGCACTCATGTTTTCCAGACCCCCGGCGATCACCACGTCGGCCTGGCCGGTCTGAATGGCCGCAGCACCCAACGCGATGGCCTTGAGTCCGCTCCCGCAGACCTTATTCACGGTAAAGGCCGGGGTTTCCTTCCAAAGACCGGCCCGGATCATTGCCTGGCGGGCCGGATTCTGTCCCATTCCGGCCTGGAGGACGTTGCCCATGATCACCTCATCCACCACCGTGGATCGTAAGTCTTCCTCCCATCCGCCGTACGTTTTTTCCAATTCCGTGAGCCGGTCCGGTTTCAGCTGCCGGGGGGCCCAGTCCGCCGACTGTTGGTCATGCGCCGGTTTGAGCCCCACCCGTTTCAACACCTCCCGAATCACCAGTGCGCCCAAGTCCACGGCGGGAACGTCTTTCAGGCTTCCGCCGAAGGTGCCGATGGCCGTCCGGCAACCACTGACAATGACTGCGTCTTGCATGTGCCTTCCTCCTGCTGAGATGAAAAGTCGATTTTCGCTCATTGTTGAGGGAAGAAAGAAAGGATCTTTTCCAATCGTATTCCTATCCGTGATGGGGCCCCGATGTCAATCCTTGTCCATCCATCCATTCTTTGCCTATCCAGGAAACAGGCCGGCGTACCACCAAGCACCTTGCAATTTCGTGACGTGTGTCGTAACAATACGAAGCATTTATGAAAGATGTGATCTCCCGTGGGGAAAACAGGGGAATCGATAAAAGAAAGGATCCAAAGAAATGCCTTTTTTTGAAGCACTCCGGGATTCCCAACGCCGATTCCTGGAACAGATCCTGGAACAAACCGGCGGAGATCCCGCCGTCAATGTGTCCATGTACGTCATCGG